>DASTMN010000100.1:0-88006 GCA_035714165.1 Rhizomicrobium sp.
GCCGCCGAGCGCAACGAGGCCCTCAAGATCATGTTCATCACCGGATTCGCCGCCGTGGCGCTGCATCCCTCATCGGGGGCGCCCAAACAGGCCAAGGTGCTGTCCAAGCCCTTCCATCTGCGGGAAATCGTGGCGGAAGTGGACCGGATGCTGGCCGCCGCCTGAAGGGCGGACGGGGGCGGTTTTCGGCTTTTCTTTGCGGGGCAGGGCGGTTATACAGCCCGGCCTGAGCGCCCCGTCCGCGGGAGCGACCAGAAGATAAAGTCCGCAGGTGGGGCGCGTAGCTCAGCGGGAGAGCACTTCCTTGACATGGAAGGGGTCACAGGTTCGATCCCTGTCGCGCCCACCACTCATTTTGTTGCGTTTTTTCAGATTTAGAACCGGAAAGCCATCGGAGGGGTGGGCTAACGGTGGGCTAACCGCCGCCTACGCCTAATTGATATTTAGACGTGAGAAAGATCTCGCAACACCGCCGTTCCGGCATGGGCCTATTCTAGTTGGTGCTGAGGACATGGATGGCCCGCATCGCCGCGGCGGTGCGGTTTTCGACCTGCAGCTTGGAATAGATCTGTTCCAGGTGCTTGTTCACGGTGCGGGGGCTGCAATCCAGGATCACCGCGATGTCCCGGTTGGACTTGCCCTTGGACAGCCAGCCCAGGACCTCGGCCTCGCGATCGGTCAGGGCGAAGGATTTTTTCAGAACGGCCGCGTCGCTTGGCGCATTCGCATCCTTGAGCTTGAGCAGGAATTCCCCCGCCTGGCTTTCGCCGAGGAAGCTGGCGACGATCATTCCTTCCCGGGTTTCCTTCAGCGCGACATTGCCGCTCCGGTCCTGGATGATGCCCGCAAGGACGGGCGCCAGGCGGTTGCGCCAGTCTTCGGCGGCGTCATCCAGCAGCTTCAGCCCTTCCGGCGTCACCCACAGTATCTCTCCTTCCGGGCTGGCCGCCATCACCGTGGAGCCGGACATGTCCAGCGCGCGCCGCGCGCTTTGCGCCAGCCGCGCCGTCGCCAGATGGGCGCGCACGCGGGCCAGCATCACGGCGGGCACGATGGGCTTGGTGATGTAGTCCACGCCGCCCGCCTCAAAGCCTTTCACGACATTTTCCGGTTCGGCCAGCCCGGTCATGAAGACCACGGGGATATGGGCGAAATTCTCGCGCGCCTTGAGCATGCGCGTGGCTTCAAATCCGTCCATGCGCGGCATGATGGCATCCATCAGGATCAGGTCCGGCACGATATGGCCCAGCAGCGACAGCGCGCTTTCCGCGTCCGACGCCACCAGCGCCGTCATGCCGGCGCCTTCCAGAACCGCCGACAGCATGCCCAGCGTGTCCGAAGCGTCATCCACCGCCAGGATCACGGGCTTCTGGCCTTGTTCACGGGTCATGACGCATCAGTCCTTCCACCATCGCGCGGAATCCGGCCAGGTCGCAATCTTCGGTCAGGCGGCGCAGCGCCGCCAGGGTCGGGGCCGCATCCGGTTGCGCCGCGCCGATCTCGTCCAGCTTCAGCAGGATGCCGCGCAGATGCCCGATCTGGCCCAGCTGGCGCAAGCTTTCGAGGTGCGGGGGGGCGGGGCGTTCGCCGTCCGCCAGCGTCTGACGGGAGGCGGCCTGCTCGCCCGGCCGGCTGATCCAGTCCAGCGCCAGATGCCGGTGCAGGCTTTCCACCAGCCGTTCCAGGCGCAGGGGCTTCATCAGGTAATCGTCGTGAAAGGCCTCATCGGTGCTGTCCGGCGCATAGGCCGAAATCATGATGACCGGAACGCGGCGCGGCAGGGCCGTCCGCAGGGCGCGCGCCACATCCCGGCCGTTCATGCCGGGCATGGAGATATCCAGCAGGATGATGTCGGGCACCTCGGCGACCGCCCGCGCCAGCCCCGCCGTGCCGTTATTCTCAGTCAGGACATGAAAGCCCAGCCGGCCCAGGCCATCGCGCAGCAGGTCGGTCTGGCGGCTGTCGTCATCCACCACCAGCACCGTGCGGCGCGGGCCTTCATAGCCTTCGATGACACGGCCGGGCGAACCCGTGACGCGCCGGGTGGCGGGAACCGGCGCCAGCATCAGGCGCACGCTGAACAGGCTGCCCTGGCCCGGCGTGCTGCTGACGGTCAGTTCGCCGCCCAGCGCTTCGGTCAGAAGGCGCGTGATGGTGAGTCCCAGGCCGGAACCGGACACGGCGGCGCGGCCCGGATGCTCGATGCGTTCGAACGGCTCGAATATCCGCTTCAGGTCGTCGGCGGCGATGCCGATGCCGCTGTCCTCGATGTCGAAGCGGGCCACCTGTCCGCTATAGGCGATGCGCAGCGTGACGCCGCCGCGATCGGTATAGCGAATGGCGTTGGAAAGCAGGTTGATGAGAATCTGGCGGAGGCGCTTTTCGTCGGTATAGACGCTGTCGGGCAGGTTGGGCGGCGGGACATAGTGAAACTCCAGGCCCGCCTGCCGCGCCTGAAGCCGCACCATGTCCACGATCTGCGTCAGGAAAGCGGGCAGCAGGACTTCTTCCTTCATCACCTGAAGGCGGCCCGCCTCTATCATCGAGATGTCGAGCAGCCCATCCACCAGGCTTGCGAGATGCTCGCTGGAACGGCGGATGACCTTGAGGCCGTGACGCATGTTGCCGGGCAGCGCCTGGTCGTTCTCCAGAAGCTGGGCATAGCCCATGACGGCGTTCAGCGGCGTCCGCAGTTCATGGCTCATGCCGCGCACATACTTGCTTTTGGCGACATTGCGGGCATCGGCCAGTTCGCGCGCCTGCTGCAGTTGCTGGTCGGTGTGGCGATGGGCCTCGATTTCCGCCATCAGCATGGCGGTCTGGTGGCCGGCTTCCTGGCGCGCGGCGCGGCTGGCATCGCTGGCCAGGATGAAGGGCCATGCCGCGATGGCGATGACGATGACGCTGGCATAAAAGACATTGTGCAGCGTCGCGGCGATGGCGCCGGCGTCGGCGATGCCGCCGCTTGTCATCTGGACATGCACAATGGCCAGAATGGCCGCGCTGATGCAGGCGAGCAGCAGGACCAGCGCCAGGTAGCGCGCGAAGCGCTGTTCCGGGAAACCGCGCAGGGCGTACGGCAGCAGGCTGTGCACCAGCCCGTTCCACTGGTCGCCAAGCCGTGCGCCGTCCTTGCAGGAGTCGTCGCAGCGCACATCCAGCGAACAGCAGAGCGAACAGATCGGGCCGCTGTAGAAGGGGCAGTCGGCCATGTCCTGTGGCTCGAAACTGTGTTCGCAGACACAGCAGCGGATATCGGCGCCGTCATCCTTGCCGGGCTGGCGGCTGCCGCGCGCGATATAGAAGCGTCCCCGGGTCAGAAGCGCCAGCAACGGCGTCGCCACCACCGACACGCCCAGCGCCACGAAGGGAGCAAGCCCGCGCAGGTCATTGCCCAGGGCACCGCCATGGATGGCGATGGCGAGGCCCGCGCCGCCCAGCATGGCGCCCAGTCCCACCGGGTTGATGTCGTACAGATAGGCCCGCCTGAACTCGATATGGCGGGGCGAAAGGCCCAGCGGCTTGTTGATGGCGAGGTCGGCGAAGATCGCGCCCATCCAGGCCACCGGAATATTGGCATAAAGCCCCAGCGTGTGCTCCAGGGTCCGGTAGATGCCCAGCTCCATCAGCAGCCATGCCAGGGTGACATTGAACACCACCCACACCACCCGGCCCGGATGGCTGTGGGTCAGGCGTGAAAAGAAGTTCGACCAGGCCAGCGATCCGGCATAGGCGTTGGTGACGTTGATCTTGAGCTGTGAAATCACCACGAACAGGCCGGTCAGGCCGATCGCCACCTGCGGGTTGCTGACCGCCTGCCCGAAGGCGAACAGGTACATCTGGGCCGGTTGCGCGGCGCTTTCGGCGGCGAAACCCTGCCGGACCAGAAGCACCGCCAGGAAGGAGCCCGCCAGCATCTTCAGAATGCCGGGCACGATCCAGCCGGGCCCGGCGCAGACCACCGCAGCCCACCAGCCGATGCGGTTGCCGGCACGGCGGCGCGGCAGGAAGCGCAGAAAGTCCACCTGTTCCGCATTCTGCGGCACCAGCGCGAAGACCACGGCCGCCGCGGCGCCGAACAGCAGCAGGTCGAAGCTGCCGTCGCCGGCGCCCAGGCGGCCATGAAAGCCGGTCCAGTCATCCAGCGACATCAGCCCGGCGGCGCCGATCGCGATAAAGGGAATCGCCTGCAGGGCGGCCCATGCGATCTGGGTCCAGAACTGGAAGCGGTTGAGAAAGGTGAAGCCGTGAATCACCAGGGGAATGGCGACCAGCGCACTCAGCAGATAGCCCCAGAACAGGGGCAGGCCGAAGCACAGTTCCAGCGCCTTGGCCATCACGGCGGCCTCAAGCGCGAAGAAGATGAAGGTGAAGGACGCATAGACCAGCGAGGTGATGGTGGAGCCCAGATAGCCGAAGCCCGCGCCACGGGTCAGCAGGTCGATGTCCACACCATATTTGGCGGCATAGAAACTGACGGGCAGGCCCAGCGCGAAGATGATCGCGCCCACCACCAGAATGGCGGCCACGGCGTTGGTGAAGCCGAAGGACAGGGTGATGGTGGCCCCGATGGCCTCCAGGACCAGGAAGGCCACGGTTCCCAGGGCGGCGTTGGCCACCCGCGCAATGGACCATTTGCGCGCCCTGGCCGCAGTGAAGCGCAGGGCATAGTCCTCAAGCGTCTCGTTGGCGACCCACTGGTTGTACTGGCGCCGCTCGCGCAGAATGTTTTGCTGCCCCACCACCATTGTTGAAATTAAGTCACGCCCAGTTGCGATGCACAAGCAGGGCTGCGTCAGCCCGGCGCAGGGCGACGTGTCCGGCTGGGACTCGTTGTATAAAAATCATATTTGAAACAATCAGATAGATAAGCTTCTCCCTGCTGCTAGGCGCTGCCTGTTCCCTGGGCAATACGTCAAAGCGCGTATTGTTGCGGCGCATCAATCCGGGAGAGCTTGGCCCCAATGTCGCGGTGACATTCGCCGGATCCGACGTGCCGCAAAGCGGCCGGTCGGCGCAATTAGAGGGGACACTGTAATGCTTAAAGTCATGAAAATCGGTGCTGTTTCCGCCATCGCCCTGGCGGCGGCCAGCAGTTCGGCGATGGCCGCGGAGAATGTCTTCGGCGACATCGGTTTCAACACCAACTCCCACTTCGTGTCCTATGGCCTGGATGTGTGGGGCGCCGGCGACAGCTTCTACGGCAACCGCATGACCAACTCGATCTATGGCGACCTGGGCGTGAAGCTCACCCCGGACCTGACCTGGAACCTGAATGTCTGGACCGACCTGAACAGCAATGCCGCGCCCAGCCTGGGCGGGTCGCTGCAGGAACTCGATATCAACACCGGCTTCTCCTACGCCTTTGGCGGCGGCTTCACGGGCAGCGTGACCTATGGCGCCTGGTCCTATGCGGCGAGCGTCGAGGAAATCCTGGACGTGGCGCTGGCCTATGACGATACCGGCCTGATGTTCGAAGGCTTCGGCTTCCAGCCGAAGGTCACCTGGCACAACCGCATCGGCGCCAACGGCGCGCAGCAGATCGGCTCGGCCATCGTGGTCGGCATCGGCCCCAGCTTCGCGCTGGGCGACTCCGGCCTCAGCCTGAGCATTCCGGCGGGCCTTGCCTTCTTCACCACCGACGACTTCCAGGGCGGCACCTCCGGCGGCCTGGGCTATGGCTATCTCGGCGGTTCGCTGGGCATGCCGCTGTCCTTCATCCCGGAAGAGTATGGCGCCTGGTCCGCCAACTTCGACCTGGTCGGATATTTCACCAAGCGTTCCGCCATCCCGACGAACCCGGTCTCCGACTTCGTGACCGGCTCGTTCAACATCAAGATGGCGTTCTAGGCTGACAAGAAAAACTGGGGTGTTTTCTGCCAAACAAGGAACGACAACGATGAAACTGATGAAGACTCTTGTCGCGGCGGCGGCGATGCTGGCAACAGTATCGTCCGCCCATGCGCAAAGCGGCGGCACCATCAAGGTGGGCGTGCTGCATTCCCTTTCCGGCACCATGGCCATCAGCGAAACCACGCTGAAGGACGCCGTGCTGATGATGATCGCCGAGCAGAACAAGAAGGGCGGCCTGCTGGGCAAGAAGTTGGAAGCCGTGGTCGTGGACCCGGCCTCCAACTGGCCGCTGTTCGCCGAGAAAGCGCGCCAGCTCCTGGCCGTGGACAAGGTGGCGGCGATCTTCGGCTGCTGGACCTCGGTGTCCCGCAAGTCGGTCCTGCCGGTGGTCGAGGAGCTGAACGGCGTCCTCTTCTATCCCGTCCAGTATGAAGGCGAGGAATCGTCGCGCAACGTGTTCTACACGGGCGCCGCGCCGAACCAGCAGGCGATTCCCGCCGTGGATTACCTGATGAAGAATGAAAAGGTGCAGCGCTGGGTCCTGGCCGGCACCGACTATGTCTATCCGCGCACGACCAACAAGATCCTGGAAGCCTATCTCAAGGCCAAGGGCGTGAAGCAGGAAGACATCATGATCAACTATACGCCCTTCGGTCATTCCGACTGGCAGACGATCGTGGCCAACATCAAGAAGTTCGGTTCCGCCGGTAAGAAGACGGCGGTGGTCTCCACCATCAATGGCGACGCCAACGTGCCCTTCTACAAGGAACTGGGCAACCAGGGCATCAAGGCGGAAGACATTCCGGTGGTCGCCTTCTCGGTGGGCGAGGAAGAACTCGCCGGCATCGATACCAAGCCCCTGATCGGCCATCTTGCCGCCTGGAACTATTTCGAGTCGGTGAAGTCGCCCGCCAACGACGCCTTCATCAAGACCTGGAAGGCCTACACCAAGAACCCCAAGCGCGTGACCAACGATCCCATGGAAGCCACCTATATCGGCTTCAACATGTGGGTGAAGGCGGTCGAGAAGGCCAAGTCCACCGATCCGGACAAGGTGATCGCGGCGCTTCCGGGCGTCACGGCGCCGAACCTGACGGGCGGCACCTCCACCATGCTGCCGAACCATCACATCACCAAGCCGGTCTTTATTGGCGAAATCCAGGGCAACGGCCAGTTCGACGTCGTGTCGAAGACCGGCCTTGTTCCGGGTGATGCCTGGTCCGACTACCTGCCGGGCTCCAAGGACCTGACCGCCGATTGGGTCAAGCTCAAGTGCGGCAACTACAATACCAAGACCAAGGCGTGCCTCGGCCTGAAGGCGATGCACTGACGGGTGGGGCCGGCCGGTGTCCTCTCGCACCACGGCCGGTCCCGGACAGTGAGCGCGTTCCAAAGACGCGCTCACTGCTGCCCTCTCAAGATTTCCAACACCAGTAGAACGGCGTGATGTCGTGATCGACCTCAAGACTGCCTTTCGCATCCTTGCCTTCGCGGCGCTGTTGCTCCTCGGTCCTGTGCCCCGTGGCTTCGCCGCCGAGCCGCTCGCCCCGTTGGTGGGCCAGCTGACGGATGCCGATTACAGCCAGAAATCCGAAATTGCCGCCAAAATCGCCGCCAGCGGATCGCCGCGTGCCGCCGCCGTGCTGCAGGCCCTGATTGACGGCACCCTGAACGCCACCGCGCAGAAGCGCGTGCTGATAGACCCCGTGGACAGCGCCCATTCCTATACGGACGCCGTCACCGGACAGGCCGTGCCGGGCGTGGACGCCGCCAGCCTGGACCGCATCACCGCCAACAACAGCCTGCGCCGTCAGCTGCGCGGCCTGGCGGCGGGCCTGTCGCTGATGTCGCCGGACGAGGCGGTGCGCCGCCGCGCCGCCGCCGCCGCCTTTACCGCCCATGACGCGGACATGCTGGACGGCATCAACGCGGCCATCGCGGGGGAAAAGGTTTCCGGCATCCGCGCCACGCTGGAGCAGACCCGCGCCGCCATCCTGCTGCAGAGCGCCGACAGCACCGAACAGCAGAAACTGGATGCCATTGACGTGCTGCAGGCGCGGGGCGACCAGGAGGCGATGAGCCTGTTGCTGGCCGCGGTGGCCGATCCCTCACCGCGGGTGGCCGCCGCCGCCAAGGCCGGCGCCGACCGCATCAGGGTTTCGCTTTCCTATTGGGAAGCGGCGCAGAATGTCTATTACGGCATCTCGCTCGGCTCGGTGCTGCTGCTGGCCGCGATCGGCCTGGCCATCACCTTCGGTGTCATGGGCGTCATCAACATGGCGCATGGCGAGATGATCATGCTGGGCGCCTATACCACCTATGTGGTGCAGCAGGTGATCGCCAGCCTGGCGCCGGGCCTCATGGAGGTGTCGCTGCTGATCGCGATTCCCTGCGCCTTCCTGGTCGCGGCGGGCATGGGGGTCGCCATCGAGCGCGGCATCATCCGCTTCCTGTATGGCCGCCCGCTGGAAACGCTGCTGGCGACCTGGGGGCTTTCGCTGATCCTGCAACAGGCGGTCCGTAGCATCTTCGGGCCGACCAACAAGGCCGTCATCACGCCGGACTGGATGTCGGGTTCCTTCGATCTCGGCCATATCGCCATCACCTATTCGCGCCTTTCGATCATCATTTTCGCGGCGATCGTGCTGGCGGCGCTGATGCTGTTCCTCAAGCGCACCCATTTCGGCCTGGAGATGCGGGCCGTGACGCAGAATCGCAAGATGGCCGCCGCGATGGGGGTGCGCACCAACTGGGTGGATGCCTTCACTTTCGGCCTGGGATCGGGCGTGGCGGGAATCGCCGGAGTCGCGCTGTCGCAGATCGACAATGTCAGCCCCAATCTGGGCCAGACCTATATCATCGACAGCTTCATGGTGGTGGTGTTCGGCGGGGTGGGCAATCTCTGGGGCACGCTGGTGGGGGCGGGTGTTCTGGGCGTCGCCAACAAGCTGCTGGAACCCTATGCCGGCGCGGTGATCGGCAAGATCCTGGTCCTGGTCTTCATCATCCTGTTCATCCAGCGCCGCCCGCGCGGCCTCTTCGCCCTCAAGGGCCGTTCGGTGGAAACATGACCGCGTCCGGCTTCCTGGCCCGGTTCGGCATGTCCGGCGCGCTGTATGCGGTGCTGGCCGGACTGGCCGTCCTGGTGCCGCTGCTCAACCTGGTGGTGCCGGAAAGCTGGCCGATCCACCTGTCCACCTTCATGGTGGCGCTGTTGGGCAAGTATCTCTGCTATGCCCTGCTGGCGCTGGCGCTGGACCTGGTGTGGGGCTATTGCGGCATCCTCAGCCTGGGCCATGGCGCCTTTTTCGCGCTGGGCGGCTATGCCGTGGGCATGCACCTGATGCGGATGATCGGGCCGCGCGGCGTGTATGGCGATCCGGTGCTGCCGGACTTCATGGTGTTCCTGAACTGGAAGGCGCTGCCCTGGTACTGGCAGGGCTTCGACATCTTTCCCTTCGCGGCGTTCATGGTGGTCCTGGCGCCGGGACTTCTGGCCTTCCTGTTCGGCTGGCTGGCGTTCCGCAGCCGCGTCACCGGCGTTTACCTGTCCATCATCACCCAGGCCATGACCTTTGCGCTGATGCTGGCCTTCTTCCGCAACGACATGGGGTTCGGCGGAAACAACGGCCTGACGGATTTCAAGGACATCTTCGGCGCCAGCCTCCAGGCCGAGGGCACGCGCAACGCCTTCTTCGTCGCCAGCGTGGTGGCGCTGGCGGGCGGTTTCGCCCTGTGCCGCGCCATCGTCACCTCCAAGCTGGGCAAGGTGCTGATCGCGGTGCGCGACGCGGAAAGCCGCACCCGTTTCATCGGCTACCGGGTGGACAAGTTCAAGCTGTTCGTCTGGACGGTTTCGGCCTGCCTGGCCGGTGTCGCCGGGGCGCTGTATGTGCCGCAGGTGGGCATCATCAATCCGGGTGAATTCGCGCCCGCCGCCTCGATCGAGGCGGTGATCTGGGTCGCGGTGGGCGGGCGCGGCACGCTGGTGGGCGCGGTGCTGGGGGCAGTCCTGGTCAACGGCTTCAAGAGCTGGTTCACCGGCGTATTCCCCGAAGTCTGGCTGTTCGCGCTGGGCGGCCTGTTCGTGGGGGTCACGCTGTTCCTGCCGCGCGGCATCATCGGCACGCTGCTGCACCGCCACACCCAGTCGCGGGAGCGCAGGCTCCTGGCGAAATCCGTCGCGCCGGACGCGCCATCCGATGAACGCCAGCGCAAGCTGGAGCAGGCCGGCGCATGAGTTCTCCCGCATACGCCGGCAACCCCATTCTCTATCTTGACGGCATCACCGTCAGCTTCGATGGCTTCCGGGCGCTGAATGCCTTGTCGCTGACGATCGACCGGGGCGAGATGCGCGCCATCATCGGTCCCAATGGCGCGGGCAAGACCACCATGATGGACGTCATCACGGGCAAGACCCGTCCGGACGAGGGCCAGGCCGCCTTTGCGGGCCAGCATGATCTCACCAGCCTGGACGAGGCCCGCATCGCCAACCTGGGCATCGGCCGCAAGTTCCAGAAGCCCACCGTGTTCGAAAGCCATACCGTGTGGGACAACCTGCTGCTGGCCCTGAAGGCGCCGCGCGGCGTCTTTTCCACGCTGTTCAGCCGGGTTACCAGCCAGCAGGTGGACAAGATCGAGGAAATCCTCGCCACGGTGCACCTGTCGGCTTCCCGTTCCAGCCTCGCGGCGAACCTGTCCCACGGCCAGAAGCAGTGGCTGGAGATCGGCATGCTGCTGGCGCAGGACCCGCAGCTGCTGCTGGTGGACGAGCCGGTGGCGGGCATGACCGACGCCGAGACGGTCAAGACCGCCGAATTGCTGCGCGAGATCAACAAGACCCGCAGCGTCGTGGTGGTCGAGCATGACATGACCTTCGTCCGCGCGCTGGATGTGAAGGTGACGGTGCTGCATGAGGGATCGGTGCTGGCCGAAGGCCGGCTGGACCATGTCAGCGCCGACGAGCGCGTAATCGAAGTCTATCTGGGGCGCTGAGATGCTGACGGTCGAGAAGGTGGACCTGAAATACGGCGCGGCCCAGGTGCTGTGGGGCGTGGACCTGACCGCCGCGCGGGGCAAGGTCACCTGCCTGATGGGCCGCAACGGTGTCGGCAAGACCAGCCTGCTGCGCGGCATTGTCGGGCACCAGGCGATCTGCGGCGGCCGCATCCTGTGGGATGGCGAGGACATCTCGAAAATGCCTTCCTTCGAGCGGGCGCGCCGCGGCATCGCCTATGTGCCGCAGGGACGCGAGATTTTCCCGCTGCTGACGGTGAAGGAGAACCTGGAATCGGGCTTTTCCGCCATTCGCGGCCGGGGCAGGGGCGTGCAGGACGAAGTCTTCGAGCTGTTCCCAGTGCTGAAATCCATGCTGGGCCGGCGTGGCGGCGACCTGTCGGGCGGCCAGCAGCAGCAGCTTGCCATCGGCCGGGCGATGGTGATGCGGCCCGCCCTGATGATCCTGGACGAGCCCACCGAGGGGATCCAGCCTTCCATCATCAAGGATATCGGCCGGGCCATTTCCTATTTGCGCGACAAGGGGGAAATCGCCATCCTGCTGGTCGAGCAGTATTTCGATTTTGCCCGGGAACTGGCCGATCAGTTCGCCATCCTCGACCGTGGCCAGGTCGTGGCGTCCGGCAGCCAGGCGCAGATGATGGACCAGGATGTTCGCGCCCACCTCACGGTTTGAAGCGGAAAGGCCGGTTCCCCCGCCGCTTCCCCGTTCGTTCGGCGCCGTGGACCTGGAATTCCGCGATATCGGTGGCGTGACCCGTGCCCACCGCATGTACCAGGCGGGCGTGATGCGGGCGCGCTTTCCGCATGTTTCCGGACCGCCGGAAGCCGTCCTGATCAACACGGCGGGCGGGCTGACCGGGGGCGATTGCATCACCATGGGCGTCGAGATGGGCCCGGCGGCCCGCGCCATCGTCACCAGCCAGGCACATGAGAAAGTGTACCGGTCGTCCGGCGGCACGGTTTCGATGATCGCCAGCCTCAGGCTGGGCGCGGGGGCGTCGCTGGAATGGCTGCCCCAGCCCACCATCCTGTTCGACCGGGCGCGGCTGGCGCGCGAAACCCATGTCGAGATGGCGGCCGACAGCGATTTCCTGGGCGTGGAGGCGGTGATCTTCGGTCGCACCGCCATGGGCGAAACGATGCGGACCGGCGCCCTGTCCGATCACTGGAGCATCCGCCGCGATGGCCGGCTGGTGCATGCCGACCGTTTCGTGCTGGAGGGCGGCGTTGCGGATGCGCTGGCGAGAATGCCGGTGCTGGCCGGCCATGCCGCCATGGCCACCGTCCGGCATGTCGCGGCTTCCGCCGCGGCGAAACTGGAGATGGTGCGCGAGGCGCTGGCGGAGGATGGCGCGGCCAGCGCCTGGAACGGGCAGCTGCTGGCCCGCATCGTGACGCGCGACGGATATGGTCTAGCCGCCGCGCTGGGGCGGGTGCTGACGGTGTTGCGGGGCAGGCCCCTGCCGCCGGTCTGGAACATATGAAAAGATCCACACCATGATGCTGACCGCGCGGGAAAAGGACAAATTGCTGATCGCCATGGCGGCGCAGGTGGCGGAACGCCGCCTGGCAAGGGGCGTGAAGCTGAACTATCCCGAAGCCATCGCCCTGATCACCGACTTCGTGATGGAAGGCGCGCGCGACGGCCGCAGCGTTGCCGACCTGATGGAAGCGGGCGCGCATGTCGTCACCCGCGAGCAGGTGATGGACGGCATTGCCGGGATGATTCCCGACGTGCAGGTGGAAGCCACTTTCCCGGACGGCGTGAAGCTGGTCACCGTCCATGATCCCATCCGATAAGCGAGGTGCATGATGAAGAAGATCCTGGCCACCGCCCTGTTGCTGCTGCTGCCGACGGCCGCGTCGGCGCATCCGTCCCTCACCCATCACATGCATGGCTTCCTGGCGGGCGTATCCCATCCGCTGACCGGGCTGGATCATCTGCTGGCCATGCTGTCAGTGGGGCTGTGGGCCAGCCAGAAGGGCGGGCGCGCCTTGTGGCTGTGGCCGCTGGCCTTCATGACCGCGATGGTCGCGGGTGGCGTGATGGGCATGTCCGGCGTGGCGTTGCCCTTTGTGGAACCCGCCATTGCCGCTTCGCTGCTGGTGCTGGGTGCGGCCATCGCCGCCACGCTGGTGCTGCCGATGGGGGCGGGTGTCGCCATCATCGCGCTGTTCGGCCTGTTCCACGGCAATGCCCACGGCTTGGAAGCGCCGGGAAGCGGCGCGGTGCTCTATGCCCTGGGCTTCCTGCTTGCCACCGTGACCCTGCACGGGCTGGGGGTCGCGCTGGGCCTGTCGCTGCGGCATGGGCGCGGCGCGGTTCTCGTGCGGGCGGGCGCGGCGCTGATCGCGGCGACCGGCATGGTCATGGCCTTTGCGAGCCTGGGCGCATGATCCCCGGCGAGATTATTCCCGCCGAAGGCGAGATCGTCCTGAATGGCGACCTGCCGGTGACCACCCTGCGGGTCGCCAACCGGGGCGACCGCCCGGTACAGGTGGGATCGCACTATCATTTCTTCGAGGCCAACAGCCTGCTGGATTTCGACCGCGATCGTGCACGGGGCATGCGGCTGGACATTCCGGCGGGCAGCGCGGTGCGCTTCGAGCCCGGCCAGGCACGGGATGTGAACCTGGTGTCTTTCGGCGGCGCGCGCATCGTTTACGGCTTTCAGCAGAAGGTGATGGGGAAACTGTAATGGCCTTCCGCATTGCCCGCGCCCATTATGCCGACATGTTCGGCCCGACCACCGGTGACCGGCTGCGCCTGGCCGATACGGACCTGATCGTGCAGGTGGAACGGGATTTCACGCTCTATGGCGAGGAGGTGAAGTTCGGCGGCGGCAAGGTGATCCGCGACGGCATGGGGCAAAGCCAAGTCAGCCGCGCGGATGGGGCGGTGGATACCGTCATCACCAACGCGCTGATCATTGACCATTGGGGAATCGTGAAGGCGGATATCGGCCTGAAGGATGGCCGCATCGCCGCCATCGGCAAGGCAGGCAATCCCGACATCCAGCCGGGCGTCACCATCATTGTCGGCCCCGGCACCGAAGTGATCGCGGGCGAGGGCAAGATCGTCACCGCCGGCGGCCTGGACGTGCACATACATTATATATGCCCCCAGCAGATCGAGGAGGCGCTGAATTCCGGCGTTACCACCATGCTGGGCGGGGGCACCGGTCCCGCCACCGGCACCAACGCCACCACCTGCACGCCGGGGCCCTGGCACCTGGCGCGGATGATCCAGGCCGCCGACGGCTTTCCGATGAATCTCTGCTTCACCGGCAAGGGCAACGCCTCGCGGCCGGAGGGCCTGATCGAGCAGATCGAGGCGGGCGCCTGCGGGCTGAAGCTGCACGAGGACTGGGGCACCACGCCCGCCGCCATTGACTGCTGCCTGTCGGTTGCCGACCGGTATGACGTGCAGGTGATGATCCATACCGACACGCTGAACGAGAGCGGGTTCGTCGAGGACACCATCGCCGCCTTCAAGGGCCGCACAATCCATGCCTATCACACCGAGGGCGCGGGCGGCGGCCATGCCCCGGACATCATGAAGGTATGTGCGCTGCCCAACGTGATCCCGTCATCGACCAATCCGACCCGGCCCTTCACGGTCAATACGCTGGACGAGCATCTGGACATGCTGATGGTGTGTCACCATCTCGATCCGTCCATTCCCGAGGATGTCGCCTTCGCCGAAAGCCGCATCCGGCGCGAAACGATCGCCGCCGAGGATGTCCTGCATGACCTGGGCGCCTTCTCGGTGATCTCCTCCGACAGCCAGGCGATGGGCCGGGTGGGCGAGGTCCTGATCCGCACCTGGCAGACCGCCGACAAGATGAAGAAGCAGCGCGGCCGCCTGCCGGAAGAAAGCGGCGAGAACGACAATGTGCGGGTCAAACGCTACATCGCCAAATACACCATCAATCCCGCCATCGCGCAGGGCCTGTCTCAGCATGTCGGTTCGGTGGAAGTGGGCAAGCGCGCCGACCTCGTGGTCTGGTCGCCCGCCTTCTTCGGCGTGAAACCCGACCTGGTGCTGCTGGGTGGAACCATTGCGACCGCGGCGATGGGCGACCCCAATGCCTCCATTCCCACGCCCCAGCCGGTGCATTACCGCCCCATGTTCGGGGCATTTGGACGGGCGCGGGGTGCGGGCAGCGTGACGTTCGTTTCGCAGGCGGCCGCGGACAATGGCCTGCGCGAGCGGCTGGGTGTCTCCAAGGCGCTTGTCGGGGTGTCCAATACCCGCAACATCGGCAAGGCATCCATGATCCACAATGCCCTGACCCCCGACATCACGGTTGATCCGGAAACCTATGAGGTCCGCATAGACGGCGTCCTGATCACCTGCGAACCCGCCAGCGTGCTGCCCATGGCGCAGCGCTATTTCCTGTATTGAAATGCGAACCGCCACCGCCATCGTCAAGGATGCCCGGGAACCCTTCCTCGATGAAGTGATCCTGGACTACGACCACCGCCACCGCCGCCGGATCGTGTTGACGGGTGAGAAGGGGCATGCCTTCCTGCTCGACCTGGGCGAAGTGCCCGACCTGCGCGATGGCGACGGGATCGTGCTGGAAGGCGGCGGCATCGTTCTGGTGCGCGCCGCGCCAGAGGCGCTGATGGAGGTGCATGCCCATGACGCCATTCACCTGGCGCGCATCGCCTGGCATATCGGCAACCGCCACCTGGCCGCGGAGATAGGCGACCACAGCATCCGCATACGCGCGGATCATGTGATCGCCCGCATGGTGGAAGGGCTGGGCGGCCATGTGCACGAGATCGAGGCGCCCTTCAATCCCGAGGGCGGCGCCTATGGTGGCGCGGCGACGGCCCATGTCCACGGACATGGCCATCACCACGGCCATGACCATCACCATGGATAGCGGCGCGCTGTATCGGCTGATGGCCTGGCTTTCGCCATCCTATCCCGTGGGCGCCTTTTCCTATTCTCATGGCATCGAATGGCTGGTGGAAAGCGGCGCGATCCAGGACCGGGATTCTCTGGCGGCCTGGATCGGCGACCTGCTGACGCTGGGCAGCGGCCGCAACGACGCCATCCTGTTCGCGGAAAGCTGGCGCGCCGCGCAAAATCCCGATGACCTGGCGCGGATCGCCGAAACCGCCAGCGCCTTTTGCGGCAGTGCCGAGCGCACGCTGGAAACCGAGATGCAGGGAGACGCCTTTTGCGATGTGACCCGGCGCACCTGGGCCTCGCCGATGCTGGACCGCCTGGTGGCGCGGTATCCCCATCCCATCTGCTATCCGGTCGCGGTGGCGGTGGCCGCCGCGGATCATGGCATCGCGCTGGCGCCCGCGCTGCGCGCCTACATGCACGGTTTTGCCGCCAATCTCGTGTCGGCGGGGGTGAGGCTGATCCCGCTGGGCCATAGCGACGGCCAGCGTGTTCTGCGGGCGCTGGAGGCGCGGGTGGAAGAGGCCGCCGTCATGGGCGAAGGTGGCGACCTGTCAGGCCTGTCCAGCGTCACCATCATGGCGGACCTGGCCGCGATGAAGCATGAAACCCAATATACGAGGCTGTTCCGGTCATGAGCATCAATGGTCCCCTGCGTGTCGGCATCGGCGGCCCAGTCGGCTCCGGCAAGACGGCACTGATGGAGAATCTCTGCAAGCTGTTCCGCGACCGCTACGATATCTGTGCCATCACCAACGATATCTATACCAAGGAAGACGCACTGATCCTGACCCGTGCCGGCGCCCTGCCGGAGGAGCGGATCATGGGCGTGGAAACGGGGGGATGCCCGCATACCGCCATCCGCGAGGATGCCTCGATCAACCTGGCGGCCGTCAGCCAGATGCGCCAGCGATTCCCTGACCTGGACCTGATCCTGATCGAGTCGGGCGGCGACAACCTGGCCGCCACCTTCAGTCCCGAACTGGCCGACATCACCATCTATGTGATCGACGTTTCGGGCGGCGAGAAAATTCCGCGCAAGGGTGGCCCCGGCATCACCCGCTCGGATTTCCTGGTCATCAACAAGACCGACCTGGCCCCGATGGTCGGCGCCTCGCTGGAGGTGATGGATGCCGATACCCGCAGGATGCGCGGCCAGCGCCCCTATGGTTTCACCAACATGAAATCGGGGGCCGGCCTGGACGCCGTGGCGGGGTTCATCGTGGAAAAGGGCGGCCTGGCGGTCACATGATTCTCTATGCATCCGACATGGTGCATCGGGTGATGGTGCGCGAGCAGAGCGATGGAGATGCGCATGGATGGCGGCATCCGCAGCGGCAACGACGCCTACAAGGCGCTGGCGCTGGGGGCGAAGGCGGTGCTGGTCGGCCGGGCTTTCCTGTATCGGCTGGGGCTGCGGGTGCGCCCGGCGTGGCGCATGTGCTGCGCATCCTGCGCGCGGAACTGGAAGTCGTCATCGCGCCCAAAGCGGGATAGCGCAGGCTTTTTCTGAGATGCGCCAACGGACGGCCCGGTGCCGGATGGTGCGGCAGATACCGTTCCGGGGCATGGTGCTGCGATGCTTGTTCTTTCACAAAACTGTCCCGTCCTTTTGCAGGATGCGCGCCTGCCCCTGATCGTCAGCAGCCTGAAGCGGCTGACGGGGCGGTCTGTGCTGCCGGACGGCGCCGATCCCGTGCAGGGTTTGTGGCGGGCCACCGCCGCCATCGTCGCCCATGGCACCCAGCCTGATCCGGTGTTCTTTTTCGGAAACCGCGTGGCGCTGGAGCTGTTCGAGACGGCGCCGGAGTCGTTCATCGCCATGCCGTCGCGCCTGTCCGCAGAGCCGGGCCTGCGGGAAGAACGGGCTGCCTTGATGGCCCGTGTCATGCGCGATGGTTATACGGATGACTATTCCGGCGTGCGGATCTCCGCGCGGGGACGGCGCTTCCGCATCCGGCAGGCCACGGTCTGGAACCTGCTGGATGAGAATGGACTGGTGCACGGCCAGGCCGCCCTGTTCAGCCACTGGACTGTGCTGGACGGCGCGGAGCCGGGCGCCAGTCCCTGAAATGGCCGGTTTTCCTTGGAAAACCAACGGTTAACCATATCCGCCTAGGGTGACGTGTGACCCGCATCGCTGGGGAGGCGATGGCAAGGCTTTGCCTGAAGGCTGCGAAAGGGACGCTGACGCCATTGCTGGCGCTGGCGCTGCTGGGCTGTGCCACGCCCGCGCCCAATCCGCTGGATCGTCCGGGCGACATGCCTGCCGCCTTCACCGCGCCCCGTGCCGACGCCAATGCCCCGGCCTGGCCCGCCGCGGATTGGTGGAAGAGTTTCAGGGCCGCCGAACTGCCGCCGCTGATGGACGCCGCTAGTGCGGACAATCTGGACATCGCCCAGGCCGCCGCCCGTGTGCGGCAGGCCGAAGCCAGCGCCCGCCTGGCTTTCGCGGGCATGCTGCCACAGGCCGAAGCGGGACTTGGGGCCAGCCGTCGCGGCAGCCGCGCCTTCAGCGTCAACAGTTTCAGCGCCACTTTCTCCGCCAGCTATGTGGTGGATTATCTGGGCGAGAACCGGAATCTCTATCGCGTCGCCCAGGAAAACCTGCGCGCCTATCGCTATGACGCGGCGGTGGTGGAGCTGGCGGCGCAGGCGGCGGTGGCCGAAACCTATTTCAATATCCTGGCGCTGCGCGAACAGATCACCATCACCCGCCGCAACATCGAGGCGGCCCGGCGCCTGCTGGTCATCGCACAGGCCAAGTTCGACGAAGGCGCATCCTCCTATCGCGATGTGGCGCAGGAACAGGTCGTGGTCTCGCGCGAGGAAGCCCGTCTGCCGCTGCTGGCCGAACAGGAACGCCAGGCGCGCTATACCCTGGCGATCCTGCTGGGCCGTCCGCCGGAAGGGTTCGACATCAAGGGCCAGAATCTGGATGGCCTGGCATCGCCCAATGTGAAGGGTGGCCTTCCGTCGGAAATCCTGGCCCGGCGTCCCGACATTGCGCGGGCCGAAGCCTCGATGCTGGCCGCCCATGCCAATCTGGACGCGGCGCGCGCCGCCTATTTCCCCCGCATCAGCCTGACCGGCAGCGCGGGCTGGGGTTCGGCGGCGCTGGACATGCTGGTCAATCCAGCCAGCTTTGTCTGGACCATCGGTGCCAAGGCGACGCAGGCGATCTTCGCGGGCGGCAGCATCACCGCCGAGAATGACCGCGCCAGCGCCCAGCAGGACGAGCTGGTGGCCGCCTATCGCCAGGCGGTGTTCACGGCCTTTCAGGATGTGGAAAGCGCCATCGGCAATGTCCACAGCGCCAATGCGCGGCTGGAGGCCACGCTGGGCGAGGCCCGCGCCGCCGCCGAAGGCTATCGCGTGTCCGAACTGCAATACCGCGAAGGCACGCTGGACATCACCGGCCTGTTGTCGTCGCAGCAGCAGCTTTTCTCGGCCCAGACCAGCCTGGTGGATGCGCGGCTGCAACGGCTGCTGGGCAATGTGCGCCTCTATATCGCGCTGGGCGGCGGCTGGCAGCAGCCGGATTCCGACGCCGCCTATCAGCCGCCCGCCAACTGGTCGCCGCTATGAGGATCGCGCTGTTCCTCGCCCTTCTGCTGGCCGCGCCGCCTGTGCTGGCGCAATCCGCCGGCTGGCAGCCGGCCACATCCGCAAAGCCCGCCGTGCCGGGTGATGCGCCGCCGCTGCGTATCGCGCCGCCCGGTGAGGCTCCGGCGCTGCCGCAATTGCGGACCGCCAGCCCGGTGGCGGAACAGCCCGCGCCCGCGTCTTTCATGGAGGCTCCGGTCGCCCGCGCCACCCGTTTTCCCGGCGGCGTCAGCGCCCAGTTCGACATCGCCTGGCGCGCGCCACTGACGCTGGACCTGTATCGCCCCGCCGCGAGCCGCCCGCTGCCGCTGCTGGTCTTCCTGCATGGCCGGGCCTGGAATGGCGGCGATGCCCGCCAGTCCGCCAGCATGGCCGACCTGCCGCGCGAACTGGCGGCGCTGGCGGCGCGCGGCTATGTGGTGGCCGGCGTGACGGTCCGGCCTGCCAGCGAGGCGCGCTTTCCCGCGCCCGTGCAGGATGTAAAGGCGGCGATCCGCTGGCTGCGCCGCCAGGCATCGTCCTACAATATCGACCCGACCCGCGTGGCGCTGTGGGGCGAGGGGACGGGCGGCCATCTGGCGGCGCTGACCGGCGCAAGCTGCGGCGTGCCGCTGTTCGATTCCCCCGGCATGGGCGAAGGCTCCGATTGCGTGCAGGCGGTGATCGACTGGTCCGGCCCGGTAGAGCTTGGGCCGGACAGCGATGGGCGTCCCGCCGGGCCGGTTTCCATGCCGACCACGCCGGAAGGCGTCTTTCTGGGCTGCGAACCCAGGGCTTGCGCGCCGGGCCTGGTGCAGCAGGCCAGTCCGCTGACCTATCTTTCGGAAGTCACGCCGCCCTTCCTGATCCAGCAGGGCGCGGCGGACCCGGTATTGCCCCAATCGCAGGCCTTGGCGGCGGCCCTGAAGGCCAGGGGCGTGCCGGTGGAACTGGTGACCTATCCTGAAACGGGACAGGATTTTCGCCGGGATGGCGTACCCGATCCGGCCACGCTGCGCGCCGCGCTGGACAAGGTGGCGGTGTTCCTGGGCCAGATATTCCCCGCGCCGGCGCGAAACGCCCGCCTGCGGGCGCGTGGTCCGGTCTATTGATGGCGCGCTTAATCCCGCGCTGGCCCGCTTCTTGAAACCTCCACTGCCGGAGAGTCCCGTTTCGGGGCTGAGGCAGGCATGGAACAACAGATTTTCTGCGACGGAATTGGCCGGATCGCGGTCATCGGCAACACGGTGCGGCTGGACCTTGCGTCTTATTCGCCCACCGAAAGTGATGCCAATGGCCAGCCGCGCATGGTGCTGACCCATCGCGTGGTGATGGGCACCGACGCTTTCCTGCAATCGGCCGAGCGCGTGTTGGAGGCGGCGCGGCGTCTCACGCAGCATGTGGCGCAAAACACGGCGCAACCTGCGGCCCCGCCTGCCGCCGCGCCCCGCCCGCCGGAACAGCCGCAAGCCCATCCGCAACAGGCGCAGGCGCCGCGTCCACCTGCGCCGCCGCCTCCGCCGCCACCCGAACCGCCCAAGCGGCCTTTCCCGTAAGCCATGTCCGACACCGATCAGACCCGCAAGGAACCCGGACCCCAGAACGCTGGGCCTGCTGCGGCCAACCAGAACGCGCCCGCGCAGAGCGGACTGCGCGCGCTGTCCGCCGTGGCCCGTCACATGGGCCTGGACTGGAGCCTGACGCGGCTCACCCATCTCTATGGCAAGGAACAGGAGCCGGGCGCCGCTGAACTGGTGCGCGTAGCGCGCGGCGAAGGCCTGAAAGCCGAAACCCGCCGCACAGACTGGAAAAGCCTGCACAGGCTGGAAAAGATGACGCCCTTCCTGGTGCGGCTGGACAGCGGCGCCTGGTTCGTGGTGGTCAAGGCGGGCGCGGCGGCGCGCGGCAAGGACGATCCGGAACAGCTTGTGCTGTTCAATCCCAAGGTGCCGGAGGCCAATCTCTTTTCCATCGGGCAGGAGGAGTTCTGCCGCCACTGGACCGGCGAGATCGTGCTGCTCAAGCGCCCGTATAAATTGGGCGAAAGCGGCGGCAAGTTCGGCCTGTCCTGGTTCGCGCCGCAATTCTGGCGTCAGCGCGCTCTGCTGCGCAATGTCGTGATCGCGGCGCTGGCCATGCATGTTCTGGCGCTGGCGGTGCCGATTTTCTTCCAGATCGTGATCGACCGCGTCCTGATCTATCTCAGCATTTCCACCCTGGTGGTGATCGGCATCGGCGTGGCGGGGGCGATCCTGTTCGACGCCGTCTTCACCTGGCTGCGCGGCTATTTCGTGCTTCGGACCGCCAGCCGCATCGACATCAGCCTGGCCCAGACCACCTTCCGCCACCTGATGCGGCTGCCCATCAGCTTCTTCGACACCAGCCGCGCGGGTGTCGTCACCAAGCATATGCAGCAGGGCGGACAGATTCGGGAGTTCCTCACCGGCCGCCTGCTGGGTACGCTGCTCGATCTTCCGGCGCTGCTGGTCTTCCTGCCGCTGCTGCTGTGGTACAGCGTGGAGCTGACGCTGGTGGTGCTGGGCGTGACCGCCATTCTGGGCCTGGTGATCGCGGCCATGATCGGCCCCTATCGCCGCCGTCTGCGCCATCTCTATGAGGCCGAGGCGCAGCGCCAGTCCATGCTGGTGGAAAGCGTGCACGGCATGCGGACCATCAAATCGCTCAACCTAGAATCGCGCCGCGAGGAAGCCTGGGACAATGCCGCCGCCGACGCGGTCAACACCTATGTCCAGGTGGGCAAGATCAGCCTGGCCGCCAACACCTTTTCCGGCTTCATGGAAAAGGCCCTCACGGTCACGGTGGTGGTGGTGGGCGCCTTCCTGGTATTCGGCGGGGACCTGACGGTGGGCGGGCTGGTGGCCTTCAACATGCTGTCGGCGCGGGTGATCAGCCCGGTGCTGCAGATGATCGGCCTGTTGAACAACTATCAGGAAGTGATGATGTCGGTGGAGATGCTGGGCGAGGTGATGAACAAGCCCGCCGAGAACAGCGGCTCGCGCGGCCTGACACCGCCTTTGTCGGGCGCCATCGAGTTCGACCGTGTCACCTTCCGCTATCCCGGCGTGGACAAGCCCGCGCTGCGCGACGTCTCGCTGAAGATTCCCGCCGGGTCCATGATCGGCATTGTGGGCCGCAGCGGTTCGGGTAAGACCACCCTGTCGGCCCTGTTGCAGGGCCTGCACCAGGCGGGCGAAGGCGCGATCCGCATTGACGGCCACAATATCCGCGACATCGATCTGGCCTATCTGCGAAGCCAGAACGGCGTGGTGCCGCAGGAGCCGTTCCTGTTCCGCGCCAGCATCAAGGACAATATCCGCATGGGCGAGCCGACGGCGAGCTTCGAGGATGTGGTCCAGGCCGCGCGCATGGCGGGGGCGGACGAGTTCATCCAGCAGCTTCCCAAGCGCTATGACACCGAACTGGAGGAAGGCGCGGTCAACCTGTCGGGTGGCCAGAAGCAGCGCATTTCCATCGCCCGCGCCCTTTTGCGCCAGCCGCGCATCATCATCTTCGACGAGGCAACCAGCGCGCTCGACCCCGAAAGCGAGGCTGTGGTGGTGCAGAATCTCAAGCAGATCGCCAGGGGACGCACCACCATCGTCATCAGCCACAGGCTCGCCACCATCCGCGACGCCGACGCCATCCTGGTGATGGACAATGGCAGCCTGAACGATGTCGGCAACCATGCCCAGCTGATGCAGCGCAATTTCATCTATCACCAGCTCTGGTCGCAGCAGAATCTGGGGGCGGCATGAGCACGTCCCGTCTCGACCGCGCCGCCAACGATTTCAAGCCGGACGCCGTGGCGATTGCCGAGGCGCCGGTGCCGGTCACGGCCCATATCGCGCTGTATGTGGTGCTGTTGCTTCTGGTGGGGGTGGTGCTGTGGGCGGTGATCGGCACGGTGGACCGCATCGTGGTGGCGCAAGGAAAGATCACCACCCGCACGCCCATGCTGGTGATGCAGCCTTTCACCACCTCGCGGGTGGTGTCCATTGATGTCAAGCCCGGCGACCATGTGGTGAAGGGGCAGGTGCTGGCGCGTTTCGATCCGGCCTTTGCCAGCGCCGATGTTGCCTCCCTGCGCCAGAAGGTGGCGCTGCTGACGGCGCAGACCCAGCGGCTGGAAGCGCAGCTTTCGGGCGGCGTCTTCACCGCCGGACCGCAGGACGGGCCGGAACGCCTGACCCAGGCGCAGATTTTCGCGCAGGAACTGAACGACTACCGGGCCGAGATCGAACAGCGCGAAAGCCGGCTGGGCCAGATCGATTCCCAGATCCGCACCGGCGACGCCGCCATGCCCGGCATGCGCCAGCAGCTGGGCATGGCGCAGCGCGTGGTGGAGATGCAGGACCGGCTGCAACGCCAGCGGGCGGCCGCCACGCTGGATGTGATGCGCGCCCAGAGCGGACTGATCGATTCCGAATTGCGGCTGAAGAACATCGTGGGCGAACGCGAAAAGCTGGTGCAGCAGCGGGCCGAAACGCTGCAGGAGCGCCAGTCCTTCATGGAGAAATGGCGCAGCGACCATAACCAGCAGCTTGTGAAGGCGCGCCAGGACCTGGTGGAAGCCGCCGAGACGCTGAACAAGGCCAACCGCATGCAGGATTTCACCGAAATGCGCGCCCCGGTGGACGGGGTGGTGCAGCAGGTGGCCGACCGCTCCATCGGCTCGGTGCTGCGCGAGGCCGAGACGCTGGTGACGCTGGTGCCAGATGGGGCCGACCTCTATGTCGAGGGCAATGTCGCCACGCGCGACATCAGCTATATCAAGCTGGGGGATGAAACCCGCATCAAGCTGGAAGCCTATCCCTTCCAGCGCTTCGGCACCGCGCAGGGCAGGGTGACCGAGATCAGCCCCGATGCGATCCAGCTTGGCGAGGGCGAAGACGCGCGCCCGGTCTATCGCGTGCAGGTCAGGCTGTCCGACGATCGCGGCATGCTTGCGGGCCGGGGCCTGCGGCTGCGGCCGGGCATGGTGGCTACCGCCGAGATCAAGACCGGCACCCGCACCATCGCGTCTTATATACTGGACCCGATCCTGCGGATTTCGGACGAAAGCCTGCGTGAGCCATAGGGCGTCCGGCCAATCTTTCGCGGAAGGTGGTTAACGGCATAACCAAATGGGTTGCCTGACATTTTTGAGTCAGCGGGGGACGGGCCGCGCCCGCCGTACCGAAAATCCGCTTGCCTGCCAAACTGTTTCATAATGAGACTCCCCGTCCTGTCGGCGCCCGGACTCCCTCCGGCGCGCCACCTATTGGGGGATCATCATGGCCGTCACCAAAGTCACCGGTACCAAGGGCGCCAAGGGCACCAACGGAACCAGCCCCACGGCGGGCGAGAATGGCGGCAACGCCATCTTCACCCAGAATGGGCTGCTGGGCGCGGACTCCATCACCGTCAAGGCGAATGGCGGCGATGGTGGTGCGGGCGGCAAGGGCACCGGCCCGACCGCGAACGGCGCAAAGGGCGGCAATGGCGGCAATGCCGCCATCACCCTGAACGGCAACATCTTCAACAACCCCGCGGCCAACAATCTGGTGATTTCCGGCACGGCCACGGGCGGTGACGGCGGCGCGGGCGGGGCCAGCGCCAACGCGCTTGCCGGCGCACAGGGCAATGGCGGCAACGGCACCGTCGCCTTCAACGGCAATATCATCAATCCCGCCAAGAACATGAACAAGATCACGCTCGAGGCGATTGCCGTGGGCGGATCGGGCGCGAAATACGGCAATGCCAGCGCCACCATCAACGGAAACGTGATCCAGCCGCTGAAGGCCAATGATGTCACGCTGGAAGCCCGCGCCTCCGCCGCCGGTCCCGATGACGTCGCCAATCACGGCAACGCCAGTTTCGGCACCAAGACCGCCATCGTGAACGGCAATATCGTTCAGGGCAATATCCGGAACGTGACCCTGGCCGCCGATGCCTATCCCTCCAACGGCACGGCGCGGATCAACGGCAACATCGTCCAGCTCAGCGGCAACAACACCAATACCGGCACTGTCGCCCTGATCGCCAGCGGCAATGTGATCGAGATGACCCAGAACAAGTTCCGGCTGGGCAAGCAGGACCTGTCGGTCTCCATCACCCAGTACAATCCCTATACCACCACCATCCAGAACAACGAGTTC
Organism: Rhizomicrobium sp.; assembly: GCA_035714165.1. GTDB lineage: Bacteria > Pseudomonadota > Alphaproteobacteria > Micropepsales > Micropepsaceae > Rhizomicrobium. The sequence goes on from DASTMN010000100.1 coordinate 25,540, forward strand.
ACCGGCACCGGCAGCAACAGCTTTGCCTTCTCCAACAATGTCGTGCCCGGTCCTTACGCCAATGTGGTCTCGGTGGACCTCAATACCGGCACCTTTGTCTTCAATGGGCAGAACAACGTCCTGACCGGCTTCGCCAATGTCAGCATGGGCGGCGCCGACGACTATTCCATCACCGGCAGCAACACCGCCAACATCCTGTCCGGCGGCAGCGGCAACGACACCATCTTCGGCCTGAACGGCAACGACACGCTGTACGGCAATGACGGCGACGACATGCTGAACGGCGGCATGGGCAACGACACCATTGACGGCGGCATGGGCTTCGACACCGCGGTCTATGCCGCGCCGCTGCCCCCCGGCGCCATCGTCTGGAACGGCACCGGCTATACCGTGACCGGCCCCGAAGGCGTGGACACGCTGACCAATATCGAGGCGATCAATGCGGGCGGGGTGAACATTATCCTGGTCGGCCCCGGCGGCAGCATCAATGCCGCCATCGCGGCCGCCAATCCGGGCGACACGATCATGATCGCGCCCGGCACCTATAACGAGAATGTCGTGGTCAACAAGAGCGTCTCGCTGGTGGGCGCGGGCGCTCCCGGCAGCGTGGTGATCCAGGGCACCTTCGAGACCGACAACGGTATCGTGGGCGATGTGAACACCTTCCTGCGGACCGCGCCCGGCTATACCGGCGCGGCGGGCAACGGCATCACCGTGTCGGCCGACAATGTCACCTTGTCCAACATCACGGTGGACGGCTTCCTGAACGCGGTGGCCACCTCCGGTCCCAGCGTGTCGGGCCTGACGCTGGACAATATGGTGCTGCAGGATTCGGTGTTCGGCTTCGCCAAGCCCAACGAGACCGCCCTGAACGGCCTGTCGATCAATGGCGGCACCATCCAGGACACCTATATCGGCGTCTATCTCTATAACGACACCTTCGGCAGCAGCTTCGACGCCACCGACACCTCCATCGTCGGCACCACCTTCCAGAACATCACCCAGAAGGGCATCTATGCCGAAACGGCGCAGGGCAACACCCTGTTCGACGACCTGGTGATGAACAATGTCGGCCAGTATGGCGGCGGCGTGGCCTTCGGCGCCAACGGCGCCAACGGTTCGGGTATCGACCTGAACCTGAAGTTCAACACCTATACCGGCACCGTCACCATCTCGGACTTCGATTTCGACAATGTGGGCGCGTCCACCGGCACCGACCCGCTGGGCCACCAGAATGCGGCGGCCATCGCGGTGAAGGGCCGTGATGATCCGGGCCATCCCAGCTATGGCGTCAATCCCGCCGATGTCAACGGGCTGCAAGTGGTCATCAGCAACGGCTCGATCGACGGCACCTCGACCGGCATCCGCGCCGGCGAGGCGGGCAAGGCCAGCGATACCCTCAATGTCAGCGGCCCGCATGTGACGATCCAGAATGTCACCATCACCAACAACCTGGTGAATGCGCGCCACGACCAGATCGACAACCGCACCCATGCGGTGATGACCGTCACCGGGACCGGCGGCAACGACACCTATCACGCCGCCGATACCGCCACCTCCACCGGCCCGGTCCGCATGTTCGGCCTGGGCGGCGACGACAGTCTCAGCGGCGGCGCGGGCAACGACATCCTCAATGGCGGCGCGGGCAACGACACGATCGACGGCGGCGCGGGCATCGATGTGGCGGTCTTTGCGGGCCGTGAGTCGCAGTATGCCGGGGCGTCCATCCTGGCGGTCACGGGCGGCCCGGACGGCAACGACACGCTGACCGGCATCGAGCGCATCAAGTTCCTGTCGCCCAGCGATGTCAGCGATGTGAACAATGACGGCTTCGGCGACCTGATCTTCCAGAACAACGTCAACGGCAACATCCAGATTCGTACCCAGGGCACCCCGGCCACGACCAACATCACCGGCGTGGGCACGGATTGGGACGTGGTGGCGACCGGCAAGTTCACCGCCGACACCAACCGCAATGACGCGCTGCTGCTGCAGAATGCGGTGACCCAGGACCTGGAAATCATCACCCAGACCAGCGGTGCGGCGACCCCCACCGCCTTCTCCCTCCAGCCGGGCGCGGGCTGGACGGCGATCGACGTGGGCGATTTCAACGGCGACGCCACCTCGGACGTTCTGCTGCAGAACGGCGCCCAGGCCCGCATCCTGTTCACCGGCGGCGCGCCGGGCGTGGTGGAAGGCTCGGCCCTGGTCACCACCCCGGCCGGTTACACCGCCATCAGCTCCGGCGATTTCAACGGCGACGGCTTCAGCGACATCCTGTGGCAGAACAGCGTCACCCAGGATGTGCAGGTCAGCCTGATGGATGGGGCCGACACCATCGCCACCGGCAGCTTCTCGCCGGGCGCGGGTTTCGTCGCCAAGGGGACCGGCGATTTCAACAATGACGGCTTCAGCGACATCCTGTTCCAGAACGGCGCCAGTGCCGTGATCTGGACCATGAACGGCACCAGCCAGGTGGGCGGTCCAATCACGGTCGCGGCGCCGGTCGCGCCGGGCACCTGGACGGTGGCGGGCGCGCAGGACGTCAACAATGACGGCTTCAGCGACATCCTGTGGCGCGACGATGCCGCAGGCAACACCCGCGCAACGCTGATGACCACGGGCGGCACGGTGCTGAACGGCAATTTCAACCTGGGTTCGCCGAACGCCAATTTCGGCCTGATCGCCTCCACTGGCGGCGGCTGATCGCTCGGTCAACGCATAAGCAAGGGCCGGCGGGCGACCGCCGGCCCTTTTGCTTTGTGCGCCGCCTCGCCATGATGGGGAAAAAGGACGGCATGATGGACCCGCGACAATCTCAGGCATGCAGTGATCTTCTGGTGCGCCATTGGCGGGCGCAGACGCGGCTGGAGTCGTTGCCGCCGGACCTGCTGCCGGACAGCAGGGCCCAGGCCTATGCCGTGCAGGCCTGTATCGAGCGCATCTCCGCCGCGCCTTTGTTCGGCTGGAAGATCGCCGCCACCAGCCTGGCGGGCCAGCGCCATATCGGCGTGGACGGGCCGCTGGCGGGGCGGCTGCTGGCCGAGCGGGTGATCGCCGACGGCGATGTTTGCCCGCTGGGCGACAATCTGATGCGGGTGGCCGAGATGGAGTTCGCCTTCCGCATGGGACGCGACCTGCCGCCGCGCGATACAGCCTATGCGGTGGACGAGGTGCTGGCGGCGGTGGAAAGCCTGCATCCGGCCATCGAAATCCCGGATTCCCGCTTTTCCCATTTTGAAAGCGTGGGCCTGGCCTCGCTGATCGCCGACAATGCCTGCGCCCATCAGTTCGTGCTGGGACCGGCCACAGGCGCGGCGTGGCGCGGCCTGGACCTGGCGGCGCATGCCGTGACGGGTTTTCGGAACGGCGCGGTGGCCGAAACCGGCACCGGCGCCAATGTGCTGGGCGATCCGCGCCTCGCACTGGCCTGGCTGGCCAATGAACTTTCGGCGCATGGTGTGGTGCTGAGGGCCGGGCAGGTGGTGACCACCGGCACCTGCGTCAAGCCGCTGTCCATCGCGGCGGGCGACCGGCTGGAAGGCGATTTCGGCGTACTGGGCCGCGTCGCCGTCACCATCCTCTGAGCGACGGCGACGCGGAAGCCCTGATTACTGCAGGTCGACCATGGTGATGGTGCCGGGTGCGATCTGCGGAATCAGAAGGCGGTTGCGCTTGCTGTCCCAGCCGATGGCGGCGGGCACGGCGATCTCCTTGGCGACTTCCACGATGTCGCCCTTGGGCGAGACCTTGTAGACATTTTTCCCGAGCTGGCTGGCCGCCAGGATGCTGCCGTCGGGAAGCGGGATCAGGGCGTCGAACTGGCCGGTGGGCAGTGTCTTTTCGCGGATCAGCGCGCCGGTATTGGCGTCGCGGAAGGTGATGTTCACGCCCCGGCCGCCATGCACCACGCTGCCGTCCGGCATCACCGCCACGCCGTTTGGCTTTTCCATGATGTCGTCGCGCGGCTGCAGCAGCGAAACCTGTCCGGCGGGCGAGACCTTGATGATGGTGCCGCTGGCCCCGCCATTGTCACTGATATAGGCGGTGTTGTCGGCCGTGACATAGATGTCGTTGGGGCGGTTCGCGCCGGGCAGGGCCACCTCGCCCAGCGGCTTGCCGGTCTTCAGGTCGAACTTGCGCATATGGGTGATGTCGGCGACCCAGATGATGCCGTTGCGGATATAGATGCCCAGCGGGTCGATCAGCGTGACGCCGTTCTTGCCGCCTTCGATGAACTTCTGGTTGGTCACCACGCCGTCGGGCGACATGATCGTGATATAGCCGTTATTCTCCGGCCCGCGCGTATTCAGGTTGCTGATGAGGTAGCGGTCGTTGGCCTCGTCATAGCGGATGCATTCGGAATTGGTCAGGCCGATATTGGCGAAGACGCGCTGCTTGGAAACATCGGCGGTGGAGGGCGTGTTGTTGACCGGCTGTGCCGCGGCGGCGGCGGAAAACGCCAGGCTGGCGGCGGCGGCGAGCAGGAGCGTGCGAACGGGCGGCATGGAAATCCCCTCAGGATAAAGACGGGGCAAACTCATCCAAGGATCGTGGCAATTCGGTGGCGCGGGCCTGTGACGGATTTGCAATGCTGTGGGGACCGGGCCGATGCGGCCTCAGGCCGCCGCAGCGCGCCCGCGATTCAGTTCCGCGTGCAGGCGCGCCATGTCCAGCTCGCCTTCCCAGCGCGCCACCGCCAGCGTGGCGACGCCGTTGCCGATGATATTGGTGAGCGAGCGGCATTCGCTCATGAAGCGGTCGATGCCCAGTATGGTGGCCAGCGCCACGATGGGAATGTCCGGCACCACCGAAAGGGTCGCGGCCAGGGTGACGAAGCCCGCGCCCGTCACGCCGCTGGCCCCCTTGGAGGTCAGCATCGCCACCAGCAGGATGGTGGCTATCTGCATCGCCGACAGGTCGGTGCCGGTGGCCTGGGCCAGGAACAGGATCGCCAGGGTGATGTAGATGTTGGTGCCGTCCAGGTTGAAGCTGTAGCCAGTGGGGATCACCAGACCGACCACGCCGCGCGATGCGCCCAGCCGCTCCAGCTTTTCCATCATCTGCGGCAGGGCGGCTTCAGAGGATGAAGCGCCCAGCACGATCAGCAGTTCCTCGCGCACATAGGAGAGGAAGTGGAAGATGTTGAACCCCACCAGCCGGGCGATAAGGCCCAGCACCACCACCACAAAGGCCAGGGCGGTGAGATAGAAACAGGCCACCAGCGCGCCCAGCGGCACCAGGGCCGACAGGCCATAGCGCCCGATGGTGAAGGCGATGGCGCCGAACGCCCCGATGGGGGCCAGCCGCACCACGATATGGATCAGCGAGAAGAACACCGCCACGATCTTCTCAAGCCCCTTGGCCACCTGGTCGCCGGTTTCGCCCAGCCGGGTGCAGGCAAAGCCGAACAGGATGGCGACCAGCAGCACCTGCAGCAGGTCGCCGCCGGACAGCGCCCCCAGGAAGGTGTCGGGAATGATGTTCATCAGGTGATCCGTCACGCTGTCGGCCTGGGCGCGGCTGGCATAGCTGGCGGTGAGGGACGGATCGAGGGTGGCGGGGTCCATGTTGAAGCCCGCCCCGGGCTTGAAGATCTCGCCCACCGCCAGGCCCAGCGCCAGGGCCAGGGTGGAGACGACCTCGAAATAGATCAGGGCCTTGCCGCCGATGCGGCCGAACTTCTTCATGTCGCCCATCTGGGCGATGCCCAGCGCCACGGTGCAGAAGATCACCGGCGCGATCACCATCTTGATCAGCTTGATGAAGGCGTCGCCCAGGGGCTTCAGCGCCACGCCTGTTTCGGGCCAGACGGCGCCCACGACCAGGCCCAGCAGGATGCCGATCAGCACCTGGATATACAGCGTGCCCAGCAGGCGGCGCATCGCGATTCCCCTTGTTGCCGCCCCACCGGCGATGCGCGTGAAACTAGCATGGCCTGCTTGCGTCCGCGCAACCGCGCGGCTGGCAAAAACATGATTTTTGGGCGATGGTTTCGGCAGGGCGCGCGCGCCGTCGGTGCTGCGCCGCACAACAACAGACGAGCGGGGCGAGGGGCATGTCCAGGAGATTTTCACGCCGGGGTGTCTGCCAGGCGGGGCTGGCGGCGGCGCTTGCGGCGGGCCTGCCGCGCACGGCTTCCGCGGTCGCCTATGACACCGCGAACGGCGAATGGCGCACCTATGGCGGCAATCTGGGAAGCTGGCGCTATTCGGCGCTGGACCAGATCACGGCGGAAAACTTCGGCAGTCTGCAACAGGCCTGGTCCTTCCAGCCCGACAATCTGGGGCCGCGTCCCGACGCCAACCTGCAAGCCACGCCGCTGATGGTGAAGGGCCGCCTGTATCTCACGGCAGGCTCGCGCCGCGCCGCCGTGGCGCTGGACGCCGCCACCGGCGAGCTTTTGTGGAAATACAACATCAATGAAGGCCGCCGGGGCGCCACCGCGCCGCGCGCCGGGTCCGGGCGAGGCCTGTCCTATTGGACCGATGGCGTGGCGGAGCGGATAATCTATGTCACGCCCGGCTATCGCATGGTCTGCCTGGACGCCCATACCGGCCAGCCCGTCGCCGGCTTCGGCGAGAATGGCGTGGTGGACCTGAAAAAGGAGATGGACCAGGAGATCGACCTGGAAGGCGAGACGCCCGGACATGACATCGGGCTGCACGCCACGCCGCTGGTGGTGGGCGATGTGGTGGTGGTGGGCGCGGCGCACCTGCCGGGCAACGCGCCGCGCAAGACGCATGTGAAGGGTTATATCCGGGGCTATGACGCGCGCACCGGCAGACGGCTGTGGATTTTCCACACCATCCCGCGCAAGGGCGAGTTCGGCTATGACACCTGGCTGAACGGTTCGGCCGAATATACCGGCAATACCGGAAGCTGGTGCCAGAACAGCGCCGATCCCGAACTGGGCCTGGTTTATATCGGCGTGGAAGCGCCCACCAACGACTGGTATGGCGGGGCGCGGCCCGGCGACAACCTGTTCAGTGAAAGCATCGTGGCGCTGGACGTGAAGACCGGCGTGCGGCGCTGGCATTACCAGACGGTGCGCCACGGCGTGCAGGACCGCGACATTCCCTGCGCCGCGATCCTGTGCGACATCACGGTCAACGGGAAAAAGATCAAGGCGCTGGCCCAGCCCACCAAGCAGGCCTGGCTCTATGTGCTGGACCGCGAAACCGGCAAGCCGGTCTGGCCGATCGTGGACCGGCCGGTGCCCAGGGGCGATGAGCCGGGCGAATGGTACCCCGCCACCCAGCCGCATGTGACCAAGCCGCCGCCCTTCGACCGCCAGGGCTTTTTCGAAAAGGACCTGATTGATTTCACGCCGGAGCTGAATGCCGAGGCCCGCAGGATCGTGGCCGACTACCGCATCGGTCCGCTGTTCACGCCGCCCGCCGCCAGCAAATGGCCGCGCCCGCTGGCCACCATCATGAATCCCAATGGCGACGGCGCGGCGCAATGGCCGGGCGGGGCGCTCGATCCGGACACGAACATCTTCTACGTCTTCTCCAACCTCTCCTATGGCGCGACCGGCCATGTTCCCGCCGATCCCAAGGTGACGGACGTCGAGATGATGCTGGGCGTGGCGGGCGATCCGGCCAAGGGTGGCCGCGGCGTCCGCATCGCCCGGCCGCTGGTACAGGGACTTTTGCTGATGAAGCCGCCTTACGGCCAGATCACCGCCATCGATCTCAACAAGGGCGAGATTGTCTGGCAGGTGCCGCATGGCGAGACGCCGGACGAGGTGAAGAATGCCCCGGCGCTGAAGGGGCTGAAAATTCCCCGCACCGGCTCGCAGGGCAAAGTGGGACTGGTCATCACCAAAAATCTGGTGATCGCGGGCGACGGCACCGCCACCACCGGCGCGGATGGGAAGCTGGGCGGCTGGCTCAGGGCCTATGACAAGAAGACCGGGCGGGAAGTGGCGGCGGTGCCGCTGCCGTCGCGCGTTTCCGGCTCGCCCATGACCTATATGGCGGGCGGCAAGCAGTATGTCGCGGTGGCGGTATCGGGCAGCGGCGCCAATGGCCGGCTGGTGAGTTTCCGCCTGCCGGGCTGACGGCTATTCCGCCGGTTGTGGCTGCGTGACACCGGGAAAGGATGTCAGCGCCATGTCGGCGATGGCATGCAGCTCGGCCAGGCTGACCCCGGCGGCGGCCTGCACGCACATGCCGTTCGAGATGGTGGACAGGTAGCGGGCCAGTACCGCCGGATCGGCGTCGGGCGGCAGGTCGCCATCCTTGATCGACCGTTCAAAGCGGCTGCTCAGCGCGGCTTCCTTTTCGGCCCGCACGCGGCTGACATAATCGGGAATCTCCTCGTCGCCGCAGGACGAGCCACATTGCAGCAGCAGACAGCCGGGCGGGGTGGCGCCGCCCGTATCGGCGGCGAAATCGGCCACGCCATGCAGGTAGAGGCTGGCGGTGGCCTGGGCGGTGGGGGCGGAGAGGATCGCGTCCATGAACTCCTGGCGGCGCTCGTCATAGCGCTGGAGCACGGCCTTGAAGAGGCCCTCCTTGTTGCCGAAGGCGGCATAGAGGCTGGGCGAATTGATACCGATGGCCGCGGTCAGGTCCGCGATCGAGGTGCCTTCATATCCCTTGCGCCAGAAAACCTGCATCGCGGCGTCCAGCGCCTGGGTCGTGCAAAAGCCTCGCGGCCGGCCAACCGCCATCTCAGGGGTCTCCCAATATTTTTATACCGAACACTACAGAATTATCTTGCAAGCCGGCTGACACCCGCATATTTGTGCTGTCCATTACAGAATGCAAGGGGATTCCCATGATCGACATGGTCGCCACCGCCCGATCGCTTCGCCAGAACCGCCGTAATCATTTGGAAAATATGACAAATATCAAGAACCACCGCGCCCTGGCCTTTGGCGCGGCCGCTTTGGCCCTGCTGGGCGGCGGCTGGTATGCGGTGCAGCATATCGCCGGCGCCGATGCCGCCCCGGTGGCGGCCGCCCGTCCGGCAGTGCCGGTCAACACCATCACCGTCCAGCCGCAGCAGACCCGCATCTGGTCGGAATTCTCCGGCAAGCTGGATGCGGTGGACTATGCCGAGATCCGCCCCGAAGTATCCGGCCGCATCACCGAAATCCGGTTCAAGGACGGCCAGACGGTCAAGGCGGGCGACATCCTGTTCGTGATCGATCCGCGCCCATACCAGGCGGCGGCGGCCAAGGCGGCGGCCGAACTGCAATCGGCCCGCACCAATGCGGCGCTGGCCAAATCCAATCTTGGCCGCGCCGAACATCTGCGCGCGGCGGGCGCCATCGCGCTCCAGACCTATGACCAGTCGGCCAATGCCAGCGCGGTGGCCGATGCCTCGATCAGCGGCGCGGAAGCGGCGCTGCGCCAGGCGCGGCTGGATGTGGATCATGCCTATGTGAAGGCTCCCATTTCGGGCCGTGTCAGCCGGGCCGAGATCACGGTGGGCAACCTGGTGCAGTCCAACGGCAGCGCGCCGCTTTTGACCTCCATCGTGTCCGATGACGGCATCTATGCCGACTTCGACGTGGACGAGCAGACCTATGTGCAGAGTATCCATGCCGTTGCGGGCACTACGGCGCAGCAGCAGGCCATTCCGGTGGAGATGACCCTGACCGGCGGCGGCCAGGTCTATAAGGGCTACATCCAGAGCTTCGACAACCGCATCAACACCGCGTCGGGCACCATTCGCGCCCGCGCCCGCTTTGAAAACACCAATGGCGCGCTGGTGCCGGGCATGTTCGCCACCATCCGCATGGCCGCCGCGGCCAATGCCCCGGTGCTGCTGGTGCCGGAGCGCGCCATCGGCACCGACCAGAGCAAGAAGTTCGTCTTCGTGGCGGGCAGGGACGGCAAGGCCGCATTCCGCGAAGTCAAGCTGGGCCAGAGCGTGGACGGCAAGCGCGTGGTGACGGCGGGCCTTCAGCCCGGCGAGCGCGTGGTGGTGGACGGCATTCAGCACATCATGCCGGGCGTGACGGTCCAGGCCAACGACATCTCCAGTGCGGTGGCGGCGAAGTAGCCGCCATCCTTCTTCCCGAAAGCCAATCGAGGCCCCTGTGAACCTCTCCAAATTCTTCATCGACCGGCCCATTTTCGCCGGCGTGATCAGTGTCGTCATCTTCCTGGCGGGCCTGATCGCGATGGTACTGCTGCCGATCTCGGAATATCCCGAGGTGGTGCCGCCCTCGGTCGTGGTCACGGCCCAGTTTCCCGGCGCCAATCCCAAGGTGATCGCCGAAACGGTGGCGACGCCGCTGGAAGAGCAGATCCAGGGCACCGAGAACATGCTCTACATGGCGTCGCAGGCCGCCAGCGACGGCACCATGACGCTGACCGTCACCTTCGCGCTGGGCACCGACCCCAACCTGGCGCAGCAGTTGGTGCAGAACCGCGTCAACCAGGCCCTGCCGCGCCTGCCCGATGTGACCCGCGCGCTGGGTGTCACCACGGTCAAGAGTTCGCCCGATCTCACCATGGTCGTGCATCTGATCTCGCCCAACGACCGCTATGACATGCTGTACCTGCGCAATTACGCGGTGCTGAACGTCAAGGACCGGCTGGCCAAGATTCAGGGCGTGGGAAATGTCCAGCTTTTCGGCTCGGGCGATTACGCCATGCGGCTGTGGCTGAATCCCCAGCGCATCGCCGAGCGCGGCATGACCGCCGCCGAGGTGGTCAATGCCGTGCGCCGCCAGAATGTGCAGGTGGCGGCGGGCGTCATCAACGGCCCGCCCTATGGCAAGGGCGGCGAGCTGCAACTGCCGATCAACGCCCAGGGCCGCCTGTCGGACCCCGAACAGTTCGGCCAGATCGTCATCAAGCGCGACAATGGCGTGATCACCCGGCTGGCCGATGTGGCGCGGATCGAGGTCAACGCCTCGCAGTTCGGCCTGCGCTCGCTGCTGGGTGAAAAGCAGGCGGTGGCGATCCCCATCTTCCAGGCGCCGGGCGCCAACGCCATCCAGATTTCCAACCAGGTGCGCGCCACCATGGAGGAACTGAAGCAGAACTTCCCCGAGGGGCTGGAATATTCCATCGTTTATGATCCCACGGTCTTCGTGCGCGGCTCCATCGAGGCGGTGGTGCACACCCTGCTGGAAGCGGTGCTGCTGGTCGTGCTGGTGGTGATCCTATTCCTCCAGACCTGGCGGGCCTCGATCATTCCGCTGCTGGCGGTGCCGGTCTCCATCGTCGGCACCTTTGCCGCCATGTATGTCTTCGGCTTTTCGATCAACGCCCTGTCGCTGTTCGGCCTGGTGCTGGCCATCGGCATCGTGGTGGACGACGCCATCGTGGTGGTCGAGAATGTCGAGCGCAATATCGAGGACGGCCTCAACCCCCGCGACGCCACGCTGAAGGCGATGCGCGAGGTCACCGGCCCCATCATCGCCATCGCGCTGGTGCTGTGCGCGGTGTTCGTGCCGATCGCCTTCATCAGCGGCCTGACCGGCGAGTTCTATCGCCAGTTCGCGCTGACCATCGCCTTTTCGACCGTCATCTCGGCCTTCAACTCGCTGACCCTGTCGCCCGCCCTGGCTTCCATCCTGCTCAAGGGCCATGACGCGCCCAAGGATGCGCTGACCCGCAGCATGGACCGGCTGCTGGGCCGTTTCTTCGCCTGGTTCAACCGCCTGTTCCATCGCGGTTCGGAGAATTACGGCAAGGGCGTCACCGGCATCCTTTCGCGCAAGTCGGCGGCGCTGCTGGTTTATGCCCTGCTGCTGGGCGCGACCTATATGGGATTCCAGATCGTGCCGCCTGGTTTCGTGCCGACCCAGGACAAGCAGTATCTGGTCAGCTTCGCCCAGCTTCCCGATGGCGCCACGCTGGACCGTACCGAGGATGTGATCCGCCAGATGGCCAAGATCGCGCTGGACGAGCCGGGGGTGGAAAACGCCGTGGCTTTTCCGGGCCTGTCCATCAACGGTTTCATCAACAGCGCCTCGGCCGGCATTGTCTTCGTGACGCTCAAGCCCTTCGAGGAACGCCATTCCGCCGACCTGTCGGGCCTGGCGATTTCCCAGAAGCTGCAGGCCAAGTATGCGGGCATCAAGCAGGCCTATATCGCCATCTTCCCGCCGCCGCCCGTGCAGGGCATGGGCACCATCGGCGGCTTCAAGCTGCAGGTCGAGGACCGCACCGATCTGGGCTATGAGGCGCTGGACAAGGTGATGAAGGATGTCCAGGCCAAGGCACAGACGGTGCCGCAACTGGCGGGCGTCTTCTCCAGCTACAAGGTCAGCGTGCCGCAGCTCTATGCCGACCTGGACCGCACCAAGGCCCAGCAGCTTGGCGTGGATGTGCAGGATGTCTTCGAGTCCATGCAGATCTATCTGGGCTCGCAGTATGTGAACGACTTCAACAAGTTCGGCCGCACCTACCAGGTGATCGCCCAGGCCGACAGCCAGTTCCGTTCGCGCCCAGACGACATCCTGCGAATCCAGACCCGCAATGCCGACGGCCAGATGGTGCCGCTGGGCGCGATGGTGACGGTCAACGAAACCACCGGCCCGGACAGCGCCATGCGCTATAACGGCTTCCGCGCCGCCGACCTGAACGGCGCCGCCGCGCCCGGTTATTCCAGTGGCGAGGCGCAGGCCGCCATCACAAAGCTGCTGAACGAGACCTTGCCCAAGGGCATGCAGTTTGAATGGACCGACCTGACCTATCAGGAAATCCTGGCGGGCAACACGGCGCTGCTGGTCTTCCCGCTCTGCGTGCTGCTGGTCTTCCTGGTGCTGGCGGCCCAGTATGAAAGCCTGTTCCTGCCGCTGGCGATCATCCTGATCGTGCCCATGTGCCTGCTGTCGGCCATCGCGGGCGTGTGGCTGACCGGCGGCGACAACAACATCTTCACCCAGATCGGCCTGTTCGTGCTGATCGGCCTGGCCTGCAAGAACGCCATCCTGATCGTGGAGTTCGCCCGCGAGCTGGAACTGGGCGGCGAAGAGACCGTGGCGGCGGCCATCCATGCCGCCCGCCTGCGGCTGCGGCCCATTTTGATGACCAGCTTCGCCTTCATCATGGGTGTGGTGCCGCTGGTGCTGTCCTCCGGCGCTGGCGCGGAGATGCGCCATGCGATGGGCGTGGCCGTGTTCTCCGGCATGTTGGGCGTCACCTTCTTCGGCCTGTTCCTTACTCCGGTCTTCTATGTGCTGATGCGCACGCTGGAAAAACGCGTCACCGGAACAGAGGCCGTCCACCACCATATTTCGTAAGGCACGCCGACATGCCTGTCTTTTCCCTGCTTGCCGTCGGCCTGTCTGGCCTGTTTGCCGCCACCGGCCTGCTGCATGTCGCGGCGCCCGGTTTCCTGCGCCGGGCCTATCAGCGCTGGCGCTTCGCGCGGGGGTTTCACTATGTCGGCGGTATCGCCATGCTGCTGGCAGCCTTGTTCCTGGCGGTGCCGCAGACCCGCGTCTGGGGCGGTATCCTGGGCGGCATGATTCTGTTCGTGGCCGTGGTCTCGCTGCTGAACCACCGCAAGTACCGCTATGCGGTGCCCGCCATCCTGCTGATGGCGATGCTGGCCCCCGCGATGGTGGGTTGAGGCTTACCGGAATCGCATCTTTCCTGGCGCGCCCGGCATAGTATGATCCCGCCGGACTTCCGGGATTTTCCGCCATGCGCCTCGATGACCTGCGCCCCAGCGACAATGTGGACGACCGCCGCGGCGGTTTCGGCGGGCGCGGCATCGCGCTGGGCGGCGGCGGGCTGGGGTTGGTCGCCGTCATTGTCGTGTCCCTACTGTTCGGGGTGGACCCGTCGCAGTTGCTGGGCGGCGGCGGACTGCCGGTCGGCCAGACCAGCCCCCAAGGCGGCCCGCGCGCCGACGATGCGGCCTATGACTTTACCCGCCGGGTGATCGGATCGGCCGAGGATGTCTGGGCGCCGCTGATGCAGCAGCAGGGGATGCGCTTCGTGCCCGCCACCTTCACCGCCTATGACCAGGCCACGCCCACCGGCTGCGGCACCGGCCAGTCCGCCGCCGGTCCTTTCTATTGTCCCGCCGACGGCCACATCTATCTCGACCTGACCTTCTTTGACGAACTGGGCCAGCGTTTCGGCGCGCCGGGCGAGTTCGCCCGCGCCTATGTCATCGCCCATGAATATGGCCATCACATCCAGAACCTGACCGGGGTGATGGAACGGCATGGCAGCCGCGAACGCGGCGCCGACAGCGATGCGGTGAAGGTCGAGCTTCAGGCCGACTGCTATGCCGGGGTCTGGGCCAACCATGCCAACCGCCGCTTCGCCATTCTGGAAAGCGGCGATGTGGAGCAGGGACTGGCGGCGGCCTCGGCGGTGGGGGACGATACGCTGCAGAAACAGGCGCAGGGCTATGCCGTGCCCGATTCCTTCACGCATGGCTCGTCGGCGCAGCGCGTCCAGTGGTTCCGGCAGGGCCTGGCCAGCGGCGATGTCGCGTCCTGCGATACTTTTCGCTGACCGGATCGCTGATCCGGTTTCGCCGGGGGGGGGCAGCCGCTATACAGGGGCTGTTTTCATGACGGACCTGCCGTGACGCCCGCCACCGATCCCGCCCGCACCAACGCCTTTCTCGATGCGGCCTGTGCCGATCCGGGCCTGCATGCCCGTTTCCTCAACACCCTGTCGCTGATGGAACATATCGGCAGCCGCAAGATCATGGCCAGCCAGTCGCGCGGCCCCTTGGCGCAGGACACGCTCAAGCATCTGGCCGAGGAAACCCGGCATGCCTTCTTCTTCAAGCGCGCCGCCGACGCCGCGGCGCGACGTGAACTGTCCTATGACGATGCCGATGTGATCGCCGGGCCGCATGCGCGGCTTTACATGGGGCGGCTGGATGCCTTCATTGACCAGTCCGTGTCGGGCGAGGCCGCCTATCTCTACATGTCGCTGATCGTGGAAATCCGCGCCATCTGGTTCTACCGGCTCTATCAGGATGCGCTGCAGCGCGGCGGCCATGCGCTGAGTCTCAGGAGCCTTCTGGCCGAGGAAACCCAGCATCTGGCCGAGATGCGCCAGCGCCTTGCCGAACTGGGTGAAAATCTGGATGCCCGCCTGCCGGTCTTCACCGCCTATGAGGAAGCCCTGTTCGGCAACCTGCTGGCGGGCCTGGAACAGGGCATCGCCGCCACAATCATGGCGTGAGTGCTTTCCGGCGCAACATCGTGACGGAACCCGATCGAGTTCCCATGCGTTGTCGGGAGGAAGCCAAAAGGGAGCCGCGCATGCTGGCTATCAAGACGAAAATGTGTGTCGCGGCCGTGGCCGCTGTTTTGCTGGCGGGTTGCGGCAGTTCGCCGGGCGACCGTGCGGCGTCGGGCGCCCTGATCGGCGCGGCTGGTGGCGCGGCCATCGGCGCGGCGGCGGGCAATCCGGGCCTTGGCGCGGCGGTTGGCGCCGGTGCCGGTGCCATTGTCGGTGCGGCCACCGATCCCTGCGACCTGAACCTTGGCGATCCGTTCTGGCGCGACAATGACGGCCGCCGGGGCTATGAGCGCCGCTGCGGCCGTCCCTATCGCGGACGGTAAGACCATCTGAATGAAAAAAACGGGTGCATGGCGAAAGCTGTGCACCCGTTTTCATGCCGGTCAGGATCGTTGGTTCACGCCATCTGGCGCACGGTGTCGGCGGCCATGTCGGTGACGCGTTCCAGCGAGCCGGGGCCATAAATGGCGATGCGCGACTGATAGACATCGCGGTTGAAGGATTCGGGCAGCGGCAGATAGCTGGTCGAACCGTCGGTGGCATTCAGCACCGCCACCGCCGTGCCGGGGAAGCGTTCGCGCAGGTCCACCTGGAACTTGCTATAGGCCTCGGCGGGGGTGGCGATCAGGAACGCCTCGCCCAGCCGCCAGACCGTGAAGAAGAAGCCATAGTCATCGCCATCGCCCACCAGGTTGCGCCGCGCCAGGCTGCGTTCCAGCCGTTCGATGGCATAGCGTTCGGTGGCGGTGGCCAGTTGCGCTTCCAGCTCGGCACGGGTCGGCAGCTTGGCCAGTGGCAGGCGCATCGTCACCATGCGGCCCATCAGCTTCGCATCAAGCACGGGCTTGTCTTCCAGCTTCCACACCCCCAGCGGCGTGCCGGATTCCTCCACGCCCTGATAGGCATACTGTTTGCCAGGCGGAAACATGCCGCTGAGAACCGTCATGGCGGCATAACCCAGTTCGCGCCCGTTCTGGTCGGCGGCTTCGGGCACGGCTTCATAGCTGCGGCGCGGCGTCAGGTCGCCGGACGCGCCATGCAGGAAAACGCAGGGGGCGCCGCCGGTGTCACGTTCCACGATCTCGCGCATCGCGCCGATATAATCGGGAGACATCAGCCGGTTTCCGCCGCCCATCGAGACGGGGTGACAGGCATAGTTGACGATGGTGCCGATGATTTTTCCGTCCGCATCGCAGATGCGGCCCACCAGCACCGTGTCATCGGCCTTTACCGCCAGGTTCAGGCCGCAGATATCGCGTCCGCTGGCCGGGTCCACGAAATCGCGGTTGTAGGCCAGGGCGCAGCGGCCATAGGCCCAGGACAGGATGGCCGGAGCGGCGGCGGCGCGGGCCTGGGCGATCAGTTCCAGGATCACGCCGGGCAGGGCGTCCAGATAGGGCGGGATCAGGTGGCCGCCGGGCCGGTCCTTGCGGCCGCGCATCAGCCAGGGCGCGCTGTGGGTGTGCGAGGGATGCAGGATGAGCTGGCCGGGGTCCAGCTTTAGCGCGGCCAGGATTTGGGCGCGGATATTGGCGGTTTCCTGATGATCCAGCACGATGGTGTCCAGCGCGATGAACACCAGCTCCTGGCCGTCATGATCGGTGAGGCTGACGCAGCTTCCCAGCAGCGGCCTGTGTACGCCTTCGGCCTGGTCGTGCCGGGCGCTGCCCCAGGTGCGCGAATAGATGCCGACCGGTGGGGTGATATCCTTGCGGGCGATGCCGATGCGGCCGGAAAACTCCGGGTGGCGCAGGACATTCTGGGGGGCCTGTTTCTCCGACATGGCGCTCTCCGTTTGTATGGCGGGGAGCCTAGCGCCGTCAGGGGTCAGGCGGAAGACGCCATTTTCGCCGCCAGCAGGAAAGCCTCGGTCATGGCGCGGGGATTGGCTTTGCCGGTCCCGGCAATGTCGAAGGCGGTGCCGTGCGCCGGGGTGGTGATGATGACCGGCAGCCCGCCCTGCACCGTCACGCCCCGCTCGAAGCCCATCAGCTTGACCGCCACCTGGCCCTGGTCGTGATACATGGTGACGATGGCGTCCAGCGCGCCGTCGCGGGCCTTCAGGAAGATGGTATCGGCGGGATAGGGGCCCTGAATGGGGATGCCCGCCGCGTTCAGGTCGCGCGCCGCCGGTTCGATGATGTCGATTTCTTCGCGGCCGCAGGTGCCGCCGTCTCCGCCATGCGGATTCAGCGCCGCCACCGCCACGCGCGGCTTTTCAAAGCCCGCCTTGCGCAGCGTGCGATAGGTCAGTTCCGCCGCCGCCTTGATGCGCTCGCCGGTGATGTATTTGGGGATGTCGGCCAGCGGGATGTGGCTGGAGATGCGCGAGGTCCACAGGCTGCCCAGCGTGTTGAATTCGCAGAAATAGCCGGTCACGCCCAGATAATCGGCGAAGAAATGCAGTTCGTCCTCGAACGCCATGCCGCCTTTCTTCATCGCCTGCTTGTTCAGCGGGGCAAAGCAGATGGCGTCGATCTCGCCGCGCCGGGCGGCCTCCAGGCACAGGGTCAGGGCCGCGCGCGCGCCACGTCCCGCCTCGGCCGTCACCGCGCCGGGGGTAACGGCCTGCTTTTGCACCGTATCCGCCGCCAGGAAGAACAGGCCGTCCCGGCCGCGCGCTTCGGTGAAGTCCGATAGCGGCTGTGCGTCGGGTGAAACGCCCGCGATGCGCCGGCCCTCGGCCCAGACCCAGGCATCCCCCACCAGCACGATGGTGGCGGCGTCCTGTGTCTTGGCGTCGCTGGCGAGTTTGGCGATCAGTTCGGGACCGATGCCGGCGGCGTCGCCAAAAGTGACGGCGATCACGGGTTTGCGCATGTTTCAGACCTTCTGGAATGTAGGACCGTTGGGACGCAGGCGCAGGCCCGGCGTCAGGCGGGTCCAGGGATAATCGGCGGGATCGGCCAGCAGCGGGCCGGGGGCCTTGGCCACCAGCATGGCGGCGGCGATGGGCTGGAAGTCGGCGCGGAAATGCACCGAGCTTTTGTTGACGAGAATTTTCATGGCTTCCGGCTGCACCCCCGCCATGCGGTAGAGG
This sequence comes from Rhizomicrobium sp., assembly GCA_035714165.1. Lineage (GTDB taxonomy): Bacteria > Pseudomonadota > Alphaproteobacteria > Micropepsales > Micropepsaceae > Rhizomicrobium. Next base: position 43,774 of record DASTMN010000100.1, read on the forward strand.
TTGCGGTCCAGCATCTGGTCCTTGAAGGTGGTGACCACCACCTGGACGCCATTGATGGACAACCGCGCCGACGGCCCGGCGTCGCAGAGCTTGCCGTTCATCATCGGCCCGTCATAGCGGCAGCGCCCGTCCGACAGCTGCTCGACACGGAAGGTGGCATGGAAAGGCGTATCGCCCGCCACGCCCGACTGGCCGCCCAGAGCCAGGGTGATGTCGCGTCCGGCGCCCGCCGCATGGGCGGCGCGGGCCACCTCCGGGTCCACCATCAGCCCGATGGCCGCGCCCTGTGCGCCACACGACACCAGCGCCTTCAGCATGCCGGTGGTGTTGGAATCGCCGCCGCCGCCGGGATTGTCCTGGGTGTCGGCGATCACCACCGGCCTGCTGGCGGTGGCGGCGATGCGCTGGGCTTCGCGCACCGCGTCTTCGGGCGACAGAAAGGGCACCACCCAGTCGCTTTCGCCCTCGGTGATGCGCCGCGCCATCCCGGCGACCGCCTGTTCCAGGTTTTCGCCGTCTTCGCCATAGCCCCAGACCGCCGCGCCGCAGCCGTCGAAGTCGGCGGCGGGAAAGCCCGGCGTGAAGGACAGCATCATGCCGCCTGCCTGTTCGGCGGCCGCCAGTGCGGCATAGGTGCCCCGCGCCGGTTCGACCAGGGTGCACATGGCATTGATGGGGATCAGGAAGGGCAGGCGCTTCAGGCTGCGATGGAAGCTTTCGCCCCGCCGCAACAGGCTTTTCATCAGGTATGCGGCGCGTTCGCCGGTCTCCGCCATGTCCTCGTGCGGATAGGTACGATAGGCGACCAGTGCGTCCGCCGTCTCCACCATGCGGCGGGTGACATTGCCGTGCAGGTCCAGGCTGGCGACGATGGGCACGCGCGGCCCCACGGCCTGGCGCAGCCGCGCCAGCAATTCGCCTTCGCCGTCCTCGACATGGGTACAGACCATCGCGCCATGCAGGTCCAGATAGACGCCGTCGAAATCGCCGCCGCGCGCCGCCGCCACGATCTCGCCCGCGATCCGCTCGAAGGCATCCTCGCGCACATGCGCGGCGGGCGTCGCCCCCGCCCAGACAGCGGGTACCAGTTCGGCTTCGGGTAAGGCGCCGATGAAACCGCCGATGGGAATGTTGACGTCGCGCATCGCCAAAAGGTCCGCGCCCCGCGCCATGGCGGGGAAGGCGCCGCCGCGCACGAAATCGTCATACCCGGTGGGGGACGGGGCGAAGGTATTGGTCTCGTGCTGGAAACCGGCGATCAGAAGGCGCATGGGCGGGAACCTTAGGCCCAGCCCGGCCTTGGTGCAAAGTGTTTGAAATCAACAGCTTAGGTTGGGGGCGGTGCGGTCGCCATGCCGGCCCGCGCGGTTGGGGCCACTCTGAGGCCAGTCTGGGGTTAGTCTTTGGCAAAGGCCTTAACCCGAATCACGCTTTTGCTTGGTATCGGTCACGCGCATGGGGAGCGCACGAAGGATTTTGATGCCAATCCGGTCCACAGGCTGCGTGCTATCGGCGCTGCTGTTGTGCGGCTGTGTCAGTGCGCCCACCACCACGCCGCAAATGACGGAAATGCCGCAACAGGCGCTGGGCCTGGGCGCAGATCCCGCACCCTCCTCGGACCAGGCCTGGTGGGAAGCGTTTGGCGATCCGCAGGTGGACCGGCTGGCGGACCGGCTGATGCAGTCCAATCCCACCCTGCAGGGCGTACTGGCGCGCATCCGCGCCGCCCAGGCCGATATCTCCATCAACCGCGCCGCAAACTATCCGCAGGTCAATCTGGATGCCTCGGTGCAGCGGATGCTGCTGTCCGACGCCTATATCTTTCCCGCCGGATTTGGCGGCACCAGCCTGTGGGCGGGCGATGTGCAGGCGCGCATGTCCTGGTCGCTGGATTTCTGGGGCAAGCAGGCGGCGCTGATCGACAAGGCGCGCGGCACCGCCGCGGCGGTTGCGCTGGACGGACAGGCGGCGCGGCTGGCGCTGGCGGGCACCTTCGCACAGGCCTATGTCGGCCTGTTCCTGGCCTGGCAGAATGTGGACATTGCCGATCAGGCGGTGCGCGAGCGCCAGACCATGCTGGACCTGACCCAGAGCCGGGTAACGGCGGGGCTGGAGAATGAGGCGGCGCTGGAACAGGCCAAGGCGTTGCTGGCCATGTCGCGCATCGAGGTGATGAAGTTTCAGGCCCAGCGCGATGTGGCGGTGCATGCCATCGCGGCGCTGACCGGGCAGGGGGCTGACGCCTATGCCGCCATCGAACGGCCGGTGGCGGCGCTGGATACGGCGCTGCCCTTGCCCGCCGCGCTGCCTGCCGACCTGCTGGCGCGGCGGCCCGATATCCTGGCGGCGCGGGCGCGGGTGACGGCGGCGATGCGCGGCCGCGACGCCGCCCATGCCGACTTCTTCCCCAACATCAATCTCAACGCCAATATCGGTCTTCAGGCGGTGGGGCTGGGCAACATCTTCACCAATGATGCCTTCACGGCCGGGGCGGGTCCGGCGATCCATCTGCCGGTCTTCGATGCGGGAAAAATCCGCGCCCAGTATGCCCGCGCCACCGCCGACCTGGACCTGGCGGTGTCGGACTATAACGCCACGGTGCTGGGCGCGGTGCGCCAGGTGTCGGATGCGCTGACACAGGTCAAAAGCCTGGAAGGCCAGCGTGTCCAGCAGCAGCTTGCGCTGGACAGCGCCAATCGCGCCTTCGCGCTGGCCGAGGAACGCTACCGGCTGGGGCTGGACGGCCAGCTTCCCATGCTGACGGCCCAGAACACTTTGCTGGCCGCCCGCCAGCAGATGGCGGCGCTGGTCTCGCTGGCGGTGATCCAGCGCGTGACCCTGCTGCTGTCGGTGGGCGGCGGTTTTGCACCGCCCGCGCAAAGCGCCACACAGGATTCCAACCCATGAGCGATGCCGTCCAGAACCCTGCAGAAAAGGCCCGTACCGAACGCCGCCGCAAAGGCTTCCTGCTGATGGGCGTGATCCTGCTGCTGGCGGCGCTGGCCTGGGGCCTGTGGTGGCTGCTGGTGGCGCGCCTGCGCGAAACCACCGACGACGCCTATGTCGCGGGCAATATCGTGATGGTGACCAGCCGCGAGAACGCCACCGTCACGGCGCTCCACGCCGACAACACGCAGGGCGTGCGGCGCGGCCAGCTTCTGGTCGAGATGGACCGCGCCGTGGCCGAAGTGGCGGTGAAGGCGGCGGAGGCCAACCTGGCGCGCGCCGCGCGTGGCGTGCGCGGGGCCTTTGCGGGCGCGGATTCCACGCAGGCGCAACTGGCCCAGGCGCAGGTGGCGCTGGCGCGGGCGCGCAGCGATTACCAGCGCCGCCAGTCGGCGCTGGGCGGGGCGGTGTCGGGCGAGGAAGTCGCCCATGCCCGCGATGCGGTGCGGGCGGCGGAAAGCGCGGTCAGCGCGGCCCGCTCCGGGCTGGCGCAGGCGCGATCCGGCATTGCGGGCGCCGATGTGGCGGGCAATCCCGAAGTGCTGGCGGCGGCGGCGCAACTGCGCGCGGCGATGATAACCCTGAGCCATATGCGCCTGACCGCGCCGGTGGACGGGGTGGTGGCCCAGCGCACGGTGCAGGTGGGCCAGCGGGTGGCGGCGGGCCAGCCGCTGCTGGCGGTGGTGCCGCTGGACCATGTCTGGGTGGACGCCAATTTCAAGGAAGTGCAGCTGTCGAAAATGCGCGTCGGCCAGCCGGTGACGGTGACCGCCGACATTTATGGCGGCAGCGTCACCTACAAGGGGCATGTCGCGGGGCTGGGCGCGGGATCGGGCAATGCCTTCGCGCTGCTGCCGCCGCAGAATGCCAGTGGCAACTGGATCAAGATCGTGCAGCGTGTGCCGGTCCGCATCGCGCTGGATGCGGCCCAGCTCAAAAGCCACCCCCTGCGGATCGGCCTGAGCGTGACGGCCAGGGTGGATATCTCCGACCCGTCCGGACCGCTGGTGGCCGCCGCGCCCGCGCAAGGCGTGATGCGCGCCGATAGTGATGATGCGGTGGACGCCCAGGCCGATGCCGCCATCGCCAGGATCCTGTCCGAGAACGCCCGGTGAGCAGCGCGGCGGCGCCTCCTGTACCCGCGCCCCATGTCCCATCGCCGATGACCGGCGTGGCGCTGGGCGTCACCGCTTTGGCGCTGGCGCTGGGCACCTTCATGCAGGTGCTGGACGCCACCATCGCCAATGTCTCGCTGCCCACCATCGCGGGCAATCTGGGCGCGTCCACCAACCAGGCGACCTGGGTGGTCACCGCCTTCGTGGTCGCCAACGGCATCGGCGTGCCGCTGACCGGCTGGCTGATGAACCGCTATGGCGTGGTGCGGACCTTTGTGGTCTCGGTGCTGGCCTTCACCGCCATGTCCTTCCTGTGCGGCATCGCCTGGAACCTGGAATCGCTGGTGTTCTTCCGTGTCCTGCAAGGGGCGGTGTCGGGACCGATGATCCCCGGCTCCCAGGCCCTGATGCTGTCCATCTTCCCGTCCAGCCGCCGCGCCACGGCGCTGGGCATCTGGTCCATCACCACGCTGGTGGCGCCGGTCTGCGGTCCGATCATCGGCGGCTATATCTCCGACAGCTGGCACTGGGGCTGGATATTCCTGATCAACGTGCCGGTGGGCCTGCTGGTGGCCTTTCTCTGCTGGAAGAACCTGGCGGTGCGCGAGACGCCGACCGTGCGCCTGCCCATAGACGCGGTCGGCCTGGGCCTTCTGGTCGTCTGGGCGGGCGCGCTGCAGATCATGCTGGATACCGGCAAGAATGCCGACTGGTTCAATTCCGGCTGGATCGTGACGCTGGGCGTCATTTCGGTGGTGGGCTTCTGCGCCTTTTTGCTGTGGGAGATGACGGAAGAACATCCCATCGTGGACCTGTCGCTGTTCCGCAACGCCAACTTCACGCTGGGCACCATCATGCTGTGCCTGGGCAATGCGGTGTTCTTCGCCAACATGCTGCTGTTGCCGCTGTGGCTGCAAACCCAGCTCGGTTACACCGCGACCTGGGCGGGGCTGGTGACGGCGCCCACCGGCATGGTGGCAGTGCTGCTGACGCCGCTGGCGGCACAGATGATGGCGCGGTTTGACGCCCGGCTGGTGGCCAGCATCGCCTTCGCCGCCTCGGCCGTCTCCTATTTCATGCGCGCCGAACTGACGGCGCAGGCCGATGTCTGGGCCTTTGTACTGCCGCTGCTGGTGCAGGGTGTTTCCTCGGCCACCTTCTTCATCGCCCTAGCCATGATCGTGCTGGACGGGATTCCGCCGCACCGGATTCCCTCCGCCACCGGCCTGTCGAACTTTGTCCGCATCATCGCCAGCGGCTTTGCCGCGTCTTTCGTCACCACGCTGTGGGACCGGCGCGAGGCCTTCCATCAGAGCCGCCTGTCGGAGGCCGTCACCGCCACCGCGCCGGCCTTCCAGGATGCGCTGTCCCTATTGCGGGGACTGGGCCTGGGCGAGCTTCAGGCCAAGGCGGCGATCGGGCAGAAGATGGTGAGCCAGGCCTATCTGCTGGCTGCGCTGGACATCTTTCACCTGTCGGCCCTGATCAGCCTGGTGCTGGTGGGCGCGGTATGGGTTTGCCGCCGCCCGGCGCGGCACGGCGCGGTGCCGACGCCGCTGGACTAGCGGTCAGGCGCCGTAGCGGGCCACGATGGCCTTGCGGTCGATCTTCAGGTTGGGCCGCAGCATGCCGTTTTCCTTCGTGAAGGCGGCATCGGCGAACACCACGTCCACGAACTGCGTGATTTTCCTGGCCGATTGCAGCCCCGCCGCATGGGCCTTGACCCGCATGCGCGCGCCATCGGTTTCCGGGCGCACCAGGTCCACCACGCAGGTCAGGTTGGTAGCGCCGGGGCGCAGGCACACCACCGAATGCGCCACATCGGGGCAGTTGTTCATTTCCTGCTCGATCACCTCGGGATGCACCTTGTAGCCGCCGGGGGTGATGATCAGTTCCTTCTTGCGCCCCAGAAGGAACAGGTTTCCGTTCCGGTCCAGCCGCCCGATATCGCCGGTGGCGATGCGGCCGTCACCGATGAAGGTGCGCTCGTTTTCGCCCTCGGCGCATTGGAAATAGCGCAGGGTCATGGGTGTGTTCCGATGGACGATGATCTCGCCATCGTCGCGGAAGGAAATGGTCACGCCGTCCAGCGGCTTGCCGACCGAACCGAATTCCCGGCAATCGGCGCCGCGGAACGTCAGCGATCCGGCTTCGACCATGCCATAGCTTTCACACAGGGGCAGCTGCATCCGCTCGAAGAAGTGGCCGATGCTGCGCCGGATCGGGGCCATGCCGGTCATCAGGACGCGCATGTGGCTGCCGAACTGGGCGTGGAAATCCGCGAACAGCCGGCGCGCCAGCACCCGGCGCAGCGCCGGAGCCGGCAGCAGGGAAATCATGCGCCCCAGCCCCATCCGCAGGGCCTGCTTCCAGCGCGGCAGTTTTTCGAAATCGGCATGGATCATCTGGAACAGTACCGGCGGCGCGACCAGGATGGTCGGCGACAGGGACTTCATCGCCGCGAAAACCCGGGTGAAGTCGGTGATGATGATGTCGATGTCTTTCCACAGCGCCGCATAGCACATGTTGCGCTGCTGGAAGTTCGACATGGGCAGGAACAGGAGCAGCTTGTCGCCGGGCTGCACGTCCAGGATGTCCATGATGGGCGGCAGGGTGGCTTCCACGCCCTTGCGGCTGATCACCAGGCCCTTCAGCCCCCCGGCCGAGCCGGAGGAAAAGACCAGGCTGTGATGGTCGTCTTCATCCGGCTCGCCGGAGGCGGGACGATCCAGCGCGCGGACCGCGCCATTGTCACCATCCAGAAAGGCGACATGCGCCGGGCGATCCGGGAACAGGCGGGCATCGCCCTTGGAAATCAGCAGCAATGCGATGTTGTAGCGGTTCAGCAGGCCGTCATTGACGGCGCCGGCGAAATCATCGGTGAACGGCACCGAGATCGCGCCGATCTCCAGCAGCGCGAGGTCGTGCACCAGCCATTGATAGGAATTGGGCGCATAGATGCCAACGCGACTGCCGCGCTGGACGCCCCAGTCCTGCAGCCGCGCGATGGTGTCCCGCACGTCCTGATGGAGGTCGGCATGGGCATGGCGGATCGGCTTGCCGCGTTCCAGCGTGTAAACAGCTTTCGTCTTGGCCGGAAGGCCGGAAACCAGCGTCTGGAATTCCATGCGATACGTCACGCGCCCCTGCTGCAGTCACAGTCACGACAGGGGTGTGTTTCAGCCGATATCAGGCACATATCAAGACGGCCCCCGGACCCGGGAATGCCCGCCCCCCTGAACGTCCATGCCCCAGCCGGGCGGAAACTACTTTAGGGCGCAGTCCGTGTCATCAGGCAACCGGAAGTTTTTCGGAACGCCTCACGCCTTACTTACGCTCTGGACGCTTTGACGCCGCCCTGACCGCCGATTTCTCCAGAATGCCCGGGCTGTGCCAGCGCCCTTCCGGGCGAATCAGGACATAGGGATCGGCATCGAGCGTGATGGCATCCGGGTCGCGTTCGATATGCGCGATGATTTCGACATACTCATAGTCCGAGAAGATGAACTTCTTGGTGTCCGGCTTCACCTGAAAGCCGAACCGGCTCCAGAATGGGACAAGCCGTTCCTGGATATGGCCATAGACACGGGTATAGCCTTTTTTCTGGCATAGCTTGAATCCGGCACGGGCAAGCTGGATGGCGGCGCGGGATTTGCGGAACTCCTTGCGGATCGCCATGCGCTCGAACTTGGCGAAGTCGGCAAAGAACCGCAGGCGCAGGCATCCGACGGGCTCGTCACCGATATAGGCCAGCAGGTGCGTGGCGGCGAGGTCGTTTCCGTCATACTCCTCGTCGTAGGGGCATTCCTGTTCACCGATATAGACCGCGTTGCGGATTGCCGCGACCCGCATCAGATCCTCGAAGCTGTGCGCGACGGTAATGCCGACCAGGTCTTTTCCGCGGCCCGGAACATAGCTGTCATACAGCGGGCGCTGGCGCTCGCGTGAGAAAATCCAGACATTGGGCGCGTCGATTTCCCCGATGCGGGTGCCCGGCGTGAAGCCCAGCGCCAGGTTGAAGCGGCGCCCGGCATCCGTATTGGGACGGGAATACAGGCTGATGCCCGCATACTGTTCGGAGGCGACCCGCGCCATGTAAAGCGCCGCACTGGCGGCCAGCGGGCCGGGCGTGAACATGCACCACATGTAAAGCCCTGCCGGACGTTCCTGTGGCGGCGCGATCAGGCGCAGGTCCGGCTTTGTCGCGTCGAAGGCGCCCAATGCCAGCATTTGCAGTCCCAGGCTGTTGAGCGGGAGCGTGGCGATGAAGCCCTCGGCGGAAGGACGCGACGGATCGAACTGGGATCGCCGGGCCACGGCCAGAATGCAGATGGGATTGTGCCGGGCAACCTTGAGCACTTCCTCGGTCGCGGCAAGGCCGGGGATGGCAAGCCGGGCTTTTTCCATCAGACCCTCGATCAAGTCAGGCCCGGCTTCGAAAAGCACAAGTCGCTTGGCGAGCCGCGCGGCATCCAGCTCGTTCAGAGGATGCCGGTTGCGTCCGGTTTCGAGGTTTCCTTCCGAGGCCAACCTTCTTTGAGACTGTGCCATTGCGAAGCCCGCCATCTTAATATTTCCGAAACCATAAAAGCTCCGGCAGCGGGAATAAATATCAATCTGGCACAGGCTTACCCGTAGAACTGGTAATTCGCGTCCATGCCACAACCGTGGTGCAGGGCTTGCCCCGCTTGGAAGGATTTCGCTGGTTAATGCGGTGTTCCGTCGCCGCCAATGATTCTGTGGATGCACTTCCACGCATGCGCCGGTGCATCGTGATCAGAACACGATTGCCTGGAGGCGTTTTACCCGCTGTTCATGATTTTTAGTCAAACTCGAAAGCATGAATGTCATTGCCGCAGCCAGGGCACTGAATCAGAAAGCGGTGCAACGGAACTGGTATCACTATTGCGATCCGACGCTGGCGTTCTCCGATGCCAGCTATCAGAAGCTGCTGTCCGTCTGGAAGGAAAAAGCGGCCGGCCGCGCCATGCCGGCGCGATCGCAGATATCGGCACGCGATCTTAAGGATTTCCTGCGCAATATCCTGCTGTTTGAACGTGTGGCGACGAATCCTTCGCGCTACCAGTGGCGGTTGATCGGAACAGGCATGACGGATCTGACGGGACATGTGACGGGAAAGATGCTGGAGGACACTATTCCGCCCGAGCATCTGCCGCGCTGGATCGAGTGTGGCGACCTGGTGCTGGATGGCGGCCAGCCGCTGCGTTTCCTGGGCCGTGTGCATATCAGCGGGCGTGAATATCTCGATGCGGAAAACCTGTTCATTCCGCTGGCCAACGACAATGACGAGCCCAGCTTCGTGATGGGCCTGTGCCGCTACACGCCGCGCACCTCCGACAGCATGGAAAGCTGGGAGAACGAGCTGGCCTCGATCCCCGGCGCGCTGCTCTAGCCGCACCGCACCAAGACATCTTCGTGACATGCAAAGCGGGATGCGCCGCGCCCCGTCCCGTGGCATAACTGCTTCGGGGGGCGGCCCGTGTCGCCCAAGATCGTCTCGGAAGGCCCGCCTGGGCCGCGAAAGGCAGGTCCTGCGATGCGCGTATCCGCGTTCCCGGTCTATTATGGCTGGCTGGTTCTGGCCGCCTCGGCCCTGTGCGAGATGCTGGTCATGGGCGCGACCAGCTATGCCGCGGGCCTGTTCGTGCTGCCGCTGCAGGCGGAGTTCCAGATCTCCCGCGCCGCCGCCAGCAGCGCCATCCTGATCCTGTTCCTGGGCGCTGCCATCGCTGCGCCCTTTATCGGCCGCCTGCTGGACCGCCATCCCATCCGCCTGGTGATGTGCTGCGGGGCCATCGTGCTGGGCCTGTCGCTCGGCGCCATCGCCCTGTCGCCCTCGCTGCTGGTGATGGCCCTGATCCTGATGTTTCCGGCCGCCTTCGCTTTCATGGCGGTGGGGCCGCTGACCACCTCCACCCTGGCCTCGCGCTGGTTCTATCGCCGCCGCGGGCTGGCGCTGGGCATCGCCGCGGTGGCCACTTCGGGCGGCGGCTTCATCGTGGTGCCCCTGCTCAGCGAGGCGATCCAGCGTTTCGGCTGGCGTCAGGGCCTGATGCTGGAAGCCGCCGTGCTGGCGGCGGTGCTGTTTGCGCTGGGCTTCTTCGTGCTGCGCGACAGCCCCACCCGCGAGGGGCTGGACGATCATCCGGAGAATCACGGCCGCGACCTGGCCGAAGCGCCGCTGGTGGAGCGCAAGCTGCCGCTGAAGGATATCCTCTCCAGCCGCGCCTTCTGGATTCCCAGCCTGACGCTGGCCGCCATTTCCGGCACCTGCCAGGCCACGGTGGTGACGCTGATCCCCTATGGCCGCCAGCTGGGCTTTGCCCCCGCCACGGTGGCGCTGCTGGTGTCTGTCTTTGCCGTCAGCGCCGCCGTCACCAAGGTGGGCGCGGGCCTTCTGGCCGATCATCTCAACCGCCGCGCGCTGCTGGTGATCGCGGCCCTGTGCATGACCTGTTCCTGGCTGGTGGTCAGCGTCTCGGCGGACTATGCGGCGCTGGTCACCTGTGCTGGCCTGGCCGGGGTGGGGCTGGGTTTCGCCCTGCCCACGGTGGGCGCGCTGATCGCGGGCCATTTCGGCGCGCCCAGTTTCGGGTCCGTGATGGGCTGGACCTATGTGCTGGTGCTGCTGTTCGCCATTATCGCGGTGCTGTTCGCCGCTTCGGTGTTCGACCGCACCGGCAGCTATGTCCCGGCCTTCCAGAGTTTTGCCGGCCTGCTGGGCGGCCTGCTGCTGCTCAACCTGCTGATGCCGCCCGCCAAAGCCTGACGCCGTGATCTCGATACCCCGATTGCTGGCGGAACTGGAGGGGCGGGGCATCCTGCTGTCCGTGGCGGATGGCCAGCTTCGCTATCGTGGCCCCGGCGGGGCGCTGACCCCGGCCGACCGTGAGACGCTGCGCGCCCGCAAGGCGGAAATCCTGGACTATCTGGAAGCGCGCGAGGCGGGCCTGGCGCTGCGTGCCCTCAAGGGCAGGCCCGGCCCGGCCACGCCCTCGGTGGGTCAGGAAATGTGGTGGCCTTTCGCCGGACCGCGGGAAGGACAGCCGCTCGCCCTGAATATCGGCATGGTCGGGCTGTTTGCCGCCACCGGTCCCGACATGCTGGAAGGGGCGATCCGCGCGCTGATCGCCCGGCATCAGGCCCTGTGCGCGCGCATCGCGATGACGGGCGACGCCATGCGTATGACCCTGAACCCGCCGGAAGACTTCGTGGTGGAGCGGGTGGATTTCGCGGGCGATGCCGCGGCGGCGCAGGAGGATGCCTATCGCTGGTGCGCGGTGCTGGTGCCGATCCAGGGCGACTGGCTGATCCGCGCCAGGATCTATGCCCTGGCCGACGGCAGCGCGGTCGCGGCCTTGTCCGCCAGCCACATCATCGCCGATGCCGGAACGCGCAACATCGTGATGGCCGAGATCGAACTGCTGCTGGATCATGCGCGAGCCGGAACGGAACCGCCGCCGCCCCGCTCGGTGCCGTTCAACGACTATTCGCTGGCTGAAAGGGATTTTCTGGCTTCGCCGCGCGGCGAGGCTCTGATCGCCTATTGGCGGCGCTGGAACGCCGCCCAGCCCGTCATGCATGCGCCCCGCACCGGCACGCCGCTGCAATGGGCGCCGGGCCGCCGCCAGCTTCACAACCTGGCCATTCCAGGCCGGATTCTGGAGCGGGTGCAGCGTTTCGCCCATCATCTGGGCGCCACGCCGTTCCTGGTCTATCTGACCCTGTATGTCATGACCCTGTCGCGCTGGTCGGGCCTGGCGCGCTTTCCCATCCGCATCCTGGGCGACAAGCGCACGGCGCTGGAGGTGGCCGAAACGGTGGGCCTGATGTTCTGCGCCGATGCGGCGGATGTGGCGGTGCCCGAAGGCGCGGATTTCCGCGCCGTGCTGCGCGGAATCCTGGCCGATGTGCAGGCGGCCCAGGAAACGCGCCTGCCCACCATGCATTTCTGGGCGCCGCATTGCGTGCGCCCCGGCATCGAGGTGCCGGACTTTCCCAACCGCATACCGGCTGTCTTCAATTATTATTCCGCCGGGACCGCGCGGGAGCGCGCCGGGCAGGCGGCAGAGCCGGACATGTCATCCACCATGCCCTGGCCGCCGAATGTCGCGCGTCCGCCGGTGCAGCACTGGCCGCGCCGTTCCTCGCCCATCTTCCTGCACATCATGGATGTGGGCAGCCATGCGGCGGTTTCGTTCCATTTCCAGGCCGATATGATCGACGATGCCGGTCAGGCGGACTTTGTGGACACCTTTTTCCAGATCTTCGCGCAGATGGTACCGGAATGAGGCTGGCGGCGCGTCTTGTCCCGCCCGGCGTGATGGCGGTGGAGATGCGCGACACGGGACAGGATGTTCCCCTGCATCCGGCCGAAGCGATGCTGGTCGAAGGCGCGGTGGACAAGCGCCGCCGCGAATTCGCCCTGGGCCGGGCCTGCGCCCGCGCCGCATTGGCCGGGTGCGGGGTTGCCGATGCCATCATCGGCCAGGATGCGGCGCGCAGGCCGGTCTGGCCCGGCGGCATGGTGGGCAGCATCACCCATACGCGCATCCAGGATGGCGGATATGCCGCGGCGCTGGCTGCGCCCGCCACGCGCCATGCCGGACTGGGCGTGGATGCCGAATGTGTTGGCGGGGTGACGGAAAACCTGTTTTCCCGCCTGTTCCTGCCGGAGGAACGCGCCGCGCTGGCGGCCTGCGCGGCGGACGACAAGGCATGGCTGGCGACGCTGCTGTTCACCGCCAAGGAAGCCTGTTTCAAGGCCGCCCATCCGCTGACGGACGGCAGACTGTCCTTCAGCGCCATCGCGGTGACGGTGACGGGCGATGCGTTTCTGGGACATGTGCCGGGCCGCCAGGCGCCGGTGCCGGGCCGTCATGCGACGGACGGCGATCTTGTGGTGAGCTGCGCCTGGATCGCGCGCTAGATTTCGCCCGTCTCTTCGCTTTCGCCCAGCCCCGTCAGGTGGTCGGCAAACGCGGCGAGGGTGGGATATTCCAGTATGTCGGCCAGCTTGAGTTCCTCGCCGACGCCCATGCGTTCCTGGATGGCGGAAATCAGCTTCACGGCCATCAGCGAATGGCCGCCCAAGGCGAAGAAATTGTCGTCCGGCTTGACGGACTTTACGCCCAGGACTTCGGCCCAGAGACCTGCCAGGGTCCGCAGCGTTTCGGGGTTGGCCGGCGCGCTCATACCTTCTGCTCTTCCGGCCGCGCGATCATGGTCCCTGCGCCGGGTCTCAGGACATGCACGCGATGGTCGCCGTCTCGCAGCGACTGCACATGGTCGGCGAAAGCCGCCAGCGTCTGGTGGCGCAGCACATCGGCGATTTCCAGTTCTTCGCCGATATCCAACTCCTCCTGCACGGTGGCGACCATGCGCACCGCCAGCAGCGAATGACCGCCCAGGCCGAAGAAATTTCCATCGGGTTCCACGCGCGCCACGCCCAGAACCTCGGCCCATATCCGGGCAAGCGATGTCATGGTGTGCGGCGTTGCCGTCTGCGTCATAAGCCTTTTCCTGCCGCGATGCTGCGGACCGCCGCCATTGTAGGCGACAGGCTGTCAGTCCCGCAATCGGCAAATGGACGGCTCGGTCGCGCCCTAGGTCCGCTTGGCTTCCGCCTGGATGATGCCCCGGAAAAAGCCGAAATCGAAGGCGAAGCTTTCGTTCGGCCCATTGGGATTATCCTTGAAGACGGGGGCATGGTCGGGCATCAGCAGGCCGTCATAGCCCACCTCCCGATAGACCCGCAGCGCCTCGACGAAATCGATATCGCCCTCGTCGGGGAAGGTTTCGTAAAAGTCATCGCGCCGCCCGCGGATATTGCGGAAATGGACGTTGAAGATCTTCCTGCGCTGGCCGAACCAGCGGATCACATCGAAGATTTCCGTGGCCGGGTTCTGCAGCATCTCCGACATTGTGCCCTGGCAGAAATTCAATCCGTGATAGGGATTGTCATGCATCGTCACGAAGCGCTTGACGCCCTCCACCGTTCCCAGCACACGCTGGATGCCGCGATAGCCTGACGATGGCACGCCGGGATCGTGGGGATGCAGCGCGATCCTGACCTTGTACTCGCTGGCCACGGGCACCACCCGTTCCAGGAAATAGTCTATCCGCTCCCAGAAGGTGTCGGCATCCACGGTTCCGGCGATGGTCAGAGGCGGATTCTTGGGGGCTTCCGACAGCTTCCAGGCGGTGTAGAGCGCATCGCCCCGTCCCTGCACCGGCGCGGTCCGCATCGCCCCCAGCAGGTTCAGCGCATATTTGATGCAGGGCACCCCGGCGGCGGCGCAGTTGCGGATATGAGTCTGGAAATCCTCGATGTCGCGGTCGCGCTGCGGGCTTTTGCCCAGATTGATCGCGGGCCGCTTCTGCCGGTCCACGATCAGGGTGGGCAGTTCGCATTCGGCGATGTCGTAGGTGAGCTTGTGCTTCTCGGCCAGCTCGCGGGTGCGCTTGAGTTCGTCCACCGTGGCATAGATGCGTTCGGGATCGGCGATGGTGGCCGCCGCGCCCACCCCGTCCACGCCGAAGCGCGCCAGATACAGCGCCTGCTTCTCCGACAGGGTGCCCATCATCTGGTGGCCGATGCGGACTTTCAGGGGCGGCAGCTTGCCCGGCGGTTTCGGCTGGGCGGTGGCGTCCGGCGCCGCGCCGATGGCGGCGGGAATGGCGGCCATTCCGCCAAGGCCGAAAAGGGAGGTGAAATGGCGCCGGTTGAGAATGCCCATCGGTGTCTCCTTATTGTTATTTGCGGCCGGGCAGGGGGCGGTATGCCACCCGGTCCTCGGAATAGCTGCTGATCCAGAGGGTGTCCCCGATCACCAGCGCGGTGGCGATGCCGCCAAAGGCCGGGTTGGGTTCGCCATAGGCCAGGATGGTCCAGGTCATGGCGGCGGGATCCAGCTGTGCCGCCACCCAGCCGCGCTTGCAGGCCAGGTCGCCGCCCTGGTCGAGAATCTGCTTGCGGGTGCCGCCACAGGCAGGCTCGTCATACATCATGCCCGCCGCGATCAGGCGGCCATTGCTCCAATGGATATTGTCCAGGTTGAACCAGGGCGTGCGGATGGTGCGGACGGGTTTGGCCGTGTCGGCCAGCGCATAGACCGCCACGGTCTGGGTGCCCGACACCGCGACATAGAATTCGCGCTCGTCGGGGGACAGTTCAAAGCCGTTATTGCCCGCCAGTTCGGTCCCCGGCAGCAGGCGCACCCCCTCGCGGCCCGGCTTCCATTCAAAGACGCCGCCGGTGGGACGGCCATCGATGAAGTCCCGGTTGGTGGTTGTGCCTTTCATCTGGACATTGACCAGGATGGTGCCGTCCTGCAGCGCCGAGACGGCATTGGTGCGGAAATCCTGCGGCAGCGGCACGCAGCCGGTCCAGCGGATTTGCGGGATGTCACCGCGCGCATCCACGGCGAAGACCTGGATGCTTTCCAGCGGCGCATGCATCACTGCATAGAGCCGGTAAACGCCATCGGTCGTGCTGGGACGCAGCGCGATGCCGTGGGTGTTGAAGGTCCCGATGTCGGGCGCGCCGGGGCAGCGGGAGAACCATTTGCGGTCCTGGCGGATTTGCGCGGGCGCGCCGGTATAGAAGGGATGGGCGGTGCGGGCGGCGCTGTCCACCAGCTTCAGCCCCGCGCCGCTTCCCATGCCGCTGGCGATCAGCCATCTGCTGCCCGGCACCTGGATCAGGTCTTCGGGCTTGTCGAGGCCGCAGACAAAGCTGAGGCCCATGCTGGGCGCGCAAGGCGCGGCGGGCTGCGCGGCGGCGGCGGAAAGCGACAGGAACAGCGCCGCGACGGCGGCAAGCAGCAGGCGCATGGCATTTCCCCGGCTGGCCGTTTGGTCGGCCTTATGGGGGAATGCTAACGCGGCGGCGGCAGGGACGCCAGATAGGCGGTTATCGCCACCACATCCTCCGCCGCGAGCTTTTCCACCACCGGCGTCATCTGGAAGGCCAGGGCGCCACGCCGCGCCCCCTGATGGAAGTCGTAAAGCTGGCGCGCCATGTGGCTGGGCGAGCGGGCGGCGATGCCGGGCACGGTTTTGGTCCCTGCCAGGTCGCGGCCATGACAGGTGGCGCAGGCCATGGTCCGGTTGGTCCCATTTGCGGCCTTGCCGGTCGTCACCAGCGCCTTGCCCTTTTCCACCGACCCGGGCGGGGCATGGACGATGAAACCCGCGCGCGGATCGCGGATCAGTTCGCGGCTGACATCCTCGGGCGTCTCGATGATGCGGGTGCCGATGGGTTCCTCGCCGCCGGCCTCCAGCGGCAGCCACAGGCCCTCGGCGCTTTTCATTTTCGGCACGGTTGCGGTTTCCACCACCCGAAACCGCGGCACCACCGGCAGGGCGGCGTAATAGGCGGCGATCTCGGCCATCTCCGCCTCGGTCATCGCTTTGGCATAGTCCAGCATCTGGCCGACATTCTTCTTGCGCGGCTCGGCGCTGTGGCGCAGGCCCGCCTTCATCTCCTGCAACTGTCGCAGCATATAGGCGGCGGGCAGCCCGGCCAGCGCCGCATTCTGGGGACGGCCCTTGCCGTTGGGATAGTGGCAGACGGCGCAGGCGGCGATGCCGCGCGCATTGTCGCCTTCCGCCACCAGTTTCGGCATGGCGGCATGGTCCTGCGGATACCAGTCGGCGGGCGCGATGCGCGTGCCGTCGGGGGCGCGGCCGAAGACCTGGCTGCGGGTGAAGCGGCCGTCCGAGCCGGGCAGGGTGAAGACGGTGCCGTCATCCGGCACCGCCGGTTCGGCGGGACGGATGCCATAGGCCCAGTCGGGATAGTCGAAAGCGAAAGCCGTGATACCGCCGCACAGCAGCAGGATGACAGCAAGCAGCAGGCGCTTCATGCCACCTCGACCCAGCCGCGCTTCTTGTGGCTGGCCAGCTCGGCTTCCAGGATGACGAGCTGGCGCAGGCCGTCCGCCATCTGCGGATAATCCGGCGTCAGCGACGGATCACGGATGGAATCATAAAAGCGCTGGAACAGGTGTTTGTGGGTATCGGGATAGCCTTCGGCATGGCCGCCGGGGAAATCGGCGAAGGCGCGGGCTGCCGGGTCCATCAGCGCCGGGTCTTTCAGCAGCGTCTGGTTGGGCGCATCGCGATGGCCCAGCCACAATTCCTCCGGCCGTTCCTGCCGCCAGCTGGCCCCGCCCTTGGTGCCGTAGATTTCCAGCACCAGCCCGTTCTTGCGTCCTGCCGAAACCTGGCTGGCGGTCATCGCGCCCCGCGCCTGCGTTTTTCCATTCCCGGTCATATGGAACAGGGTCGCGCCGAAATCCTCGGTGGTGACGGGCGTATCCACCGTGTCGCCGTCCGCGCCCAGCTTGCCCGAAAAGCTTTCGCCGCTGGATTTCGGCTGCTTGCGCGTGGGCCAGAAGGTGGCCAGGTCGCTGCACAGGGCAGACACGCGCAAGCCCGTCACATGCTCGGCCATGTCGAAGAAGTGCGAGCCGATATCGGCCATCACCCGCGAGGGGCCGGAGACCGACGGGTCCACCCGCCAGTTCCAGTCGGTTTCATACAGCATCCAGTCCTGGGAATAGGTGCCCTGGACGATCAGGATGTCGCCGAAGTCGCCCGCCTCGCGCATCCGGCGCATCTGCTGCACCATCGGATAGTCGCGCAGGTTGTGGTTCACCGCCCCGCGCAGGTTTTTTTCCGCCTGCAGCGCCACCAGTTCCCGCGCTTCGGCGACCGACAGGGCCAGCGGCTTTTCGCACAGGACATGCTTGCCCGCCATAAAGGCCGCCTTGGCGATGGCGAAATGGGAATCGTTGGGCGTGGTAATATGCACCGCGTCGATCGAGGGATCGGCCATGACATCCCGCCAGTCGCCGGTGGCGTTCAGCACATTGAATCCCTCGGCGGCGGCATGGGCCTTGTCGGCGCTGGTGGCGGCGATCTCCACCACGTCCACATGCTCCACCCGGCGCAGGGCTTCCAGATGCACCCGGCCCATGAAGCCGGTGCCGATGACGGCGGTGCGGATGCGGTTCATCACACCCACCAGGCGGCTTGCGGCCTGTCGCGGATGACCAGCTGGTTCAGCAGCGCCGCTGCCTTGGTCAGGCCCTCGTCGGGCGACATCAGGCTGTCCTCATGCTCGATGGACATCACCTTGTCATAGCCATACATCCGCAGGGTGGAGATGAACTCGCCCCACCATTCCGCGCCATGGCCATAGCCGACGGTACGGAACATCCAGCTCCGCTCCCGCTCCTTGATGTAGGACTTGGTGTCCAGCACACCCGTCATGGGCATGTTGGCGGCATAGAGCTGGGTGTCCTTGGCATGGACATAATGGATGGCGTCGCCCAGCACCCGCACCGCCTGGATGGGATCGATGCCCTGCCAGAACAGGTGGCTGGGATCGAGGTTGGCGCCCACCGCTGCGCCGCCGATGGCGCGCAGGCGCAGCAAGGTTTCGGGATTGTAGACCACGAAGCCCGGATGCATCTCGATGCCGATCTTCACGCCGTGATCGGCGGCGAACTGGCCGTGCGCCTTCCAATAAGGCGTCACCACCTTGTCCCACTGCCATTCCAGGATTTCCAGATACTCCGGCGGCCAGGGGCAGGTGACCCAGTTGGGGAATTTCGCGCCGGGGGAATCGCCGGGACAGCCGGAAAAATCGATCACCGTGTCCACGCCCAGCTTTTCGGCCAAAAGGATGGTCTTCTTGCTGGTTTCGGCGAATTTCTGCGCCGTGGCGGCGTCGGGATGCAGCGGGTTGCCGTGGCTGGACAGGGCGCTGATGGTGAAACCGGCATCGGCGATCCGGCTCTTGAAAGCCGCAAGCTCGGCCGGATTGTCCAGCATGGACAGCTTGCAATGGGCGTCACCCGGATAATTGCCGGTGCCGAACTCAACCGTGTCCAGGCCCAGCGCCGACAGTTTCTTGAGCACCTGGTCCAGCGGCAGCGCCGACAGCAGCGGCGTGAACACACCAACCTTCATGAATCCTCCCCCGCCTGAATACAGGCTTGTGGTGCGATTTCAGACCATTGGCGCGGCGGGCGCAACCGCCATGTCGGGCGGTTTCTTTTCGGCGGGATGGGAACCGGGACATGGGGTTGGCCGCTTACAGGGAGAAGAATGATGCCTGGAGGCGTCCATGCCCCTGTTCAGCAAGAAGGCCGATGACCATGTCGGCAGCGGCCTCGACAAGCCCGACCCCAAGAGCCTTGTCGAAAAGGTGATCGAGACGGTGAAGACGGTCGGCCAGCCCGGCACGCCGCCGGTGCCCGGTGCCCAGCCGCCCGCGCCCCAGGGGCAGACGGCCTCCTGATCCGATACTAGTTTCCGGCCCTGTTCGGTCCTAGTGTTTTCCTCGCGAGGGGGACACATCATGCGCCGTCTGTTGCCGGTCCTGGCCGTCATCCTGTCAGTTGGCTTCTTCGCGGGTGGATTCTTCGCGGGTCCGGCACAAGCCGAAACCGGCCATGACCTGTGGCTGCGCTATCGCCCGGTGGAGGCGCAGCATCGCGCATCCTATGCCGTCAGCCAGTGGGTGATGCCTGCCGCCTCGCCCATGCTGGCGGCGGCCAAGAGCGAACTGCAGCGTGGCCTGTCAGGCATGTTGGGCGTGGAGCCGCCGCAGGCGCAGGCGGTCAGCACCGATGGCGCATTGGTGGTGGGCCTTGCCGCATCACCGCTTCTGGCATCGCTGGGCCTGCCCGCGCCGGGGCGCGAAGGCTATGTCATCCGCGCCGCCACCCTGAACGGCCATGCCGTGACGGTGATCGCGGGCAGCGACGAGGCGGGCGTCCTGTATGGCGTGTTCGCTTACCTGCGCCGGATTCAGGCGCGTGCGCCTGTGGCCGATATCGCCTCCGCGCCGCGCAACCAGCTGCGCCTGCTCAATCACTGGGACAATCTGGATGGCACGGTGGAGCGGGGCTATGCCGGGGCCTCGATCTGGAACTGGCCGTCGCTGCCGGAGCATGTGCCGGGCCTGATTACTGATTACGCCCGCGCCAATGCCTCCATCGGCATCAACGGCACCGTGCTGAACAACGTCAATGCCCAGGCCGCTATCCTGACCCCCGCCTATATCGAAAAGGCGAAGGCGGTGGCCGATGCGCTGCGGCCCTGGAATATCCGCGTCTATCTGTCGGTGCGCTGGAGCGCGCCCATCGAGATCGGCGGCCTGAACAGCGCCGATCCGCTGGACCCGGCGGTGCAGCGGTGGTGGGCGGACAGGGCGGCAGACATCTATCGCGCCATTCCCGACTTCGGCGGTTTCCTGGTGAAAGCCAATTCCGAGGGCCAGCCCGGCCCGCAGGATTACCAGCGCAGCCATGCCGATGGCGCCAACATGATCGCCGATGTGCTGAAGCCGCATGGCGGCATCGTGATGTGGCGGGCCTTTGTCTATGCCGACGATCCGGCGCGCGACCGGATGGGCGCGGCCTATCGCGAGTTCGTGCCGCTGGATGGCCAGTTCCGCGACAATGTGGTGTTGCAGGTCAAGAACGGCCCGCTGGATTTCCAGCCGCGCGAACCCTTCTCGCCGCTGTTCGCCGCCATGCCCAAAACGCCGCTGATGCTGGAATTGCAGATCACCAAGGAATATCTGGGCCAGAAGACGCACCTGGTCTATCTGGGCGCGCAATTTTCCGAGGTGCTGCAGACCGACACTTTCGCACACGGCCCCGGCTCCACCATTGCGCGCGTCGTGGACGGCAGCCTGGACGGGCACCGCCTCAGCGGCATCGCGGGTGTCGCCAATATCGGCAACGATGCCAACTGGTCCGGCTCGATCTTCAATCAGGCCGACTGGTATGCCTTTGGCCGCCTGGCCTGGGACCCGGGCCTTTCACCGCGCGCCATTGCCGCCGAATGGGCGGCCCAGACCTTCACCGCCGATCCGGCCTTTGTCGCTCCGGTGACGGAGATGATGATGCTGAGCCGCGAGGCGGTGGTGCATTACATGACGCCGCTGGGGCTGCATCACATCATGGCGCATGGCCATCACATGGGGCCGGCCCCCTGGGACGCCATCGGTCCGCGCGAGGACTGGAAGGCGGTCTATTACCACCGCGCCGCGAAGGACGGCATCGGCTGGGACCGCAAGGCCAGCGGCTTCACCGCGCAGTACAAATCGCCCCTGAAGGAACGCTTCGCCGATGCGGCGACCACGCCGGAGGATGCCCTGTTGTGGTTTCACCGCCTGGCCTGGGATCACAAGATGCCGTCGGGCCGCACCCTGTGGGTGGAGATGGTGGCGCGTTACCGCCAGGGCGTGGCGGAGGTGGCGGCGATGCAGGCGGCCTGGGCCAAGATGCGCGCCTATGTGGATGCCGAGCGTTTTGCCCAGGGGTCGGACTATCTGGCGATCCAGCATCGTGAAGCGATCTGGTGGCGCGATGCCTGCCTGGCCTATTTCGCGCAATTCTCCGGCCAGCCTTTCCCGAAGGATTATGCGCCGAAATATCCGCTTGCGGTGTATCAGGCGATGCCCGCCTATGCCTCGCCGCCGCCCTGACGGCGGGAACCTTCGCCGGGGCCGCACATTCCCTACCGGCCCATGCCGCGAAAAACACCGCCCCCGGACGACGCCCGCAAAGCCGCCCGCCGTGCCGGGCTGCGCTATGTTTCCGACGACCGCGTGGCCGGGATCACCCGGCACGGCAGGCCGGGCCGTTTCACCTATCGCACGCCGTCCGGCCATGTCCTGCGTGACGCGCGCACCCTGAAGCGCATCGCCAGGCTCGCCATCCCGCCCGCCTGGACCGATGTGTGGATCGCCCCGTTTGCGCAGGCCCATCTGTGCGCCACCGGCCATGACGCGCGCGGGCGCAAGCAATACCGCTACCATCCCGATTTCGCGGCGGTGCGCGACGGCGACAAATATGTCCGGCTGCTGGACTTCGCCCGCTGCCTGCCCCGGCTGCGCCAGCGCGTGGCCGCCGACCTGCGGCGGCCCGGCCTGCCGCGCGAGAAGGTCGTCGCGGTGGTGATCACCCTGCTGGAACAGACGCTGATCCGCATCGGCAACGAGGATTATGCCCGCAGCAATGGCAGCTTCGGTCTCACCACCCTGCGAAACCGGCATGTGAAGGTGACGGGCGGCGAACTGCGCTTCACCTTTCGCGGCAAGAGCGGCAAGGACTGGCAGCTCACCATCCAGGACCGCCGGGTGGCCAGGCTGGTGCGGGGCTGCCAGGAACTGCCGGGCCAGCACCTGTTCGAATATCGCGACGAAGCGGGCAGGGTGCAGGCGGTGTCTTCCTCGGACGTGAATGCCTATCTGCATGATGTCTGTGGCGGCGATGTCTCGGCCAAGGATTTCCGCACCTGGGCCGGAACGGTGGAGGCGGCGCTGGCCTTCCACGCTCTTGCGGACAAGACGCCGTCCAAGCGCAATGTCCGGGCCGTGATCGCGGAGGTGGCGGAACGGCTGGGCAATACCGTCGCGGTCTGCCGCAAATGCTATGTCCATCCGGCGGTGGTGGACGCTTTCCTGCGCGGGACACTGGTGCTGCGCGCCACGGGCCGCCGCCGCGGTGCCGGTCTCAGCCCGGCGGAACGGTCGGTTCTGGCCTTGCTGCGCAAGGCGCCGGGGCTGTAGGGTCACGCCCATTCATGGCCGGTCCCGAATTCATCCTCGCTTTGTCCTGTCCAGACCGCCGCGGCATCGTGGCGGAGGTGTCGCGCTTCCTGTTCGAGCGCAACTGCAACATCCTGGACAGCCAGCAGTTCGGCGATCGCGGCAATGGCCGCTTCTTCATGCGGGTGCATGGCCTGTCGGAAGGCGGCGTGGCGCTGGACCGGCTGGAGGCGGACTTCGCGCCCATCGCCGCGCAATTCGCCATGCAGGCGCAGGTCTTTGACGCCGCGAAAAAGACCCGCGCCGTCATCATGGTGTCGAAGTTCGGCCATGCGCTGGTGGACCTGCTCTACCGCGCCCGGATCGGCGCCATTCCGCTGGAGATTGCACTGATCGTGTCCAACCACCGGGATTTCGCGGATGTGGCGGCGGCCAGCGGCGTGGAGTTCGTGCACCTGCCGGTCAGCCGCGACACCAAGGCGGCGCAGGAGGCCCGGCTGGCCGAGCTGATGGCGCGGCACCGCGTGGACCTGGTGGTGCTGGCCCGCTACATGCAGATTCTGTCGGATGATTTCTGCCGGGACCGGCTGGGACGGATCATCAACATCCATCACAGCTTCCTGCCCAGCTTCAAGGGCGCCAATCCCTATACCCAGGCGCATGAACGCGGCGTCAAGCTGATCGGCGCGACCGCCCATTACGTCACCGGCGACCTGGACGAGGGACCGATCATCGAGCAGTCGGTGGAGCGCGTCACCCATGCCCAGGGGCCGGACGATTATGTGGCGGTGGGCCGCGACATCGAAAGCCGCACCCTGGCGCGAGCGGTCAAATGGCATTGCGAGCACCGCATCCTGCTCAATGGGCGGCGCACGGTGGTCTTCGCCTGACCTATTGCGGTGTCAGCCTGAACAGCTTGCCGCGTTCGGCCAGGGCATAGACCGCGCCGTCCGGTCCCACCCGCACATCGCGCATGCGCAGTTTCAGGTCCTGCAATAGCGGCTCTTCCGCCACGACCTTGTTGTTCTTCAGTTCCAGCCGGAACAGTCCGATGCCGCGCAACCCGCTGACGAACAGGCTGCCCTTCCAGGCGGGGAACAGGTCGCCCTGATAGAAGGCCATGCCCGACGGGGCGATCACCGGGTCCCAGTAATAGACCGGCTGCTCCATGCCCTTCTTCGCCGCGATGCCGTCGCGGATCGGCTCGCCGGTATAATTGATGCCATAGCTGATGACCGGCCAGCCATAGTTGCGTCCCTTGCGGATCAGGTTGAGTTCGTCGCCGCCCTGCGGGCCGTGTTCGACTTCCCACAACAGGCCGGTTTGGGGATCGGCGGCAAAACCCTGCGGGCTGCGCAGGCCGGTGGCCCAGATTTCCGGCAGCGCGTCCTTGGTCTTGAGGAAAGGATTGTCGGGTGCGGGCTTTCCGTCGGGCGTGATGTGGATAACCTTGCCCAGATGGTTGTTCAGCTTCTGCGCCAGTTCGGCCAGATAGTCCCATTTGCGGTTGGCGTCGCGGTCGCCCATGATCATGAACAGCGAGCCGTCCTTGCCCAGCACGATGCGCCCGCCCTGCTTGCCCGAAAAGTTCTTCAGCGGCACGGCGGGTACGCCGCGGAACAGCACCTTCACGTCGCGCACGCCGGACAGGTCGTCGGACAGGATGGCCGAGGCCAGGTTGGTGTTGCTGTAGAAGCCGCCCTCGACGCTTTCAAAAAAGGAAAGATAGATGCGGCGCGTGGCGGCGAAATCGGGCGCCAGCACCACATCCAGCAGGCCCAGCTTCTTGAGCGGCGCCAGCGCCTCCAGCCCGGCCAGCGGATCGGACAGCGCGCCGGACGGGTCCAGCACGCGCAGCGCGCCGGGACGGCGTTCGGTGATCAGCAGCTTGCCGCCGGGCAGGAAGGCCACCGCCCAGGGAAAGCCCAGCTTGCCGGTCAGGGTCGTGACCTGGAAGGCGGCGCGCTTGTGGTAAGGGGCGCGGGTCTGTTCCCTGAAGGCAGGCTTGTTGATCTTGCGTTCCGGCTCGCGGACCTCAAAGCTCTGGCCTTCGACCATGCGCGGCGGCGGGAAGACGCGGGATTCGCCGGGCGGCAGCGGCGCGGGCGGCGCATCCTGGGCCAGCACGGCGGTCAGGGTCATGGGCGCGACAAAGGCCAGCCCCAGCAGCAGTTTCTTCATGGCGTTCCCCCGGTTTTGCCGCAGCCTAGCGCGCAGTTTCCGGTCCCGCTAGCCGCTGTGGTCCCGCTAGCCGCTGTTGCGCAGACCCGCCGCGACGCCATTGATGGACATGTGGATGCCCTGGCGGATCGCCTCGCCGTCATCCCCGGCGCGGCGGCGGCGCAGCAGGTCCACCTGCAAATGATTCAGCGCATCCACATAGGGCAGGCGGCTGCGGATGGATTCGGCCAGCCGCGGGTTGCCCCCCAGCAATTCGCCCTGTCCGCTGATCGCCAGCAGCGCGTCATGGCTGCGCTGCCATTCCGCCTCGATCCGGCCCATCACCGCTTCGGCCAGGGCGCGGTCCTCGGCCAGCGCCGAATAGCGGCGGGCGATCGCCATGCTGGACTTGGCCAGCACCATTTCCATGTTGGCCAGCATGGTACGCAGGAAGGCCGACTGGCCATAAAGCGGCTTCAGCCGGTCCAGCCCGATGGCCTCGGCCGCCGTGCCGAAGCCATACCAGCCCGGCAGCATCACGCGCGCCTGCGACCAGGAAAAGACCCAGGGAATGGCGCGCAAATCCTCGATGCGCGGCGACTGGGTGCGCGAGGCCGGGCGTGAGCCGATCTTGAGGTCGGCGATTTCCAGCAGCGGCGTCGCCTGGCGGAAATAGGTCTCGAAGCCCCTGGTCTCATAGACCAGGCCGCGATAGGCCCGGAAGGCCGCCTCGCTCAGCGACGACAGCAGCGCGGAGTCGTGATCCACCGCATCGTCCTGCGGCGACAGTTCGGCCAGCAGCGCCGCCGCCACGATGGTTTCCAGGCTGGCCTGGGCGGCGTCGGGATCGCCATATTTCGAGGCCACAACCTCGCCCTGTTCGGTGATGCGGATGCCGGTGGCCGACGCCCCGGCGGGCAGGGCGCGAATGGCGTCGAAGCTGGAACCGCCGCCCCGGCCCACCGCGCCGCCCCGGCCGTGGAAGAAGCGCATGCGGATGCCGCGGTCCCGGCCCAGCGCCACCAGCCGCGCGATGCCGGAATAGATTTCCCAGTTGGAGGTGACGTAGCCGCCATCTTTGTTGCTGTCGGAATAGCCGATCATCACTTCCTGTAACCCGTCCTGGCCGGCGATGACCGAGCGCACCAGCGGCGCGTCGAAGTAACCGGCCATGACGTCGGCGCTCTGGCGCAGGTCCTCGATGGTCTCGAACAGCGGCACCACGCGCAGCCGCGCTTTGGCCTGCGCGTCCGGCCCGGCGGCGGGCAGGAACAGCCCGGCCTCTTTCATGAGAGTCGCGGTTTCCAGAAGGTCGGAAGCGGTGGCGGCCTTGGAGATCACATAATTGGCCACGGCGCCTTCGCCGAAACCGTCTTTCAGGGTGCGCGCCGCATCGGCAATCGCCAGCTCGCGCGCCGTTTCCGGCGAATAGACGGCATAGGGCGAGCGCAGCGGGCGGGCATGGGACAGTTCGTCCAGCAGCAGCCGGGTGCGTGCCGCCTCGTCCAGTTTCAGGTAATCAGCCTGCGCGCCCGCGACCTTCAGCAGTTCGGCCACGGCGCGCTCATGCACATCGCTGTTCTGGCGCACATCCATGGCCGCCAGATGGAAGCCGAACGCGCCGACCGCCTCGCGCAGGTGCAGCAGGCGGCCTTCCGCCAGGTCGGCATCGCCATGCGCCGCCAGCGAGGCGGCGATGACCTCCAGGTCGGCGGCGAACTGTTCGGGCGTGGCGTAAGGCTGGGCCGCATAATTGGGCGGCAGCACGGGGCCGCGCCCCAGCAGCGCCTTGCGGGTCGCCGCCATGCGGGCATAACAGGCCACCAGCGCCCGGCGGTATGGTTCGTCGAGTTGATGGACCGACGTGTCCTGCTCCGGCGCGCCCAGCGCCTTCAGCGCCTCGCTGGTTTCGACCAGCGAGTCCGACAGGGAAAGCTCCGCGCCCAGCGCATGAATCTCGGAGAGATAATGGTCGAGAATGACCTCGGCCTGCCGCCGCACGGCATAGTCCAGCGTGGCGGGCGAGACGTTGGGATTGCCGTCGCGGTCGCCGCCCACCCAGGAGCCGGGCCGTAAGTAAGGCAGGATCGCGCCGTCCAGCCCGAACAGCCGCGACAGGCGGCGCTTCACGCGCGGCAGGCCCGGCAGGAAGGTGCGGGCGAAGACCGACAGGTTGTTCTCGATCTCGTCCTTCACCTCGATGCGGGTGGAACGCAGCATGCGGGTCTGCCACAGCACCCGGATGGCGCGCTTGAGCTGGGCGTCGATCTCGGCCTGCTCGCCGGCCTGGTCGCTTGTGGACTCGCGCCGTTCCAGCAGGCCGCTGAGTTCGTTCTCGCGGTCCAGGATGGACTTGCGCCGCACCTCGGTGGGATGGGCGGTGATGACCGGCACGAACAGCGCGTCCTTTAAAAGCGCGCGCACCCGCCGGGGATCGAGGCCCGGATGCCGGTCGGCGATGGCGGCCACGCCTGATCCCGACAGGCGCGTCTCGCGCCGCAGGACATGGTCGTCGGCGATGTTGGCGAGCTGGGAGAAGTTCGAGAAGGCGCGTATCAGCAGCAGGATGTCGGGCTGGGACAGGGTGGACAGCTGGCTGTCCAGCGTCCCGGGCCTGCCGGCATCGGGGGCGCGGTGTTCGCCCACCGACTGGCGGCGGATATCCTCCACCAGGCCATAGGCCTGCGGTCCATGCTGGTCGCGGATCACTTCGCCCAGCAGGCGCCCCAGAAGGCGGATGGAGGCGCGGTCGGCAGGCGCCTGTGCGGGTGTCTGTGGCGATGCCTGTGCGGATGTCTGTGGAAGGGTCATGAATAAAGACTAGCAAGGCCCTTCCGGCTTGGCGATTCCCATGATCCATAATGGGCTAGTGACGGCGGCGCGCGATTGCCCGTACAGTCGGGCCAAAGCACAGGCCAAAAGGCCGGGGGGGACCAGTGGGCACGCTTTCCATGCTGCCGCTCGATTACATCGAGTTTTTCATATTTCTGGTCCTGCTGTGCGCCGTCGGCTTCTTTTCGGGCCGGGGCGAGCGCAAGACCTCATCCGACTACTTCCTCGCGGGCCGCAAGCTGCCCTGGTATGTGGTGGGCGGCTCCTATGTGGCGGCCAATGTCTCCACCGAGCATTTCGTGGGCCTGGTCGGGGCCAGCTACATCATGGGCGTGGTCCCGGCCCAGGCGCAGTGGAGCACTTCGCTCGTCATCCTGCTGATTATCTTCCTCTTCGTGCCCTATCTGCTGAAGGCGAAGATCACCACCATTCCCGAATACCTGTCGCGCCGTTTCGGATCGGGCACGCGGCTGTCTTTCGCCGTCATCACCGTGATCGCCAACATCACCATCTTCATGGCGGCGGTGATGTATGCGGGCGGCCTGGCGCTCAGCGCCTTTTTCGGCTGGCCGCTGATATGGTGCATCATCGGCACCGGCATCTTCGCGGGCGGCTGGGCGGTTTACGGCGGGCTGTCCACCGCCGCCTGGACCGGGCTGGTGACGGCGGTGGTCAAGGTGGGCGGGGTGGGCCTGCTGACGATCTTCGCGCTGAAGGGCATGACCCCGTCCGGCGGCATTCTTGATGGCTTCTGGTCGGTGATCGAGCACAATCGCGGCACCGAAGGGGTGTGGCGCGAGGCGCTGGCGGCCAGCGGCCCGCACCTGAGCCAGATGGGGTCTTACAACCGCCTGTCGGTGATCCAGCCGCCGGACCATCCCCTGATCCCCTGGACCAGCATTATCTTCACCATCGTTTCGGTGGGGGTGTGGTACGGCGCGATGAACCAGTTCATCGTCCAGCGCGTGCTGGGCGCCAAGGACATCTGGCATGCCCGCATGGGCCTGATGGTGGCGGGCTATGCCAAGTTCCTGCTGCCGCTGATCATCGTGCTGCCGGGCCTGATCCTGTTCCAGCGCCATCCCGAATACATGCTGGGCGACTGGAAGACAGCGCTGCACCAGGCCGATGCGGGCTTCGTCACGCTGGTGCAGGAATTCCTGCCCGCCGGGATGCGTGGCCTGCTGCTGGCGGTGCTGTTCAGCGCGGTGCAGGCGACGGTGACCTCGGTGGTCAATGCCACGGCTGCGATCCTGACGCTCGATCTGTATGTGCCGCTGGTCAATCCTAAGGCCACCGACCGCCAGACGGTGCGGGTGGGCATCATCGCCTCCATCTTCGCCATCGCGGCGGGCATCGCGATGGCGATCGTGGTCAGCCAGACCTCCAGCGGCATCTTCCAGTACATGCAGACCCTCAACGCCTTCGTGGCGCCGCCCTTCGCCGCCCTGTTCTGGGTCGGCCTGTTGTGGAAGCGCACCAACGGGGCGGGCGCGATGGCCGCCATCATCGGCGGCTTCGCCGTGGCCGCCACCATCAAGGCGGTGGGCGCGCTGTGGCAGATGCCGGGCTGGTACTATCCGTTCGGCAACCAGGCGGCGGTGTGCTGGGTCCTGTGCGTGGGCTTCTGCATCGCGGGCACCCTGCTGCGCCCCGGCCTGACGCCGGGCATGGCGCAGGACAATGTCACCCTGTGGGATTCCCGCGAGGCCCTATCGGAAGGGCTGGGAAAACACTGGTACACCAGCGTCTTCTTCTGGGGCGGGCTGCTGCTGGTGCTGACCTTGGCCAGCATGGCATATTTCTCCAGCCTGTTCTTTCCCGTCCGGTGAGGGCTTCGCATGACCGCCGCTGACCTGCCTGTCATTTCCCATCCCGAATTCGCGGGCGATATCGGCATCGGCCGCACCGACATCACGCCGCCCACCGGCATCTATTCCCGCTCCTGGGGCTGTGCCGAACACGACACCGCCGAGGGCATTCACCGGCCGCTGCTGGCAAGCTGCGTGCTGCTGGCGGGCGGCGAACCCCGGCTGGAGCTGTACCTGCTCACCCTCGACCTGGGCTGGTGGTACGACAATGCCCATGAGCGCGAGATCCGCGATGCCATCCTGAAGGCGGCGGGCATCCGCGACGACCAGTTGATCGTGCATATGGGCCATACCCATTCCGGCCCCATCACCAACCTGCAGAATGTGGACCGCGCGGGCGGCCACCTGATCCCGGCCTATCGCGAGCATGTGATCGCGGCGGCGGCCCAGGCGATCCGTGACGCGAAGGCAAATGTCCAGCCCGCCACCGTGACCTGGGGCACCGGAACCTGCCGCCTGGCCCGCAACCGCGACCTGGTACTGGACAGCGAGACCTTCCTGTGCGGTATCAACCCGGAGGCGGAATCCGACGACACGCTGCTGGTGGCGCGCATCACCGATGCGGGCGACCGGATCATCGGCACGATGGTCAATTATGCCTGCCATCCCGTCTCGCTGGGCGGCGGCAACAAGCTGATCTCGCCGGACTATATAGGCGGCCTGCGCGAAATCGTGGAGCGCGAGACCGGCGCGCCCTGCATCTTCCTGCATGGGGCGTCGGGCGACCTGACGCCGTTGCGCTCCTATGAAAGCGATGCGGAGATTGCCGACCGCAACGGCCGCCAGATCGGCTATGCCGCCATGTCGGTGCTGACCGGGATGCTGCCGCCGCAGCATGTGCTGGCCTTCGACCGGATCGAGGAATCCGGGGCCAAGCTGGCGCGCTGGAGCCCGCGCCCCCGCGCCGCCAGCACCCGGCTGACGGTGACGCGCGCCGAAACCGACCTGCCCTATGCGGACCTGCCGTCGGAAGCCGAGATCATGGCCGAGCTTGCGGCCTGCACCGAACGCTACCAGCGCGAGCGGCTGGAACGGCGGCTGATGATGCGCCGCGACCTGGGCGAAGGCACCGGCCGCCGCGCCAGCCTGACCATCTGGCAGATCGGGGACGGTTTCCTGGTGGCCGCGCCCGCCGAACCCTATAGCCGTTTCCAGATGGAGCTTCGCAGGCGCTTCCCCCGCCATGCGGTGATGGCGCTGAACATCGCCAACGGCAATATCGGCTATCTCGCCCCCGCCGAGACCTACGGCAAGCCGGGCCTCTACCAGATCAGGATTTCGCTGTTCCGCCCCGGCTGCCTGGAGCAGGTGGTGGAGGAAACCGCCAAGACATTGCAGGGACTCACCAATGGATAAGGACATCATGTCGTCGGGCAACATCCTGGAACACAATCGCCGCTTCATTCCGGGCGGCATCTCGTCGGTCAACCGCAGCATCGATCCGCCCATCGCCTTCGTGAAGGGCGAGGGCGCGCATTTGTGGGACACGGCGGGCAAGCGCTATGTGGATTACCATGCGGGCTTCGCGCCCTATTTCCTGGGCCATAATTTCCGCCCGGTGAATGACGCGGCGGCGCTGGCCCTGACCGGCGGCGACAGCCTGTTCGGCGCCGGTCCCTCGCGGCTGGAAGGCCAGCTGGCGGAACTGGTCTGCACCCATGTCCCGGCGGTGGACAAGGTGACGCTGCTCAACACCGGCAGCGAGGCGACCTCGCTGGCCATCCGCATCGCCCGCGCCGTCACCGGCCGCCAGCATGTGATCGTGATGCAGGGCGGCTATAACGGCAATCACGACGAACTGGCCTGCAACGTCTTCAACACCCTGGCCGAGATCGGGCCGCGCGTCTCGCCCGGCGAATATCCGCTGCGCCCGCTGGGGGCGGGCACCACCGTCACCCAGACCCGCGTGGTGCATGCCATCAACTATAACGACCTGGAGTCGGTGCGGTATGTCTGCCGCCGCTATCCCGTGGCGGCGCTGATCACCGAGCCGCTGCTCCAGAATATCGGCGTGGTGAAGCCCGAGGCCGGCTATCTGGAAGGGCTGCGCGAACTGGCCGACGATTTCGGCTTCCTGCTGATCTTCGACGAGGTCAAGACCGGCTTCCGCCATGCCATCGGCGGCTACAGCCAGATTTCCGGCGTGCGGCCCGATCTTGTCGTCTATGGCAAGGCGGTGGCCAACGGTTTCCCGCTGGCGCTGGTCGGCGGCAAGGCCGAATACATGGATTCCATCATCGACCCCGATCCGTCGAAGCGGCCCTTCGTGGCGGGCACCTATAACGGCCATCCGGTCGCGGTGGCGGCGGCGGTGGAAACGGTGCGCTATCTGGTGGCGCACAGGAACGAGATCTATCCCAGGGTCGAGGAAATGGGCGCCCGGATCGAGGCGGGCATCCTGGACAGTTTTTCCCGACGCGGCATCACCGCCTGCGTCACGCGCCAGGGCTCGGCCTTTTCCTTCTACCTGATGCCCCGTCCGCCCCGCGACCTGCACGACATCATCGAGGGCCATGACTTCGCCAGGGATGTGGCGCTGCGCCGCGCCCTGATCCAGCGCGGGGTCTTCTTCGTGCCCATCGCCACCAAGCAATGTTCCATCTCGGCCGCGCATACGGCGGAGGATATCGACTTCACGCTGGAACAGTTCGACGCGGCGGTGGCCTCGGTCTGGCACAAATAGAGGGTCTTCCGGCCGCGCCGCAAACAGTGGCGCGGCCGGATTCCCGCCGCTATAGTCCCCCAAAATCACGACTTCCGGGGGAAACCGCACATGAACAAGTATTGGCTGGCCGCGCTGGGCGTCGTTATTTCCGGCGCCGTCATTTCAGGCGGAAGCATCGCGCAGCAGATGACCGCCACGCTGCCGCCCACCCCGTCCGCCGATTCCCCCTCGGTGCTGCCGCTGGCGCGCCGTGCCCACCCGCCGGTGCCCGCGCTGCTCCAGACCCGCACCCATGAACTCTTCATGGGCAATTGCGCCGCCTGCCACGGCAACACCATCCAGCCCGGCCCGGCGGCGAAAAGCCTGTTCAGCGAGGAGTTCCTGGCCGCCAACACCGATGCCCAGATCGTCGAAAAGGTGACCAACGGCGTTTCGGCCAGCGCCAAGCCGCATGCCTACAAGACCAGCTTCTCGGCGGACGAGATTTCGCAGATCCCGTCCTATGTGCGGATTCGCGGCGGCATCATGAATCGCCGCGTCGGCCCGGTGCCCGATCCGGCGGGCAAGGTGTTCAAGACCGACAAGGCCACCTTCAAGGTGGAAGTGCTGGCCAAGGGCTTCAACCAGCCCTGGGGCATGACCTGGACGCCGGACGGCCGCATCCTGTTCACCGAACGCTCCGGCAACCTGCGTTTCCTCGACAAGAACGGCAAGGTCTCCGCGCCGGTCAAGAACACGCCCAAGGTGTTCGAGCGCCAGGATGGCGGTATGCTGGACGTGGCGCTGCCGCCCGATTACGCCACCAGCGGCTGGGTCTATCTGTCCTACAGCAGCGTGCCGCCGGGCTATACGCCCGAACCGGGCGCCGAGCGCGCGCCCAACCTGGCGCCGCCGACCATGACCGTGGTGGTGCGCGGCAAGATCAACGCCGCCAACGAATGGGTGGACGAGCAGGTCCTGTTCAAAGCCGCCGACGAACTCTACACCAACCCGGCCGACCATTACGGCTCGCGCTTCCTGTTCGACGGCAAGGGTCATGTCTTCTGGACGATGGGCGAGCGCCACGACATGCAGGCCTCGCAGAACCTGGCCTCGCCGCTGGGCAAGATTCACCGCATCAACCTCGACGGCTCGATTCCGAAGGACAATCCCTTCGTGAACACGCCGGGCGCGCTGCCCAGCATCTGGAGCTATGGCCATCGCAATCCCGAAGGCCTGGCCTATGACCCCGCCACCGGCATCCTGTGGGAAGTCGAGCATGGCCCGGTGGGCGGCGACGAGATCAACATCGTCGAGCCGGGCAGGAATTACGGCTGGGGCGTGGTGACGATGGGCCTGGAGCCGGGCCTGAACCGCCAGCATGCCGTGGGCATGACCGACCCCGTCGCCTATTACAATCCGGCGATCGGGCCGGGCAGCGTCAACTTCTATACCGGCGACCGCATTCCGGCCTGGAAGGGCAGCATGTTCGTTTCCGGCATGGTCGGCCAGAAGCTGATCCGGCTGGAAATCAAGGACCGCCAGATCGTCAGCCAGGAAGTGGTGTTCAAGGATCATGGCCGTCTGCGCGAGGTGAAGACCGGCCCCGACGGCTATCTCTACCTGCTGCTGCAGACCCAGAATGGCGCTGACACCGGCGGCTCGATCATCCGGCTGGTGCCGTCCCGCTAGGCGGGCGGCATCAGTAGTGCAACTCGAATACGCCCCTGAGACCTTCGGGGGCGTATTCGAAATCCGCACGGCCCTGTTCGCCCGCCAGGGCGCGCCGGATCAGGTTTGTGCCGAAGCCGGTATGGGCCGGGGCCGTCACCGGCGGACCACCCTTTTCCTGCCAGCACATTTTCAGTTCCGTCTTGCCGTTTGCTCCCTGCCGGCCCTGCCAGCCGATCTCCACCGTGCCGGTGGTGTTGGACAGCGCGCCATATTTCACCGCATTGGTGCATAGTTCATGCACCACCATCGCCAGCAGCAGCGCGGCGGCGGCGGGCAGGCTGGTGGCGTCGCCGGTGGTGGTGAAGCGCTGGGCGTTGAAGGGGGCGATGGCGCGGTCCACCACCTGTTCCGCCGTGACATTGCCCCAGTCCTGGTTGGTCAGAAGGTCATGCGCGTCCGACAGGGCGCGCAGCCGCGCGCCGAATGCGTCGCGCTCCTCGCGCGGCGCGCCGCGGAAGGTCTGGGTGGCGATGGCCTGCACGGTGCCCAGCGTGTTCTTCACCCGGTGCTTGATCTCGTGCAGCAGCAGATCCTTGGATTCCTCCGCCCGCTTGCGCTGCTCGACCTCGATCCGGGCCGCCTTGTGCAGCCGGGCATTGTCCAGGGCGATGGCGGCATGGGCGGCGATGCCCGCCACCATGTCCTCGGCATCCTGGGTGAAGATATCGGGCTGGTCGTGCCCGAACAGCAGGGCGCCGACGATCTCGCCGGAACGGCTCCGCACCGGCACGGCCATATAGCTGACCACCGGCAGGTGCCCGGCGGGCATGCCGTGATGCGGCGCCATCTGGCCGTAACGCGGATCCTTGCGGATATCGCCCGACCGGATGTGAAGGCCTTGCGTCAGCGTGGGTGCAAAGAGCGGCGTGGCGCGGAGCGTGCCCAGACTGTCAAAATCCGCGCGCTGCGCGCCCGACAGCGTGTAGAGCTGCATGGAATCGCCGCCGGGCTCGTTGATGTTGTAGAAGAAGGCGCCGAACTGCGCGCCGCTCAATTCGGTGGCCACATCGGTCACCGCCTGCACGATGCGGTCCTGGTCCAGGTCGCTGGAGAGCATCTTGGCGATCTGGTTCAGGGTATCCAGCCGCCGCGCCTGGACCTGTGACATGCGCGTCGCCGTGATGCGGTCGGAAATGTCGCGCGCGATCTTGGAAGCGCCGATGATCCGGCCGGACTTGTCCTTGACCGGCGAGATGGTCAGCGAAATGTCCATCAGCGATCCGTCCTTGCGGCGGCGCACGGTCTCGAAATGGTCCACCCGGGCCCCGCTGCGGATGCGCGAGATGATCTGCGGTTCCTCGTCCTGCCGGTCGGGCGGAATCAGCATCAGCACGGACTGGCCGATCGCTTCCTCGGCGGTATAGCCGAAGATGCGCTCGGCGCCCCGGTTCCAGGTCTGGATGATGCCGTCGAGATTCTTGGACAGGATCGCGTCATCCGAGGATTCCACGATGGCCGACAGATGGGCGCCGCTGTGCTCGAAATCCAGGCCCTCGGTGATGTCCAGCACCAGGTTGACCGCGCCGGTCAGCCGCCCCTCGGCGTCATGGAGCAGCGTGGGATGGGAGCGGAACCAGACCCGGCTGCCGTCGGGCCGTTCCAGCATCGCATCGCCGGGGGCGGAGGGTGTGCCGGTCTCCAGCAACTGGGCCATCGGACCGTCCGACAGCGGCCTGGGGGTGCCGTCGGCATGGAACAGCCGCCATGCGCCGGTCCATTTTTCCTTGCCGATCTCGGGGCGGCGGCCCCACAGCCGGGCGGCGGCCTCATTGAAGAAGGTGATCGTGCCGTTTGCGTCTGTCATGTAGATGGCGACGGGAAGCGCCGCCAGCGCGGCGTGCGAAGCGCCCTGCCGCTGGAATTCGGTTGCCGCCATCTCGTTCAAGCTCATCCTAGACTGAACTTTTCCGCCGGAAAGTACGAAACCGCGCTTTCAGGCTTGTATCCGCCCGCCTGACACTGCACGGTTCTGCGCGTTGATTTTTCCAACGCCGGACCGGCCCCGACTGCCATGCTTTTGCCGCTTCTGCCCGACCCCAGAACGCGCCGTGGGAACTTTCGTTCCACGGAACAGATCATGTCTTCCGGGACTTTAGCAATGCAGGGTAGAGCGGTTTTCGCATGACAACCTTAATGGCAGCGCCCGGCGCAAGCATCGGCCTGGTGGTCGAGGATGAATGGCTCCTGCGCATGGAGCTGGTGGATGAATTGCGCGAGGCCGGTTTCCAGACGCTGGAGGCCGCCACGGGCGATGCCGCCTTGTCCCTGCTGGACAGCGATCTGGAGGCCGATTTCCTGGTGACCGACATTCGCCTGCCGGGCGCGGCCGATGGCTGGGCGGTGGCGGAACGCTTCCGCGACCGCCACCCCGGAAAGCCGGTGATCTATGTCTCTGCCAACCCCGATCTTGCGGCGCGCCGGGTGGACGGCAGCGTGTTCCTGGGCAAGCCCTGCGACATGCGGCAACTTCTGGAAACCATCGCCAAGCTGCTGAAATAAGGAACAAATGACGGCCGCGCCGATTGTCGAAGGGTATCCCCACCCGCGCGGCGTCCATGGTTTTTCCGCATTTCGAGAGCATCGCCTGCCGCTCCCGGCGGCTTGGCCGCGCCAACGGGTTTGACGGCCTGCGGCTGATGCTGGCGCTGGCGATTGTCGCCGTGCATGGCGTGACGCTGACGGCTGGCGATGCATCGGGCATGGCCTGGCCGTTCCGGAGCGCTGCCGGACTGGTGCTGCCCGCATTCTTCGCCCTGAGCGGCTATCTGGTGGCGGCAAGCCTGATGCGCTGCGCCGATACGCGCGCCTTCCTGCTGTTGCGGCTGCTCAGGATCGTGCCCGCACTGGCCGCCACCGTGGCCGCCACGGCGCTGCTGCTGGGTCCGCTGATGACGGTCCTGCCGCTGACGGATTATTTCGCATCCCCCGTGACCGTCGCCTATCTGCAGAACATCATCGGCCTGCCGCATTTTCTGCTGCCAGGCCTGTTCGAGGCCAATCCGCGCGCGGGCATCGTCAACGGCTCGCTCTGGACCATCCAGATGGAGATGGGCTGCTATCTGGCGCTCGCCCTGCTGGCGCTGTTGGCGCGCGGGCGGCTTTTCGGCCTCGCGCTTTTGGGCCTTGCGCTGGTGCTACTGTTTCCGCACCTGCCCTTTATCGGCCTGGCGCTGGCCTGGCTGCCGGCCAAGCCGCTGGTCCTGGCTTTTGTGTGCGGCGTCCTGCTGCATCGTTTCGCGGCGCGTGTGCCGCTTCATCCCGTTCTGGGCGTCGCGGCGCTGGCAGGCGCGTTCTGGATCATGCGCGATCCCGCCGATGCGGGTCTGGCCGTTCCCATCCTGGCCTATGGCGTGATCTGGCTGGGCCTGCGGCGCATCCCGGCGGCGCTGACGCAGGCCGATTATTCCTATGGACTCTATCTGACCGCCTATCCGGTTCAGCAGGCGGCGATCCAGTTCGTGCCGGGCCAGTCCTGGGGAATGAATATGGCGTTGGCGTTGCCGGTGGCGTTCCTCGCGGCCACGGCATTGTGGCATGGCGTGGAGCGTCCCCTGATGGCGCGCAAGCATGAGATCGTGGCGCGCCTGACGGGCAGGTCCTTCGGCCTGCGCTGGGCGCGGGCATGAGGATCGCGCCGTCCGGCCCCGCCGTCCTGCTGGCGGCCCTCATGGCGCTGCTGCTAGTGGGTGTGGGCTGGTTCATCCGCAACGAGGACAGTTTCCCGCCCAACAGCCTGCCCTGGAAGCCCGTGGCGCTGGATGCGCCGCCGGGCTGGATCGCCCACTGGCAGATGTCACGCCTGAAGACCGACCGCGACACCTGCCGGGCGGCGCTGGCCACGGCGTCGCGGCTGCGGTTTGAACCGTTGAAGGACAGGGCAATGGGCGAGGCGTGCGGCTTCGACAATGTCGT
Organism: Rhizomicrobium sp.; assembly: GCA_035714165.1. GTDB lineage: Bacteria > Pseudomonadota > Alphaproteobacteria > Micropepsales > Micropepsaceae > Rhizomicrobium. Next base: position 81,586 of record DASTMN010000100.1, read on the forward strand.
GCGGGCGGATTCCAGCCCGATAACCTTTGCCCCCAGGGTCACCGCCACCTGTGCGATGCAGGCGGCGCTCTACTGGTACCAGGACCAGCTTGCCGCCCCGGCGCTGGCGCATATGCGGTCGCCGCTGGTGCGGATCACCCAGTTCGGCACCTTCTCCTGCCGCAACGTGAACAACGCGCAGGATGGCCGCCGCAGCGAACATGCCGCCGCCAACGCGATAGACATCGCCGCCTTCCATTTCGCGGACGGCCGCAGCGTGTCGGTCTTGCGGGATTACGGAAAGGAAACCGAACAGGGGCGCTTCCTGGCGGCGGCGCGGCAGGAAGCCTGCCGCGTGTTCAATACCGTGCTGGGGCCGGACTATAACCGGCTGCACGCCAACCATTTCCATCTGGATATGGGGCGCGCCCGGATCTGTTCGTAAGGGGTGGAAAGGAAAAGACCCCGCCGTTTCCGGCGGGGTCCTTCGTCCTGTCAGTTCCAGTCGCGGCTGATCTTGTAATAGTCGTAGGTCTGCTCGCGGATGGTGCCCAGGCTGCCGTCATGCTTGGTCAGGTCCTTGAGGTCATAGGCCGGGGCATTCTCGATCCGGTCCTTGTCCAGCGGCACGACATAGCCGCCCTTGTCCTCGTTATAGTCCAGCATGGACCAGGGCACGGGATAGTATTTCTCGCCGATGCCCAGAAGGCCGCCAAAGCCCAGTGCTGCGAACAGGATCTGGTTGGACTGCTTGTCCAGCACGATGTCCTCCACCGTGCCGATCTTGTCGCCCGCATCGTTGTAGACGGCGGTGCCTTTGACCTTGGATGCAAGAATGGCGCTGGTATGACCAGTGGGGGTCGTCATGTTGTTCCTCCGGGGTTGTGTGCTTCGTGGTAACGCCGCCCCTGCCACGCCGTTGCCGGAACTTTGGGAAAATTGAAACGGCGCGGGACGTTACCGCACCGTTTGCGATGAACTCTCATCTGGCGCGCTCTATGCGTTTGATAGCGCACACAAAATCTCGCCCGATCGCAACTGCCTGCCGCAACCGCGTCGCGGCAGGCACGTTCCTGTCGCGGACTTATTCCCGAAAGGATCTTCCCATGAGCATCAAGAGCACCATCGAACAGGCCGGCAAGACCGTGGCCGAGGCTTTCATGCCGTCCGCCATGCCGGACGGCGACATCCTTGAGACGCTGCACGAAGAACATGAGGAGGTGCAGGAGCTTCTGTCCCGGCTGGTGGACAGCGACGAGGCCCGCGAGCAGAAGCGGCTGGTCGTCCGGATCAAGCAGGCGCTGGTGCCGCACACCAAGGCCGAGGAGATTGTGGTCTATGATCCGGTCTCGATGCTGAAGGACGAGCAGCCCAAGATCGACGGGGCCGAGGGCTATACCGAGCATGCCCTGGCCAGCGCCACCCTGAAGCAGCTCGAAACGCTGACCGCCAATACGCCGGAGTTCAAGGCGGCGGCCAAGGTTCTCAAAGAACTGGTGGCGCACCATGTCGAGGAAGAGGAGCGCAACATCTGGGCGCAGGTTCGCAAGAACTTCTCCGACGAACAGCGTGCCCGCATGAACCGCGATTTCCTGGCCGCCAAGAAGGCGGTCCGGGTCTGACGATGTGGCCCGGCCGTCGCGGCGCGGCGGCCGGGCCCTAATCCAGCAGGCGTTACTCCAGCAGGCGTTCCAGCGCGGCCAGTTCATCGGCATCGCGCGCGGGCTTGTCCCAGCGGATGCGATGGACGCGGGGAAAGCGCATCGCCACACCGGATTTGTGGCGGCTGGACTGTTGCAGGCCTTCAAAGGCGATTTCCAGCACCAGTCCGAAATCGGCATCGGCCCGCACGCTGCGAACCGGCCCGAACCGTTCCATCGTATTGTCGCGCACGAACTTGTCCAGGCGCTTCAGTTCCTCGTCGGTGAAGCCGAAATAGGCCTTGCCCACCGGCGTCAGGACGCGATCGCCATTGGCATCCTGGCGCCAGACGCCGAACGTATAGTCTGAATAAAAGCCGCTGCGCTTCCCATGACCCCGCTGGGCATACATCAGCACCGCATCCACCAGATGCGGGTCGCGTTTCCATTTGAACCAGGGGCCTTTGGGCCGCCCGGCTTCATAGATCGAATCCCAGCGTTTGAGCATCAGCCCCTCGGCAACCTGGGGATCGCCGCCGGGCGGGCTGGCGCGCAGCGCCGCCAGCGCCTCCCAGCCGGAAAAAGGCTGCAAGGGCGACAGGTCTATGCGCGGACTTTGCAGGCGCGCCACAAATGTCTCCAGCCGGGCGCGGCGTTCCCGGAAGGGCCGGTGGCGCAGGTCTTCCTCGCCATCCAGCAGCAGGTCATAGGCGCGGATGCCCGCCGGATGGCGCGCCAGCAGCCTGGCGTCCGCCGTCTTGCGGTTCAGCCGCTGTTGCAGGTCGCCGAAGGGGGCGGCATGGCCGTCGCGGAAAACCAGCAGTTCGCCGTCCAGCACGCCCTCGAAATCCAGCGCTTCGATGACGTCGGGAAAGGCGGTGGCGATGTCCTCGCCGGTGCGGCTGTAAAGGCGGCGCTGGCCGCGTTCGCTGGCGGCCTGCACCCGGATGCCGTCCCATTTCCATTCCGCCGCATAATCGTCGGCGTTGTAGCGCGCGAAATCCACCGCTTCATCCAGCGCCTGGGCCAGCATCACCGGGCGGAAGCGGGCGGGCGTGTCGCTGCCGGGCCGGTCGCTGCGCCCTTCCAGCCAGGCGAACAGGTCGTCATAGGGCGGTTCCTGCCCGTGCCAGATTTCCTCGATCGCGGTGACGGGCTGCTGGCCCAGCGCCGCCAGCGCCTGCTTGGCAAGGCGGGCTGAGACGCCCACGCGCAGGCCGCCGGTCAGCAGTTTCAAAAGCGCCCAGCGGCCGCGTGCGTCCAGCGCGTCCAGCCAGCCTTCCAGCAGTTGCGGCACCTGGCGGCGCGATGCGCCCTGCAATGTCTCCACCACTTCGGGTAGTTCGGGTTCGCGGTTCGCGCCCGGGCGGCTTGGCCAGACCAGCGCCACCGTCTCGGCCAGGTCACCGACGAAATCATAGGACAGGGCGAAAAGCTGCGGGTCTATCCGCGCCTCCGCCGCCTTGCGGATGAAACCCGGCTTAGCGGCATCGAACCGCAAGGCCCCGGTCAGCGCCGCCAGCGCCCAGCCGCGTTCGGGATCGGACGTGTTGGACAGGTAGTCGCGCAGCAGCGTCAGCTTGGCGTTGCGCGACGGGGTGAAGGACAGTTGGTCCAGCAGGCGGGCAAACGCGCGCATCAGTCGTCCTCGTCCGCATAGCCGGCGATCTCCAGCGCCCGCGCCTGGATGCCGTTCAGCGCCGACCAGCGCAGCAGCGCGTCTTCCGCGCCATGGGTGATCCAGACTTCCTCCGGCGCGAGTTCGGTCAGCGTGCCGGTCAGTTCGTCCCAGTCGGCATGGTCGGAGATCACCAGCGGCAGTTCGACATGGCGCTGGCGGGCGCGGGCACGCACCTGCATCCATCCGGACGCGAAGGCGGGGATCGGGTCGGCGAAGCGGCGCGACCATTTGTCGGCGATGGCCGATGGCGGGGCGATAACGATTTCGCCCGGCAGGCTGGCGCGGTCCTGGCCTGTGGCGGGCGCGATATCGCCCAGCGCGATGCCGTGCGCCTGATAGAGCGTATTCATCGCCGCCAGCGCGCCGTGCACATAGATGGTGCGCGCATAGCCCGCCGCGCGCAGCAGGGCGATGATGCGCTGCGCCTTGCCCAGCGCATAGGCGCCCACCAGATGCGTCCGTTCGGGAAACAGCGCCGCCGATTTCAGCAGCCGGGCGATTTCATCGCTGGCATCGGGAAAGCGGAAGACCGGCAGGCCGAAGGTCGCCTCGGTGACGAACAGCTGGCAGGGGACCGGCTCGAAAGGCGGGCAGGTGGGATCGGGGCGACGCTTGTAGTCGCCCGACACCACGGCGGTGATGCCGTTCCATGCCAGCACCGCCTGGGCCGATCCCAGCACATGCCCGGCGGGGGCCAGCGTCACCGTCACGCCGTCGCGGGAAACCGCCTGGCCATAGGGCGCGGCTTCGGACGCCGCCGCGAAATCCGCGCCATAGCGGGCCGCCATGATCGCCAGGGTCTGGGGCGTGGCCAGCACCGCGCCGTGGCCGCCACGGGCATGGTCGGCATGGCCGTGGGTGATCACGGCCCGGGCCACAGGCCGCACCGGGTCAATATAAAAGTCGCCCGGCGGGCAATAGAGACCCGCGGGTGTGTTGCGGAGCAGCGCGTGGAAACCAGCCATGACAGTCTAACGGATCAGCAAGGTTTCGGTGGCAACCGGCCCTTCCGCCTCAGGCGCTTTGTGTTAGCCTTCGGACGCCGGGCAGGGGGCATTTGCCCGGACAGCATTCCAGAAAAACAGCATTGAGGGAGCAATTTCATGGACAAGAAATCCCGGCGCGGCCTTCTGGCCAATGGCGCCAAGGCCGCCGCGATGGCCGCCGGTGGCGCCCTGCTGGCCAAGGAAGCCGCCGCCCAGCCCGCCAGGCTGGAAAAGCGCTCGCCCTATCCGGCGCCCAATCCCAAGCCGGACCGTCCGCCCATGTTCTCGCGCGCCGTCGCCTACGGCAACATGCTGTTCCTGTCGGGCGTGGGCGCCCACTACAAGGGCACCATCGAGGAACACACCAGAACGGTGCTGGACGAATTGACCAAGAATCTCAACGACGCCGGATCGTCGCTGCAGAAGGTGCTGAAGGTCACGGTCTTCCTGCACGACCTGAAGGATTATGACCGCATGAACGCGGTCTATCGTTCCTATGACTGGGGCGATGTTCCGCCGGTCCGCACCACCACCGCGCCCGCTGCGGGCATTCCGGGTGGGTCGCTGATCGAAATCGACATGATCGCCTACATTTAAAAAAAAAGCCGGACAACCGGCAGGGGGGATTGGCATGGCTTTGTTCGGCAAATGGTCGCGGCGCGAGGTTCTGAAGACATCGGGTGTGGCCGCCGCCGCGCCGGTGGCGGCGGTGATGGGCGCGTCGTCGTCGGCGGCGCAATCCCTGCCGGTGAATACCGGCACGGCGTCGGACAATCTGTTCACCCGCATCGGGGTGCGGCCCATCCTGAACGCGCGGGGCACCTATACCATCCTGTCCGGCTCGCGCTCGCTGCCGGAGGTCAAGCAGGCGATGTTCGAGGCCTCGCATCACTATGTCCATATGGACGAGATGATGGAGGGCATCGGCGCGGAGCTGGGCAAGCTGACCGGCGCGGAATGGGGCATCGTGACCAATGGCTGCGAGGCGGCGATCTGCCTGGCGACCATCGCCTGCATCGCGGGCAGCGACGTCGAAAAATGCCAGGCCCTGCCGGAGCGCAAGACCAGGGATCAGGTCATCATCCCCAAGCATTCCCGCAATCCCTATGATGTTGGCGTGCGGATGGTGAATGTCGAGATCGTGGAGGTGGAAACCGCTGACCAGCTTGCCGCCGCCATAAGTCCGCGCACCGCCATGATCTATGTGATGGCCAGTGCGCGCGAGGCCAAAAGCATCCTGCCCATCGCCCGCATCTGCGCCGTGGCCGGGCCGAAAAATGTGCCGGTCTTCGTGGATGCGGCGGCGGAAGAGCCGCGCGTGCCCAATATCCACCTGGCGGCGGGGGCGACGCTGGTGGGCTATTCCGGCGGCAAGTGCCTGCGGGGTCCGCAATCCTCCGGCATGATGATCGGCGACAAGGCGCTGTGCCAGGCGGCCTATTACCAGGCCTCGCCGCACCATGCCTATGGCCGCGCCCTGAAATGCTCCAAGGAGGAATCCATGGGCCTGCTGGCGGCGGTGCGCCAGTGGTACCGGCGCGACCATGCCGCCGAGCAGCGCATGTGGCGCGGCTGGCTGAACCATATCGAGGCGCGGCTGAAGGACCTGCCTTCGACGCGGTTCGAATATCTGGAACCGGCCGATCTTTCCAACCATGCGCCGCGCCTGCGCATCCATTGGGATGCGCGGGTGCTGGGCATCACCGGCACGGAGCTGGTCGCGAAGCTGGATGCGGGAACGCCGCGCATCATGGTGGAGGGCGGCATCGGCCGCCGTCCCGACGCGATGGCCAGCCATCTCACCATCATGCCCTACATGATGGACCCCGGCGAAGAGCGCATCGTTGCCGAGGCGCTGTATGACGGCCTGAAGAATCCGGGCCGTTATGCCGATCCGGTGGCACCCAAAGGCGCGCCGGCGCAGGTGGCGGGCCGTTGGGCGGTCACGGTCAAGTACATGCTGGGCGAGGGCCAGCAGCAGTTCATCCTGTCACAGGATGGCGCGGCGCTGACCGGCACGCACCAGGGCGAGATTTTCCAGGGCGCGCTGACCGGCACGGTGCGGGCGGGCACGGTGGAACTGAAAGGCCGGATGCCGGTGCCCGGCAACAGCATCAACTGGACCTTCCAGGGCA
>DASTMN010000101.1:0-5587 GCA_035714165.1 Rhizomicrobium sp.
AGGATGGCGCGGCGCTGACCGGCACGCACCAGGGCGAGATTTTCCAGGGCGCGCTGACCGGCACGGTGCGGGCGGGCACGGTGGAACTGAAAGGCCGGATGCCGGTGCCCGGCAACAGCATCAACTGGACCTTCCAGGGCACGGTACAGGGCAACGCCATGTCCGGCAGCGTGGACATGGGCGAATATGGCCCGGCCACCTTCACGGCGGTGCGTGCGTGACGCGGCTGGCCGCAGTCGCGCTGCTTGCGGTGATGGCGGGCGCGGCGGCGGCCCAGCCTTTGCCCGCGCCTGCCTATGACCTGCTGCTGGCGGGCGGCCATGTGCTGGACCCCGCCAACAAGGTGGACGGGGTGATGGATGTCGCCATCAAGGATGGCCGCATCGCCCGCGTCGCGCCGGGCCTCAGGCCCGCCGACGCCATCAAAACCATTGACGCGCGGGGCCTGTATGTCACGCCGGGCCTGATCGATCTGCATGTCCATGTCTATGCGGGCACGGGCGAGCGCAATTCCTATGCGGGCGACAATTCGGTTCCGCCGGACGGTTTCACCTTCCGCAACGGCGTCACCACGGTGGTGGATGCGGGCGGCGCCGGATGGCGCAATTTCCCGGATTTCAAGGACCGCATCATCGACCGCTCCAAAACGCGCGTGCTGGCGATGCTGAATATCGTGGGCCACGGCATGCGCGGCGGGACGTTCGAGCAGGACCTGTCCGACATGGACGGCGAGGCCGCCGCGAAGATGGCGGCGCGCTATCCCGGCGTGATCGTGGGCATCAAGACCGCCCATTATGGCGGGCCGGAATGGACGCCGGTGGAACAGGCGGTGATCGCGGGCACGCGCGCGGGCCTGCCGGTGATGGTGGATTTCGGGGCCGACCAGCCCACACGGCCGCTCTACGACCTGCTGACGCAGAAGCTGCGGCCGGGCGACATCTATACCCATGTCTATTCGGGACTGCGGCAGGAGCAGGACCCGGTGACGCTGGGCCCTGGCAGGGCGCTTGTCGAAGGCCGCAAGCGCGGCATTTATTTCGACACCGGCACCGGCGGCGGCAGCTTCAAATTCTCGCTGGCGGTGCCGATGATCGCGGCGGGCTTCAGGCCGGATTCCCTGTCCACCGACCTGCATGTGGGCAGCATGAACAGCGCCACCAAGGACATTCTCAATGTCGCCAGCAAGATGATGGCGATCGGCCTGACGCTGAACGAAGCGGTGGCGGGCATGACCGCCGCCCCGGCGCGTCAGATCCGGCGGAACGACCTGGGCAGCCTGTCGCCGGGATCGGTGGCCGACATCGCGGTGCTGTCGCTGCAGAAGGGCCGCTTCGGTTTCACCGACATGGTGATGGGCAAGGTGACGGGTGACCGCAAACTGGTGGCCGAACTGACCATCAAGGACGGCAAGGTGGTCTATGACCTGAACGGCCTGTCGGCGCTGGCCTGGAATGCCCCGCCGGGCGATGCCGCCCGCGATGGCCGCTGGACCAGCTTCGCCCGTCCCGCATCGCACTAGACAAAAACGAGAACGGCGGAAACTGGACTTTCGCCCGTTCTCCGCCGTTTTTTGTGATTGATGATCTTTCGATCATTGCCTCACGCATAGAGAACGCCGGAACCGTCATCCGTTTCCGGGAACCGCGAAAATTATTGCAGGTTGACGAACATGCCGCCGTCCACCAGCAACGCCGCGCCGTTGACATAGCGCGCCATGTCCGAGGCCAGGAAGATCACCGGCCCGGCCAGGTCTTCGGGAACGCCCAGCCGCCCCAGCGGAACCCGGCCCTCCATATAGGCGCGTTTTTTCGGGTCGCTGAGGTCTTCCTTGTTGATGTCGGTCTGGATGGTGCCCGGCAGCACCGCATTGCAGCGGATGCCGTGTTTGCCCAGTGCGATGGCGACCGAGTTCATCATGGACAGCACGCCCGCCTTGGTGGGTGTGTAATGGGTCTGGTACTCGCCGCCGACATAGGCCGAGATGGAGGAGACGCCGATGATCGCCCCGCCATGTCCCTGTTTCATCATCTGGTTGGCAGCGGCCTGGATCATGTAATAGGCGCCGTGCAGGTTCACCGTCATGGTGCGCTCGAAGGTGGCCTGCGGCATGTCCAGAAAGGCATGGAAAGGGCAGATGCCCGCATTGGAGACGAACACGTCCACCTTCCCAAGCGCCTTTACCGCCGCCGCCACGAAGCCGGTCGCGGTTTCCGGCCGGGCCACATCGCCCTTCACCGCGATGGCGCGGCGGCCGATGGCCTCGATCGCCCGCACCGTCTCCTGCGCCGCAGCATCGTCGGCATCGAAATGGTTGATCGCCACGTCCGCGCCCTGACGCGCCGCCTCGATGGCGACGGCGCGGCCAATGCCCGCCGACGCGCCGGTAATCAAAAGCACCTTGTCCCTGAGAAGCATCTTTCCACCCCTGTTGTCTGCCGCTACGCTAGCGCAAAACAGGACCGGGCTGGGAGCGTATTGCGTGGCATTTCCGAAGATCAGGGCGGTGCGCGCCTTTGTGGTGCGCGGCGGCGGGGCCGACTATCACGACCAGGGCGGCGGCCACTGGATTGACGACCATATCGCCACCCCGATGGCGCGCTATCCCGAATACCGCCAGAGCCGCCAGAGCTTCGGTATCAATGTGCTGGGCACGCTGGTGGTGGAAATCGAGGCCGAGAACGGCGTCACCGGCTTTGCCGTGACCACCGGCGGTGAACCGGCCTGCTATATCGTGGAAAAGCACCTGGCCCGTTTCCTGGAAGGGCGCGATCCGTCCCAGGTCGAGAAGATCTGGGACCAGATGTATTTCTCCACCCAGTATTACGGGCGCAAGGGGCTTGTCATCAACGCTATCAGCGGCGTGGACCTGGCGCTGTGGGACTTGCTGGGCAAGCTTCGCGACGAGCCGGTGCACCAGCTTCTGGGCGGGGCGGTGCGCGACGAGCTGGTCTTTTATGCGACCGGCGCGCGCCCCGACCTGGCCAAGCAGATGGGTTTCATCGGCGGCAAGATGCCCCTGCATCATGGCCCCGCCGAGGGCGAGGAGGGGCTGAAAAAGGCCCTGGCCGAGATCGCCGTGATGCGCGAACGGGTGGGGCCGGATTTCTGGCTGATGCTGGATTGCTGGATGGCGCTGGACCTGAACTATGCCACGCGCCTCGCCAGGCTGGCCTGGGAACAGTCCGGCCTGAAATGGATCGAGGAAGCGCTGTCACCCGACGATTACTGGGGCTATCGCGACCTGAAAAAAGCGGTGCCGCCCGGCATGCAGGTGACCACCGGCGAGCATGACGCCACCCGCTGGGGCTTCCGCATGCTGCTGGAGATGGACTGCTGCGACATTATCCAGCCCGATGTGGGCTGGTGCGGCGGTGTCACCGAGCTGATCAAGATCGCCAACCTGGCCGAAAGCCACGGCAAGCTGATGGTGCCGCACGGCTCGTCCGTCTATTCCTATCACTTCGTCATCACCCGCCATAACTCGCCCTTTGCCGAGTTCCTGATGATGGCGCCCCAGGCCGACAAGGTGGTGCCGATGTTCGCGCCGCAATTGCTGGGCGAGCCGGTGCCGGAAAATGGCCGCATCAGGCTGTCGGCGCTGGACAAGCCGGGCTTCGGCGTCGAACTGAACCGTGAGGTCAAGCTGCACAGGCCCTATACAAGATGACACCCAACCCGCTGGCCGGCGTTTTCCTGCACTGGCTGGGCGGCCTGGCCTCGGCCAGCTTCTATGTGCCGTTCCGCAAGGTGAAGCACTGGTCCTGGGAGGTTTTCTGGCTGACCGGTGGCGTCTTCAGCTGGCTTCTGGCGCCTTGGCTGTTCGCCTTCTTCCGCACCGCCGACCTGCCCGGCGTGCTGGCGGCGACGCCGGGCAATGTCTGGTTCTGGTGCTTTTTCTTCGGCCTGTTGTGGGGGCTGGGCGGCCTGACCTTCGGCCTCACCATGCGTTATCTGGGCCTGTCGCTGGGCATGGCCATCATCATGGGCCTGACTGCCACTTTCGGCACCCTGATGCCGCCTCTGGTGTCGGGCGAACTGGCGCGGCTGATCCCCACCACCCACGGCCAGATCGTGCTGCTGGGTCTTGCGGTCTGCCTGGCGGGCATCACCGTGGTGGGCCGCGCCGGACGGCTGAAGGAAGGCGAGATGCCGCTGGAACAGCAGCGCGCCGCCATCGCCGAGTTCGACCTGAAAAAGGGCGTGGCGGTCGCCATCTTCTCCGGCATCACCTCGGCCTGTTTTGCCTATGGACTGGCGGCGGGCGAGCCGGTCAAGGCGCTGACCCTGGCGGCGGGCACCGCGCCCCTGTGGCAGGGGCTGCCGGTGCTGTGCCTGGTGCTGCTGGGCGGGGCCACCACCAATTTCATCTGGTGCGGCATCCTGATCGCGCGAAACCGAACCCTGGGCGAGTTTTTCGGCGCGCCCGGCCCCGCTGCCGATGGTCCCGCCAAGCCGCCCTTGCTGCGCAACTACCTGCTCTGCGCGCTGGCGGGCACCGCCTGGTATTTCCAGTTCTTCTTCTACACCATGGGTGAAAGCCAGATGGGCGCCTATGGCTTTTCCAGCTGGACGCTGCACATGGCCAGCATCATCATCTTTTCCAGCCTGTGGGGGTTCGCGCTGAAGGAATGGCGCGGCGCCAGCCGCCGGACCCTCACGCTGGTATTCATCGGCCTGGCCCTGCTGGTCGCCTCCACGGTGATCATCGGGCTGGGCAATGCGATGGGCTAGGACGAACGGATGCGCGCCGGTTTCACCCTCAACCTCAATCCCGACAGGATCGCGGAATATGAAGAGTCCCATCGCGCCGTCTGGCCGGAGATGCTGGCGCTGCTGAAGGACTGCGGCATCTCCAGATATTCCATCTTCCGTCGCGGTACCCAGCTTTTCCTGACCTTCACCTGCGACGATTTCGAGGCCAGCTGGAGCCGGATCGAGCAAAGCCCGGTCAATGCCCGCTGGCAGGCGGCGATGGCGCCCTTCTTCGCCCCGATGGACGACCGCCAGCCCGGCGAGCGCTTTCCCATGTGGCAGGAAGTGTTCTATCTGGACTGATGACGACACCGGTGACGATTCTGGACGGCGAATACGATTACATTATCGTCGGCGCGGGCTCGGCCGGCTGCGTGCTGGCCAACCGCCTGTCCGCCGATCCCCGGACCCGCGTGCTGCTGCTGGAAGCGGGCGGGCCGGACGACTGGATCTGGTTCCACATTCCCGTCGGCTATCTCTACCTGATCGGCAATCCGCGCAGCGACTGGATGTTCGAGACACAGGCCGATCCCGGCCTGAACGGGCGTTCACTGAATTACCCGCGCGGCAAGGCGCTGGGCGGCTCGTCCAGCATCAACGCCATGCTGTCCATGCGCGGGCAGGCGGGCGATTACGATCATTGGCGGCAGCTGGGTCTGACCGGCTGGGGCTGGGACGATGTCGCGCCGGTCTTCCGCAGGCTGGACCGGCATTTCCTGGGCGACAGCGAACATCACCGCAGCGACGGCGAACTGTCGGTGGATGCGCCGCGCGTGCGGTGGAAAATCCTGGACACCATTCTGGACGCGGCGGAACAGATCGGCATTCCCCGCAA
>DASTMN010000102.1:0-27471 GCA_035714165.1 Rhizomicrobium sp.
AATGACGGCATCGTCCGCAGCCGCGCCAAGATCGAGGCCGCGATCCGCGGCGCACGGCTGTGGATCGAGATCGAGGAAAAAGAGCCGGGCGGCTTTCACGACCTGATCTGGAAGCATGTTGGCGGCAAGCCACAGGTCAACCGCTTCCGCAGCCGCGAGCAGGTTCCGGCCCAGACCGACATGAGCGTGGGCCTGTCAAAGGAACTGAAACAGCGCGGCTTCAATTTCTGCGGCCCGGTGATCGTCTATGCCTTTGCCCAGGCGGTGGGCATGGTCAACGATCATCTGGTTTCCTGCTATCGCCATGCCGACTGCGCCCGGTTGACGTGACCGAAAAAACCATCATGACGCCCATCATCGTCTGGTTCCGGCAAGACCTGCGCCTGGCAGACAATCCGGCGCTTTCCTTTGCGGCGCAAAGCGGCCGCCCCCTGATCTGCCTGTATGTGCTGGATGATGAAACGCCAGGCGACTGGAGAATGGGCGGCGCGTCGCGCTGGTGGCTGTACCATTCGCTCACTGCGCTGGATGCCGCGCTGAAAGGCGCACTGGTGCTGCGCCGGGGGCCTGCCGCCCAGGTCGTGACGGCGCTGGCGCGGGAAACGGGCGCGGACACGGTGGTGTGGAACCGCTGCTATGAATCCTTTGCGGTGGAACGCGACACGGCGCTGAAATCGGCGCTGTCGGAAAAGGGCGTCACCGTGCACAGCTTCAACGGCGCGCTGTTGCAGGAACCGTGGGAGATCGCCACGGCCGCGGGCAAGCCGTTCCGCGTCTTCACGCCCTTCTGGAAAGTCCTGCGGCAGCGGGAGGTGCCCCGGCCCCTGCCCGCGCCAACCCGGCTGCGGCACGCGAAAGCCGAAACCGAAACGCTGGCAGGCTGGAATCTGTTGCCGGGCCATCCCGACTGGGCAACAGGCTTCGACTGGACGCCCGGCGAGGCCGCGGCACAGGACGCGCTGTATGATTTCCTGGACCGCATCGCCGCCTACAAAACAGCGCGCGACCTGCCGGATCGTGACGGTACCTCGCGCCTGTCGCCGCATCTGCACTGGGGCGAAATCTCGCCGCGCCAATGCTGGCATGCGGTGCGCGCCCGCGAGGCCGGTGACGGCAGCGAGACCTTCCTCAAGGAACTGGGCTGGCGCGAGTTCTGCGCCCAGCTTCTGTTCCACAATCCCGGTCTTCCCACCCAGCCGCTGGATGCGCGCTTCAAGGCGTTCCCCTGGCGGCGCAGTGAAAAGGATTTCCGGGCCTGGACACAGGGAAGAACCGGAATCCCCATCGTGGATGCGGGCATGCGCCAGCTCTGGCAGACCGGCTGGATGCACAACCGCGTCCGCATGATCGCCGCCAGCCTGCTGATCAAGCATCTGGGCATTTCCTGGCAGCGCGGCGCGGAATGGTTCTGGGACACGCTGGTGGATGCGGATTTGGCCAGCAACAGCGCCAACTGGCAGTGGGTGGCGGGCTGCGGCGCCGATGCCGCGCCCTTCTTCCGCATCTTCAATCCGGTCCTGCAGGGCGAAAAGTTCGATCCCGGCGGCGCCTATGTCCGCGCCTTTGTGCCGGAGCTGGCGGCGGTGCCGGACAAATTCATCCACAGGCCCTGGGATGCGCCCCATCCGCCCCGCGATTACCCTGCGCCCATCGTGGATTTGGCGGCGGGTCGCGCCCGCGCGCTGGCGGGGTTCCGAGCCTTGAAGGGGCAGGATGGGACCGGCTAGGGTCGTTTCATGCCCACCGCCATCACGCCCGCCATCACACCCAATGTCATCGCCGCCATTGGCGGCACCCCCCTGATCCGCCTCAAGCGCGCTTCCGAAGCCACCGGCTGCGAGATTCTCGGCAAGGCCGAGTTCCTCAATCCCGGCCAGTCGGTCAAGGACCGCGCCGCGCTGTTCATCATCCAGGATGCCATCCGCAAGGGCCAGCTGCGGCCCGGCGGCACCATCGTCGAAGGCACCGCGGGCAATACCGGCATCGGTCTGGCGACCGTCGCCAATGCGATGGGCTTTCGCACCGTCATCGTCATTCCGGACACCCAGAGCCAGGAGAAGAAAGACGCGCTGCGCCTGCTGGGCGCGGAGCTGATCGAAGTCCCGGCCGTGCCGTACAAGGACCCCAACAATTATGTGAAGCTGTCGGGCCGCCTGGCCGAGCAGCTTGCGAAAACCGAAAAGAACGGCGCGATCTGGGCCAACCAGTTCGACAATGTCGCCAACCGCCAGGCCCATATCGAGGGCACCGGCCCGGAAATCTGGGAACAGACCGGCGGCCGGGTGCACGGCTTCACCTGCGCGGTGGGCACCGGCGGCACGCTGGCGGGCATCGCCATCGCGCTCAAGGCGCGCAACAGGGATATCCGCATTGCCGCCGCCGATCCGCTGGGCGCGGCCATCTATAGCTGGATCAGGCACGGCAAACTGGAATCGCACGGCTCTTCCATCACCGAAGGCATCGGACAGGGCCGCGTCACCGGCAACCTGGACGGCGCGCCGATAGACGATGCCTATGAAATCGCCGATGCCGAGGCGCTGCCGCTGATCTTCGACCTGCTCCAGCATGAAGGTCTTTGCATGGGCGGCTCGACCGGCGTGAACATCGCGGGCGCCATCCGCATGGCGAAAGACCTGGGACCGGGCCACACCATCGTCACCGTACTGTGCGACTATGGCAACCGCTACCAGTCCAAGCTGTTCAATCCCGCTTTCCTGCGCGACAAGGGCCTGCCGGTCCCCGGCTGGCTGGCGGAACGCGGCGCACCCACCTCCGTTCCTTTTGAATGACGCAGGCGGACATGACGCAGACCGGCAATCTGGTGTCCACCGACTGGCTGGCCGCGCATCTGGACCGGGTGCGGGTGCTGGACGCCAACTGGTACATGCCGGACGATCCGCGCGACCCCAAGGCGGAGTTCCGGGCCGCGCATATTCCCGGCGCGGTATTCTTCGACATTGACGCCATCGCCGAGCAGGACACCGGCCTGCCCCACATGCTGCCCTCCGCCGCCCAGTTCGGCGCACAGCTTGGCGCGCTGGGCATTGGCAATGACGACACCGTGGTGGTCTATGACAATAGCGGAATCTTCTCGTCGCCCCGCGCCTGGTGGATGCTGAAGGCGATGGGCCATGACCGCGTCTTCGTGTTGGACGGCGGCTTTCCCAAATGGACCCGCGAGGGCCGCCCCGTCGCAAGCGGCGATGCCGCGCCCGCGCCACAAAACTTCATCGCCACGCCGCGCCCGCGGATCATCCGCGATTTCGACGCGATGCTGAAAACGGTCACGGGCCGCACCGCGCAACTGGTGGACGCCCGCAGCGCCAGCCGCTTCACCGGCGCGGAGGCCGAACCGCGCGCCGGGGTGCGCGGCGGCCATATGCCGGGCGCGCATAACGTGCCGTGGCGCAGCGTGGTGGCCGCAGACGGCACGCTGAAATCGCCGGAGGAATTGCGCGCGGCCTTCGCCGCGCTCGATCTGCACGCGCCCATCGTCACCACCTGCGGCTCCGGCATCTCCGCCGCCATCCTGATGCTGGGCCTGCACGAGATCGGGGCGCGGGATGTCGCGCTCTATGACGGCTCCTGGACGGAATGGGGCGCGCGGCCCGAAGCCCCGGTCGAAACGTCAGCCGGGACATCCTGAATGGCCAAACCGGCGCGGCGCATTCCCATGACGGTGACGTTCCTGGAAATGACCGCCAGGCCCGCCGCCCTGCCCCCGCCGGCGCCGCGCGGCAAGGTCGCGCTGCTGAAGGCCGAAAAGCCCGCGCCCCATTTCTACCGCTATCTCTATGACACGATCGGCGCGGATTATTACTGGGTGGACCGCAGGAAACTGACGCCGGAGGCGCTGGCGGAAGTGATCCAGGATCCGCAGAACCAGATGTTCGTGCTCTATGCCGAAGGCGCGCCCGCCGGCATGGCGGAGCTGGACCTGCGCAAGCCCGGCATGGCCAACATCGCCTATTTCGGGCTGATGCCGGAGGCCATCGGCCGCCGCATGGGCTATTTCTTCCTCTATCATACCTGCATGAACGCCTGGGCGCTGCCGATCCAGCGGCTGACCATCAACACCTGCACCCTGGATCATCCCCGCGCCCTGCCGCTCTACCAGCGGCTGGGATTCACGGCCTATAGCCGCGAGGACCGGTTCATCGAGCTTCCCTGATATCGCCGGGTTGCCTTGGCAATCCGGGGCATTCCGGGCAAGGTTCCGCCATGACCAGCCTCGACTCCACGGCGGAAAAACCGCTGTTCGGCCACCCCAAGGGCCTGACCTTCCTGTTCGCCACCGAGATGTGGGAGCGCTTTTCCTATTACGGCATGCGCGCCCTGCTGGTGCTGTATCTCACCAAATACCTGCTGCTGCCCGGCACGGTGGAAGGGGTGTGGTTCTATCCCGAGGTCAAAGGTTTCTTCGAGGCGCTGACCGGACGCAGCCTCAATCCCCAGCCGCTCTCCTCGCTGATCTATGGCACCTATACCGGCCTGATCTATGCCACGCCGCTGCTGGGCGGCTGGGTGGCGGACCGCTTCATCGGCCAGCGCAAGGCGGCGATGATCGGCATCCTGATGATGGCGGCGGGCCACTTCCTGATGGCGTCGGAAGCGCTGCTGTTCCCGGCCCTGACCCTGCTGATCTTCGGCGGCGGTTTCTTCAAGACCAATACCACCGCCCAGGTCGGCATGCTGTACGCCCCCCAGGACAGCCGCCGCGACCGCGCCTATTCGATCTTCTATGTCGGCGTGAATCTGGGCGCCTTCATCGCACCGCTGGTGGCGGGCACGCTGGGCGAAACCGTGGGCTGGCATTACGGCTTCGGCGCCGCGGGCGTGGGCATGCTGTTCGCCTTCGTCGTCTATCTGTGGGGCTGGAAACACCTGCCGCCGGAAGTCATCAAGCCGCGCGGCGCCCGCGTGAAGCAGCCCCTGACCCGCGAGGAATGGAAATCGGTCGGCGCGCTGTTCCTGCTGGTGCTGCCACTGACCCTGTGGTGGGCCTGTTACGAGCAGCAGGGCAATATCATCGCCCTGTTCGCCGACAGCGCCACCGACCGGCGCATCCTGCCAGGACTTCTGGACTGGCAGATTCCCGTCACCTGGTTCCAGAGCTTCAATCCCTTCATCATCTTCGCCTTCACGCCTTTCCTGGTGGCCTTGTGGGCGCGCCAGGCCAAGGCGCTGCGCGAGCCCAATTCCATGCACAAGATCGCCATCGGCTGCCTGCTGCTGGCGCTGGCCTATGTCCTGATCGCGGGCGTGTCTTGGATGAGCGGCGGTGCCAAGGTGAGCTGGCTGTGGCTGCTGGCCTATTTCGCCATCATCACCACCGGCGAGATATTCCTGTCGCCCATCAGCCTCTCGCTCTATTCCAAGGTCGCGCCGCTGCGGATCGTCTCTTTCATGGTGGCGGTGAACTTCCTGCCGAATTTCCTGGGCGGGGGCTTCCTGCAGGGCTATCTGGGCACCTTCTGGGAAAGCATGAGCCATCCCGAATTCTTCCTGATGATCGCCGGGTTCGGCATCCTGGCGGGCATCGCCATTTTCCTGATGGAACGTCCCTTGCGCCCCTACCTGCAGAAGAAACATGACTGACAAGCCGCAAACCCGCGTCACCAGCCTGGGCCGCATGAGCGACGAACATTTCGGCGTGGTCAACACGCCGGTCTATCGCGCCTCGACCATCCTCTATCCCGACATGGCGGCGCTGAAAGCCAACACCCAGCCCTATACCTATGGGCGGCGCGGCACGCCCAGCACCCGCAGCTTCGAGGCCGCCATCAGCGACCTGGAAGGCGCGGCGCGCACCGTCACCGTCACCAGCGGCCTTCAGGCCTGCAGCCTGGCGATCCTGTCCACCTGCGGCGCGGGCGATCATCTGCTGATGGTGGACAGCGCCTATGAACCGACCCGCCTTCTGGCCGAACGCACCCTGAAACGGTTTGGGATCGAGACCAGCTATTACGCGCCCGGCGACGACATCGCGCCGCACTTACGGCCCAACACCGCGGCGGTGTTCTGCGAAAGCCCCGGCTCGCTGACCTTTGAAGTGGAGGACATTCCCGCGCTGGTGAAAACCGCCCATGCCCATGACAATGGCCGGGGCGGCGTTTCGGTGCTGATGGACAATACCTGGGCGACGCCCCTCTTCTTCCAGCCGCTGAAGCATGGCGTGGACCTTTCGATCCAGGCGGCGACCAAATATGTCGGCGGCCATGCCGATGTGATGCTGGGCACGGTCGCGGCCAACGAACGCCATGCCGCCCGGCTGGTGGAGACGCATGGCAATATGGGCCTGTTCGCCAGCGGCGACGACTGCTTCCTGGGCCTGCGCGGCCTGCGCACCTTGCCGGTGCGGCTGGCCCGCCATCAGGAGACCGGGCTGGCGCTGGCCCGCTGGCTGGGCGGGCAGCCGGAAGTCGCCCGCATCCTGCATCCGGGGCTGGAAACCGATCCCGGCCATGCCCTGTGGAAGCGGGATTTCACCGGCGCCTGCGGCCTGTTCGGGGTGGTGATGCAGCCCGCCTCCGACGCCGCCATCGCCGCCTTCGTGGACGGGTTGCGCCTGTTCGGCATCGGCTATAGCTGGGGCGGGTTTGAAAGCCTGATCGTGCCTGCCCATATCCGGCGCACGGCCCGCCCCTTCGCCGCGGAAGGCCCGGTGCTGCGGATCCATGCCGGGCTGGAGGATGCGGGCGACCTGATCGCCGACCTGGAGGCCGGCCTGAAACGATTGAGAGAGACACCGTGACCGATACCCTCAGCCATGCCGATTTCCTTGCCACGGTGAAGTTCGACGACAAGGGGCTGGTGCCCGTCATCGCCCAGTCCAAGGCGACCGGCGAGGTGCTGATGTTCGCCTGGATGACGCGCCAGACGCTGGAGATGACCCTGGCGACCGGCCGCGTCACCTATTGGTCGCGCTCGCGCCAGTCGGTCTGGACCAAGGGCGAGACCAGCGGCCACCACCAGCACCTGATCGAGGCCTGGGTGGACTGTGACGGCGATGTGCTGCTGCTGAAGGTGGACCAGATGGGACCGGCCTGCCACACCGGGGCGCCTTCCTGTTTCTTCCGCAAACTCGACTGAGACGAAAACTCTTTCCGGGGGTTATAACCGTTCCCCCTGGAGTCGCCGGATGTCCGACCTGAAGCCGACCCGCCCTGTCCTGGGCGCCGCCCCCGACACGCTGACGCCCAAGTTCATGATGGCGGTGATCGCGGCGGTGGTGGTCAGCGGCATTTATTTCGGCAAGCCCGTGCTGATGCCGCTGGCGCTGGCGGTGCTGATGTCCTTCGCCCTGGCCCCGCTGGTCGCCCTGCTCAAGCGCTGGGGCCTGGGCCATGTCGCGCCGGTGCTGATCAGCCTGACTCTGGCCATCGTCATCCTGTCTTCGCTGGCCGGGTTCATGGGCTCGCAGCTCGCCAAGCTGGCGGTGGAGCTGCCGCGCTACCAGACCAATCTCAGCCAGAAGATCACCTCGGTGGTGGGATCGGTGGGCCAGAACGGCACCATCTCGGCCCTCAACCGCACGCTGGACAATGTGGTCGAACAGGTGGCGGGCGAGCGCGTCGAGGAAATGAAAGCCTCGCGCGCCGACACGGTCAAGCCTGTGCCGGTGGTGATCCGGCGCACCGCCACCACGCCCTGGGCGATGGCGCAGAACGTGCTGGGACCGCTGGTCGAGCCACTGGCGCTGATCGTGATGGTGCTGGTCTTTGTCGGCTTCATCCTGCTGCAAAAGGACGACCTGCGCGACCGCATCGTGCGGCTGGCCGGATCGCGCGACCTGCAACGCACCAGCGTGGCGCTGGACGAAGCCGCCACGCGCCTGTCGCGCTTCATCTTCCTGCAGACGCTCATCAACACCTGTTTCGGCCTGACCATCGGATTCGGCCTGTGGCTGATCGGCATTCCCAATTCCGGCCTGTGGGGCCTGATGGCCATGCTGCTGCGCTTCGTGCCCTATGTCGGCGTGCCGCTGGCCTTCCTGTTTCCCGCCACCCTGGCGCTGGCGGTGGATCCCGGCTGGGGCAGGCTGGTCTGGGTGGCCGCGCTGTATGGCGGCATCGAGGCGGTCATCGGCCAGGCTATCGAGCCTTTCGTCTATGGCCGCAGCATGGGCCTGTCGGCGGTGGCGGTGGTGGTGGCCGCCGTCTTCTGGACCTGGCTGTGGGGGCCGGTGGGCCTCCTGCTCTCCACGCCGCTGACCATGTGCTTCGTGGTGCTGGGCCGCCATATCCAGGCGCTGAAATTCCTGGAGGTGATGCTGGGCGACCAGCCCGCGCTGAGAAACGAGGAAAGCCTCTACCTGCGGATGCTGGCCGAAGACCCCGATGAGGCGGCCGACGAGGCGGAGGCCTATCTGCGCGACCATACCCTGATGGACTATTATGACCAGGTGGCGGGCAACGCGCTGATGCTGGCCCAGACCGACGTCAATCGCGGCGTACTGGTGCCCCAGCGGCAGGAACATATCCGCGACGCCATCAAGGGGCTGATCGTCAACCTCGCCCACCATACAGATGAAGACGCCGCCGCCGCGCTGCCGGTTCTGCCGCACGGCTGGACCAACCTGCCGGTGCTGTGCGTGGCCGGGCGCGGCCCGCTGGACGAAGCGGCGGGCCTGCTGCTGGTGGACATACTGGAAAAGCACGGGCTGGGCGCGCGGCTTGTCTCGTCGGAGGAAACCTCGGCGGCCAATATCCGCGACCTGCCCGGCGAAGGCGTGCGGCTGGTCTGTGTCTCCTATCTGGAGCCCGGCACTTTCAAGAACGCCCGCTATCAGGTGCGCCGGTTGCGCAAGCACATGCCGGACGTGCCGGTGCTGGCCCTGTTCTGGGGCCTGGGCGCGGACCATTCGCGCTATCTGGACAGCGTGGAAGCGACCGAAAGCGACATTGTCACCACCGGGCTGCGGGAAACCGTCACGCATATCCTGGCCTTTGCGCGCCGCGCCGGCGTCATCCAGTCCGCCCTATGAGCACCGCACCGCCCACCGGCCACGGCATGCTGATGACCACCGTGCCCACGCGCGCGGATGCCGTCCGCATCGCCGACATGCTGGTGGGGGAAAAGCTGGCGGCCTGCGTGCAGATGCTGCCGATCGAGAGCGTCTATATCTGGGACGGCAAAAAACAGAACGAGGCCGAACTGCTGCTGCTGGTCAAGACGCACGCCCGCCTGTTCGAGGCCGCCATTGCCCGCATCAAGGCTCTCCATCCCTATGATGTGCCAGAGATCGTCGCCACGCCGTTCACGGCGGGCTTTGCGCCCTATCTGGCCTGGATCGACGCGGCGACGGACGGCTGACGCGCTGGGATGGCGACCCCGGCTGGATTCGAACCAGCGACCGCCCGCTTAGAAGGCGGGTGCTCTATCCAGCTGAGCTACGGAGTCGTGCGGCCATCCTAGTGTGACCAGGGTACCTTGCGGTCGAAACGGAAATTGTCCGAATAGGCCTTGGGCTTGGGCGTGGGCACATGCGGCTCGAACACCTGATAGGGAATGGCGTTGGCCTGGGCATAGGCCACGGCCTCCTCCAGCGTGTCGAACTCCAGCGTGATCTGCTGGCGCATGTCGGCCGACGAGGTCCAGCCCATCAGCGGGTCCACGGTGCGCGGGCTTTCCGGCTCATAGTCCAGTTGCCAGAGCTTGGTGCGGGCCTTGCCCGACTGCATGGCGTTTTTGGCCGGTCTGTAGATGCGCGCGCGCATGACAACTCCAAGGTTGGTCGGGGCGGAGGGATTCGAACTCTCGACCCCTAGCTCCCAAAGCTAGTGCTCTACCAGGCTGAGCTACGCCCCGAATTGGGTCCTGCCTTACACGCTGGGGGCGACGCCTTCAAGAATGGCCTTCGGGGGACGAAAATGGCCTTCCGGAACGGTCCGGGGCGGGTCAATTGGCCGTGAACCGGCCCGTGAACAGCATGGGCCAGTATTTCCCGGTCAGGGTGAACAGGCCGGTTGCCGGGTCGTGGGCGATGCCGTTGAGCACGAAATTGGCCTCGGATTCGATATAGCGCCGGTCCGCCGGGCGCATCCGGGCGCGCAGGCCTTCCAGATTGGCCTCCGCCGTGACGCAGCCGCTGACGGGGTCGATCTTCACGATGTTCCAGCTTTCAAAGATGTTGGCCCAGACCGCGCCGTCCACATATTCCAGCTCGTTGAGATTCTCGACATAGCGGCCCGCCCGCACCACCCGCAGGCTGCGGCGGGTGCTGAAATCACGCGGCGACAGGAAGAACAGGCGGCTGGAGCCGTCGCTGGCGATCAGGCCTTCCGCGTCATGGGTCAGGCCCCAGCCGTCGCGTGGATTCTGCATCTCGCGCAGCGGCGTCATCCGGGAATCAAAGACAAAGACCTTTCCCTCGCGCCAGGACAGCTGATAGGCGCGGCCGCCAAAGAAGGTCAGTCCCTCGCCAAAATAGTCCTTGCCCGCGTCATAGAGCGGCGTGACCTTGCCGGTCGTCATGTCGATGCGGTTGATGCGCGTGTCGCCATAGACATTGCCGGTGCCCTCGAACAGCGCGCCGTCATGATATTCCAGCCCTTGCGTAAAGCCCGGCGTGTCGCGGCGCACCTCGCGCTCCACCTGGAAGGACAGCCGTTGCGGCACGGGACACTGGGGCGCGGCCAAGGATGGCGTAGCGAGAACCAACAGGGACAAAGCAAGGGACAGGCGGGCGCGCATGGCGGCGGACTATGCCAGCCCGTCGGCGAAAAACAATCTTCGCCCTACAGCAGCGCGATCTCGGCGACCAGTTCGCCCTTGGGACCGTCGCCCACCCGCACACGCACGCGCTGGCCTTCCTGCAACTCGCGCACCTGGCAGCGCCGCAGGGTTTCCATATGGACGAAGATGTCGGCGGTGCCGCTGCCGCGGCTGACAAAGCCATACCCCTTGGACCGGTTGAACCACTTCACGGTCCCCTCGAAGGCGGGGCCGCGCGGCTCGGCCACATAGCGCGGCAGGCGGTCGCCCAGCTCCACGGTCATGACCTGGGCGGTGGAATTGTCGAGGCTGAGAATCCGGCTGGCCTGAAGGCCGCGCGGTCCCTTGACGGCCTCGCAGACGATCTTCGCGCCCTCCAGGGCCTGCTTGAAGCCGGACTGGCGCACACAGGTCTGATGCAGCAGGACATCGGCCTCACCCTCCATCGGCGTGATGAAGCCATAGCCCTTGTGGACGTCGAACCATTTGACCTGCCCCGTGATGGTGCAGGCCGTGTCCGCAGCGTTCTCCATCTCTCCCCCCGATCCCCCACTTTCCGCAGAGTTGGCCACAATCCTGACGCAATGAAACTCCCCCGAAAAGGGGGTGGGGAAACTGATAATTTGCCACTTTCCAAAGTCCGGTCAGGGCTTTAGGAAGCGCAAATGCTCCCGTCACGCCGGACCAGACCCCAGCCAGGCGACGAAACGCGCCTCAAGGCCACGCCGCCTGCGCCCGCCATCTGGCTGTGGGGCGTGGTGGGCGTCGGCATCATCCTCCTGCCGCTGTTCTGGGCTGTGCTCTGGAACTGACAAAGCGCCATTTCTATTTTGGCGCAAATGGACAAAACTCCCGCAAACGACAGGGTTTGCGACAAATCCCTGTTTGCGCGGAGCAGTGGCGTGGCACCAAAATTGGGCCTCATGATCAGGGAAGACGCAAAGCCGCACATCCTGCTGGTGGAGGATGCGCGCGACATCCGCGAGCCGCTGGCCCGCTATCTGCGCGAGCATAGCTACCGCGCCACCACCGCCCAGGATGCCGCCAGCGCCCGCAAGGTGATGAAGGGCGCCGCCATAGACCTGGTGGTGCTGGACATCATGATGCCGGGCGAGGACGGCCTGTCGCTCTGCCGCTCCATCCGCGAAACCAGCCAGATCCCGGTGATCCTGCTGACGGCGCGGGGCGAGGAAGTGGACCGCATCATCGGGCTGGAGATGGGCGCCGACGATTATATCGCCAAGCCCTTTTCTCCCCGCGAGCTGATCGCCCGCGTCGCCGCTGTGCTGCGCCGGACCCAGGCGCTGCCGCCGCGCCAGAAGCCGCCGGGCGCCGAACGGGTGAAGTTCGGCGAATGGATGCTGGACACCGGCCAGCGCGAGCTGATCGGGCCGGACGGCGTGGCCATGCCGCTATCCAGCGGCGAGTTCCGCCTGCTGACCGCGCTTCTGGAACGGCCCAAGATCGCCCTGACCCGCAACCAGCTTCTGGACCTGACCAAGGGGCGCGACGCCGACCTGTTCGACCGGTCCATCGACAATCATGTCAGCCGCCTTCGCAAGAAGATCGAGCCGGACCCCAAGAATCCGCGCTATATCAAGACCGTCTGGGGCGGCGGCTATATCTTCGCGATGGACCCGGAAATGGCCTGAGGCCGGGACAGGAACGGGCGCGGCAAAGGGGAGCCTGATCGTGGAATTCAAGTTCTGGCCGCGTACACTGGCCGTGCAGCTGGTGGTGGTGACCGCCATCGCCGTGGCCCTGTCCAACATCGCCGTGACCTTCTGGTTCGAATATGGCAACGAGCGCCAGAGCGCCGTCGCCGCCTATGAGCGTGTGCTGGACCGCGCCGCCTCGGTCACCGCCACCCTGCCCGCCATTCCGACCGACTATCGCCATCATGTGATGGAGACGATGAGCGGGCGGCTGTGGAAGTTCGTCGAGATCCGGGTGCCACTGCGGCCGCTGCC
Source organism: Rhizomicrobium sp. (assembly GCA_035714165.1). Taxonomy (GTDB): domain Bacteria; phylum Pseudomonadota; class Alphaproteobacteria; order Micropepsales; family Micropepsaceae; genus Rhizomicrobium. The sequence continues at coordinate 12,687 of DASTMN010000102.1, forward strand.
CATGACGCCGGACGAAGCCCGGCTGGCGCAACATCTCAGCCAGATGATTTCCGGCAACCTGCCGCATCGCGAGCTGATCTCGGTCAAGCTCAACCAGCCGCTCTCGGCCTTCCCGGCCAGCCTGGTGCCGCCGCATGCCGGGCCTGACAACGGCACCATCCAGGTGATCGTGCCGGTGGACAAGAACAGCATGATGAGCGGCATCTTCGTGCGCGCGCCCGCGCCCTGGCCGCTGGAAATCCTGGTCGCCGCATTGGTGACGATCCTGGTGGCCAGCGCCGGCACGGCGCTGGTGGCCGTCCGGGTGATGCGGCCGCTGTCGGACCTGACCAATGCCGCCACCGTGGTCGCCGCCGGATCGGGGCCGCCCCATGTCGCCGAACAGGGGCCGGAGGATGTCCGCAACGCCGCCAGCGCCTTCAACGCCATGGCCGCCAAGGTGACCCGGACCATGGAAAGCCAGCGCCACCTGCTGTCGGCGGTGGGCCATGACCTGCGGACCCCGCTGACCGCCATGCGGATCAACCTGGAGTTCGTCACCGATGACGACCTGCGCGACGGCCTGCTGCGCAACCTGGACGAGCTTCAGGCCCTGACCGAGCAGGTGCTGTCGGCGGCGCGGGGCGCGGGCGGCGAAACCCGCCGCAATGTGGACCTGGCGGCGCTGGTGGAAAGCCTCTGCACCGACCTGGACGAGATCGGCGAGCCGGTCAGCTGGGCCAGCCACGCGCCCGCTCCCATTTCCTGCCGCCCCAACGAGATCAAGCGCGCCGTCCGCAACCTGGTGGAGAATGCGGTCGCCTATGGCCGCCGGGCGGATGTGACGATCACCGGCAATGGCGACGGCTATGATGTGCTGGTGGAGGATGACGGCCCCGGCATCCCCGACAATGACCGTCTGCGGGTCTTCGAGCCTTTCGTGCGGCTTGAAAGTTCCCGCAACCTGGCGACCGGCGGCACCGGCCTGGGACTGACCCTGGCCAAGGCCATCGCCGAAGGGCATGGCGGCGCGGTGCGGCTGGAAAACCGCCCCGGCGGCGGCCTGCGGGCGCGCATGCACCTGCCGCGCATGGTGGCGGGCGCCTAGCCGGACGCGCCGTGTATCCAGTGTCATCTTCTGCGCAAAAACTCTTTGTGTTTTTGATGTTTTTCAATGTTGTATGACGAATGCCTCACCTGAAATCACAAGTCGTCGGGCAGGACGATCCGCTCTATCGCCGCGATCTGTTGCGGCTGGCGGCGGACGCGCGCGGCGCGGGCAGCCTGCCGGACCCCGACGGTGTTGCCAGCCGACACAATCCCGCCTGCGGCGACCGCATCACCGTGGAACTGACGCTGGCGGACGGCCGCATCACCGCCCTGGCCCACCAGACCCAGGCCTGTGTTCTGTGCCAGGGATCGGCGGCCCTGCTGGCGGCCCAGGCGCCCGGCCTGGACCGCGCCGGGCTGGCGGCGCTGGCCGGGGGGGTCCGGGCCATGCTCCAGGGCGGACCGCCGCCTGCCCCACCCTATGCGGCCCTGGCGGGCGCTGTCGGTCATGCCGGGCGGCATGTCTGTGTGCTGCTGCCGCTGGACGCCGCCCTGGCCGCGCTAGAGCAGGCCGAAGAAGGCCGCGTGAGGCCCCAGGCGTAGCCGCCGGTCCTCCACTGTGGCGTCACCCGTGCCGAAGGCCAGCGGCTTCACCGGACCCGGCAGCGCCATCTCCCGCGCCGTTTCCGTCAGGTTGAAGGCACAGACAATGCGCTGCCGGCCTTCGGCCCGGACAAAGGCCAGGGGCGCGTCCAGCAGCTCCAGCGTCCCGGTCCTGAGCGCCGGGTGAGCCTTGCGGGCCGCCAGCATGGCGCGGGCATGGAACAGGGCCGAGCCGGGATCAGCTTCCTGCGCCGCCACCGCCAGCCCGGCATGGTCCGGCCCCGGCGGCAGCCAGGGCGTGCCGCGGGTGAAACCCAGATTGGCCGAACCATCCCAGGGCATGGGTGTGCGGCAACCGTCGCGGCCCCGGAACAGCGGATAATAAAGATCGCCGACCGGATCGCGGAGCTGGTCGCGGCGCAGCGCCACCTCCGGCAGTCCCAACTCCTCGCCCTGATAGAGCAAGGCGGTGCCGCGCAGCGCGAACAACAGCGACAGCAGCACCCTGGTATTGGCCGCGCCGAATCGGGTCGCGGTGCGGATCACATCATGGTTGGAAAAGGAGATCGCGGGCCAGTGATCGGGGAACCGCGCCAGCGTTTCGAGATGGGCGCGGATGGCGGCTTCGTCCGTCGCCAGCAGCAGCGCGAAATTATAGCCGCAATGCAGGCCCGTTTCCGGCGGCAGGTAGCAGCCGGATCGCTCGAACTCTTCCGAAAACTCTCCAAAGACGAACTTCTCATCTCCCTCTGCCCTGTGTCCTGTCCCATCGAAGTGCTCGACCCGCCGCCGGATCGTATCCAGCACCGATGCGCTTTCGGCCAGGTTGGAATCGAACAGATGCCGCTGCATGTTGGCGGCGGCCGACCATTCCGCCGCGCCGCGTCCGTCCGCCGGTATCGCCGGATTGTCGCGCAGGCCGGTGTCGTGCAGGAAGGCGTTGGCGACATCCAGCCGGAAGCCGTCCACGCCCCGCGCCAGCCAGCTGTCCAGCACCGCCAGCGCGGCTTCCCGCGCGTTCGGATTCATCCAGTTCAGCTTGGGCTGCTGGCGCAGGAACTTGTGGTGATAGTATTGCCGCCGCGCCGGCTGATAGCTCCAGGCCGGGCCGCCGAACACCGACAGCCAGTTGTTGGGGACCGTGCCATCGTCCTTGGGATCGGCCCACACATACCAATCCCGTTTCGCATCGTCGCCGTCGCGGCTGGCGGCGAACCAGGCATGTTCGTCGCTGGTATGGGCCAGCACTTCGTCCAGTATGACCTTCAGGCCCCGCGCATGGGCGGCCTCCAGCAGCGCGGTGAAATCGTCCAGCGTGCCGTAATCGGGATGCACCCCGTCATGGTCGCTGACGTCATAACCCCAGTCGCGATTGGGCGAGGGATGGATCGGCGACAGCCAGATCGCATCCACGCCCAGCGCGGCGATGTAATCCAGCTTTTGCGCCAGCCCGGCAAAATCGCCCTGCCCGTCGCCATTGCCGTCGGCAAAGCTGCGGACATAGACCTGATAGACCGCCGCGCCCCGCCACCAGGGCGACGGCGCGGGCATGTCAGATTTCGCTGGCGTTGCTGACGACCTTGGCGGCCAGGCCGTATTTCACGGCGTCTTCCGCGCCCATCCAGAAATTGCGCTCGGTATCGGCCACGACCTTTTCATAGGGCTGACCGGTTTCCTGCGCGATTTCCTTGATGAGGCGCGCGCGCATCTTGAGGATTTCCTCGGCCTCGATGGTGATGTCGCTGGCCTGGCCGCGCACGCCGCCGAGCGGCTGGTGCAGCAGAAAGCGCGTGAAGGGCAGGCAGAAGCGGTTTTCCTTTTTCGCGCCCAGGAAGATGTGCGCGCCCGCGCTGGCCACCCAACCGGTGCCGATCATCTTCACCCGGTTGCCCACGAAGCGGATCATGTCATGGATGGTGTCGCCCGACTCCACATGGCCGCCCGGCGAATTGACGATGACGCGGATATCGCCCTCGCTCTCGGCATAGGCCAGGAGCTGGGCGGTGACCCGTTCGGCCATCTTCATGTCCACCTCGCCGAAGATCAGCACGGTGCGGGATTTGTAGAGGGCCTTGGCGATCTCGGTCGATTGCGGGTCCGGACGCGGGGATTTGTCTTCTTTGTCGTCTTTTTCTTCGTCGGCGCGGAACACGGCAAGTCTCCAGATTCGGGGGATTTGGCTCAGTCTACCAGCCATATAGGGAGGGGCAACCCGCTTACAAAGCGTCAACAGCCCCGCTTTTCAGGCGGCGCGGCCCGCCATCCGGCAATCAGTGGGTCCGCAGGTTGTAGGGCTTCACGCTGCCGCAATCGGCCTTCAGCCACTGGCCCTTGAAGGTGGTGGACATCTGGGTGGGGTTGCCTTCCACCGTGCCCTTGAAGTCATAGGACCCGCTATAGCTGGTCGTGCCGGCATAGGTGATCTGCATGTCGCCCTTGCCCTTGAGGCGACCGGTGCAGGTCATGCTGGCCTTGATCAGCGAGGGCGTCACCAGAGTCGGCTTGGTGACGCAGCCTGTGGCGGTCTGGTCGATGTGCGGCACGCTGCTGGCGTCCACTTCCGCCTGACTCATGCACATCTGGCTGGTGGCGGTATGCGAGGTCGGCGCGGGCGCGCCCGCCTGGTTCATCCGGGCGGCCACATCGGGCGGCAGGGCCAGGCCCATTTTCGTGGTCGAGGTCACCGACCACAGTCCCGCCTTGCCATGTCCCGCCCAGGCGGCGCCCGGCAGGGCCAGGATGGCGGCGGCGGCCAGAAGGATCAGCTTGTGCGTCATGGCGATACCCCGTTTTGCGGGTGCAAACCTGCCATAGGCGCAAAGGCTTTGAAAGCGCCGCGCCCGGCCTTTTCAGGCCGGGCATGGTGCCTGATCCTTAATTATTCCTTCGCGCGGGCGACACCTTCGGCGATCAGCTTGCGGGCCTCGGCGGCGTCACCCCAGCGGATGATCTTCACCCACTTGCCCGGCTCCAGGTCCTTGTAGTGGGCGAAGAAGTGTTCGATCTGCTTGAGGGTGATCTCCGGCAGGTCGCTGTAATTGGTCACACCGTCGAAGCGCGCGCTGATATGCGCCGACGGCACCGCGACGATCTTCTCGTCCATGCCCGCATTGTCTTCCATCAGCAGGACGCCGACGGGGCGCACACTCATCACCGCGCCGGGCGCGATGGCGCGGCTGTTGGCGATCAGCACATCCACCGGATCGCCGTCGCCCGACAGGGTGTGGGGCACGAAGCCGTAATTGCCGGGATAGCGCATGGAGGTATAGAGGAAACGGTCCACCACAAGCGCGCCCGACGCCTTGTCCAGTTCATACTTGATCGGCTCGCCGCCGATCGGCACCTCGATGATCACATTGACGTCATCGGGGGCATTCTTGCCGACGGGGATCTGGTCTACGCGCATGGGTCGAATCCTGGGGAAATCGGAGGAAAACGCCGGGGTGGTAATTTTATTGCTGCGATGCGTCAACCCGGTCCGCAATATCCCGGACGAATAGCCGCAAGTCCCTTCACAACCGCGCATTTCGCCCTAGGTTTCGTCCACCCTTTTTTCCTCCTCAGGAGACCCCCATGCAGACCAAGGCCTACGCCACCCAGTCCCCCACCACCCCTTTCGCGCCCCACAGCATCGCGCGCCGCGCCCCCGGCCCCCAGGACGTCGCCATCGAGATCCTGTTCTGCGGCGTCTGCCACAGCGACCTGCACACCGCGCGCGGCGAATGGCAGGGCGTGCAATATCCCTGCGTGCCCGGCCATGAGATCATCGGCAAGGTCACGGCGGTCGGCCCGGAGGTGACGCGCTTCAAGCCCGGCCAGACCGTGGGCGTGGGCTGCATGGTGGATTCCTGCCGCACTTGCGCCTCCTGCGAGGACGGACTGGAACAGTATTGTGACGGCCCGGTGGGCTTTACCGGCACCTATAACGGCCCGGTGGGCGGCGGCGAGAACACCTATGGCGGCTACAGCGCCGCCATCACGGTGGACCAGCGCTTCGTCCTGTCGATCAGCCATGCCGAAAAGGACCTGGCGGCGGCGGCTCCCCTGCTCTGCGCCGGCATCACCACCTGGTCGCCGCTCAAGCATTGGGGCGCCGGTCCCGGCAAGAAGGTCGGCATCGTGGGCATTGGCGGGCTGGGCCATATGGGCATCAAGCTGTCGCATGCGCTGGGCGCGCACACGGTCGCCTTCACCACATCCGCCTCCAAGGTCGCGGACGCCAAGGCGCTGGGCGCCGACGAAGTGGTGGTGTCCAGGAATGCCGACGAGATGGCGCAGCACGCGGGCAGCTTCGACCTGATCCTCAACACCGTGGCCGCCTCGCACAATCTGGATGCCTTCACCGCCCTGCTCAAGCGTGACGGCAGCATGGTGCTGGTGGGCGTGCCCGAGCATCCGCACCCCTCGCCCGGCGTGTTCCCCCTGATCTTCAAGCGCCGCGCCATCGCCGGTTCGCTGATCGGCGGCATTCCTGAGACGCAGGAGATGCTCGACTTCTGCGCCAAGCATGGGATCACCTCGGATATCGAGATGATCAAGATGCAGGATATCGAGGCCGCCTATGCCCGCATGCTCAAGAGCGATGTGAAGTACCGCTTCGTGATCGACATGGAGTCTTTGAAGAAAGATTGACCCCAAAGATTGACCCCTCCGGTTTCAACTTGCGCTCGGCTCGTCCGCACGCTGTCGCTACGGACGGTCGCCTTCGCACGTTGAAACCACCTCCCCTTCCTGCGCGCTGACGCACGCGAAGGGGAGGATGGTCCGTAGATGTTCTAACTATTCGTGTTCGGCCTGACCTGCGCGGGCGCGGCCGTGTTCTGGCGGCGCTTGACCACCTTCTTCTTTTTCTTGGGCAGCACCTTGCTCTCCAGATAGGCGATGCGCTTTTTCGCCGCCGCCAGGTCGGCATTGGCCTGGTCGGCCTTCTGCTCGGCCGTCATCGCCAGGTTCTTGGCATCGGTGCCCTGCGCCATCGCCTTGTCGCCCAGACCCCAGGCCTCGTCGGCCCGTCCCTGCGCCATCGCCGCGCGGCGGCCCGCCTCGTCCGCCGATCCCTGCGCGTTCTGCACCGACTCGCGCGTGGCGCATCCACCCAGCGCTACGCCGGCCGCCAGCATCAGCGCCGCCGCCTTGGTTGCCATCTTCATGTCCATATCTCCCTGTTGTCCCGCTCGCATGAGCGGGTGAAACGGTCGGAAACAGGCATGGCCGCAATGTGGCGTGCGCTGTGACAAAAATTGGCCGCGCGGATGCGCCGTCAGCTCAGGCCGCAGTCAGCCGGGCCGTGAACTGTTCATAGGCCGCCATCGCATCGGCGGCATACATCAGCGACGGACCACCGCCCATATACACGGCCATGCCCAGCGTTTCCTCCACCTCGGCCCGGCTGGCGCCCAGGCGCACCAGGCTTTCGCTGTGAAAACCGATACAGCCGTCGCAGCGCGTGGCGACGCCGATCGCCAGGGCGATCAGTTCCTTGGTCTTCTTGTCCAGCGCCCCGTCCGCCGTGGCGGCCTGCGCCAGCGCCGAAAAGCCCTGCATGGTTTCCGGGATGTCGCGGCGCAAGCCCTTCAGGTTCGCGGAAATGTCGCGGGTGATCTGAATATAGTCCTTCATGATTTTCTCCTTTTCGCCTCTTGTATATATTAGAGATTACTAATATATCAAGAGCATGAAAGGGACGAAAAAAGCTGCCGACCTGGCGCGCAATGCCCAGCGCGCCGAAGACATGCTCCGGCAACTCGCGCATGCCGGACGCCTGCGCCTGCTATGCAGCCTGGTGGAAGGCAAAAAGTCGGCGGGCGAACTGACCGAGATCGCGGGCCTTTCCCAGAGCGCGGTCTCGCAGCATCTCAAAAAGCTGCGCGATGCCGGGCTGGTGTCAGCGCAGCGCCGTGGACAGATGATTATCTACAGCCTCGACAATCCCGAGGCGCGCGCCCTCTTGCAGGCGCTTTACCGGATTTATTGTGGATAGGAGAAACGCATGCGCATCAACACCATCGAACCCCGCCAATTGCAGGACTGGCTGCGCGACGGCAGCGCCGTGCTTCTGGATGTCCGCGAACCGGCCGAACATCGCGCCCTTCGCATCGCGCAGGCCCGGCTGATGCCGCTGGCCAGCGTGGATGCCGCCCGTATTCCCGCCGGCGGAAAGCTGGTGGTCCATTGCGTCAAGGGCGGCCGCGGCACCGCCGCCTGCGAGAAACTCCTGCGCCAGAATCCCGGACTGGAAATCTACAATCTGGCGGGCGGCATCCAGGGCTGGGAGGCCGCGGGCCTGCCGGTGGAGCGGGGCGAGGCAATGCTGCCGCTGGATCGCCAGGTGCAGCTCACCATGGGAACCCTGCTGGTGATCGCGGCGGCGCTGACGCTGGCCGTGAATCCGAACTGGGCCTGGTTGACCCTGGCGGTGGGCGCGGGCCTGGCGCTGGCCGGGCTGACCGGCTTTTGCGGCCTGGCCCATGTCCTGGCGCGCATGCCCTGGAACAGATGATGGACAGGTGACGGATGGGGAAGGTGGCGCGCCCTGGGGGAGTCGAACCCCCCTTGCAGGAATGAAAATCCTGAGTCCTAACCGATAGACGAAGGGCGCTGCCGGAGGCGGGTGTCTACCGGCCCGAACCGGGTTTTGCAACCCAAATCCGTCCGGCCCGCCTGACAGGCCATACGGGGGCAAAGCGCATCCGATCAAGACGTTGCGGCCGCCGCATCCTCGATTTCGAGCTGGACCCGGACCCGCCCGTTCCAATCGTCCTGCCGCAGCCGCCCGGCCACATGGACGGTCCGCCCCCGCGCCGCCAGCAGCCCCTCGCCCAGCGGGGTCGCGGCGGCCCGGAAGGCGATGGCGTCCAGCAGCGTCCCGTCACCGCCCGCCAGCCGCAGCTTCACATGCGCCCCGCCCACAATGTCGGCAAAGGCCACCCGCACATCCGGCAGGACCAGCAGCGGCTCCGGGTTGCCCGCGCCATAGGGGCCGGCCTGGGCGATCTCCTGCGCCAGGGCGATATTGGCCCCGGCGGGCGAGGAGACCGCGTCCAGATGCAGGTCGCTGGCCGCCGCCAGGGCGGGACCTGCGCCGCTGAAGCGGTCCTCGACAAAGCGGCGAAAGCCCTCAAGCTGGCCCGACATCAGCGAGAAACCCGCCGCCATGGCATGGCCGCCGCCATATTCAATGACTTTGGCCTCGGCGGCATCGCGGATGATCGCGCCCAGGTCTATGCCGGAGATGGAGCGGGCCGAACCCCGCCCGAAGGTATTGCCCAATTGGCCGCCTTCGAAGCCCGCCACGAAAGCAGGCTTGCCGAACCGCTCCTTCAGGCGGCCCGCCACGATGCCGACCACGCCCGGATGCCAGCCTTCGCCCGCCACCAGGATGAAGGGCTGGTTGGCCTGGGTCGCGCCCTGCGCCAGCGCCTCCTCCAGGATCAGCTTTTCGATGGCCTGGCGTTCCTTGTTGTGCAGGTCCATCGCCAGGGCGAGTTCCTGCGCCGTGTCGCCGTCGCGCGCCGTCAGCAGGTCCACGCCCAGCGAGGACCGCCCCACCCGGCCGCCCGCATTGATGCGCGGCCCGAACACGAAACCCAGGTGATAGGGCGTGAAGGGTCCCCGCGCGCCCGCCACGCCCGCCAGCGCCGCCAGTCCGGGACGCGACAGGGTGGAAATCTGCCCCAGCCCGAAACGGACAAAGGCGCGGTTGACGCCGGTGAGCGGAACCACGTCACAGATGGTGGCAAGCCCCACCAGATCAAGGAACAGGCGCAGGTCCGGCTCGGCCAGGCCGCGCTGTTCGTAGAATCCGGTTTCGCGCAGGTGTCGGTTCAGCGCCACAAGAAACAGGAAGCTGACGCCCGCCGCACAGAGATGCCCCAGGCCGGACGTGTCATCGGGCTGGTTGGGATTCACATGCGCCACAGCAGGTGGCGCGGCCTCGACGCGGTGATGATCCAGCACCACCACATCCATGCCCTGCGCGCGCGCCGCCTCCAGCGCGGCAATGGCGGCCGCGCCGCAATCCACCGTGATAACCAGCGACGCACCTTCGTCGTGCAACGTCTGCATGGCGGCAGGCGACGGGCCATAGCCTTCGGTCATGCGGTCGGGAATATAGATGCGTGGCGCCGCGCCCAGCGCGGCCAGGAAATCAGCGACCAGCGCGGCGCTGGCCGAACCATCGACATCGTAATCGCCGAACACGGCGATGCGTTCGCCATCGGCCAGCGCCCTGGCGGCGCGCGCCACCGCCGCGTCCATGTCCTTCAGCACCAGCGGATCGGGCAGCAGCGTCTTCAGCCGGGGTGCCAGATAATTGGCGGCCTGCGCCAAGTTGATCCCGCGCAGCGCCAGCAGCCGCGCCAGAACCGGCGAATAGTGTCGCAACAGGTCGTTTTCGATGGCCGCGTCCGTGGTCCGCAGGATCCAGCGGCGGCCCGCAAAGGACCGCGCCACGCCCAGCGCCGCAGGCGCTTCGGAGGCGGCGGCCTCAGCCACCCGTTTTGGAAACGCGGTGACGGGCGCGAATCCAGCGCACCGTACCGGTGGCGGAGCGCATCACCACGCTTTCGGTGGTGATGAAATCGCCCACCCGGTGCACGCCGCGCAGCATCGCGCCGTCGGTGACGCCGGTGGCCGAGAAGACCACGTCGCCCGCCACCAGTTCACGCAGGGCATATTTGCGGTTGAGGTCCGTGATGCCCCATTTGGCGGCGCGGGCCTTTTCATCCTCGTTGCGGAACACCAGGCGGCCCTGCATCTGGCCGCCGACGCAGCGCAGCGCCGCCGCCGCCAGCACGCCTTCGGGCGCGCCACCCTGGCCCATATAGATGTCCACGCCGGTGGACGGGTCGGTGGTTTCGATCACACCGGCCACATCGCCGTCGGTGATCAGCTTCACTTTCGCGCCCGCCTTGCGGATCTGGGCGATCAGCTTTTCATGGCGCGGGCGATCCATCACCAGCGCGGTGACATGATCGGGCTTCACGCCCCTGGCCTTGGCGACGGCGTTGATATTGTCGCCGGGTTCGGCATCCAGGTCGATCAGCCCGTCGGCATAGCCGGGACCGATGGCGATCTTGTCCATATAGGTGTCGGGCGCATGGAGCATGGTGCCCGGCTCGGCCATCGCCATCACCGCCAGCGCGTTCGCCATCGCCTTGGCGGTCAGCGTCGTGCCCTCCAGCGGGTCCAGCGCGATGTCCACCGCCAGGCCGCCCTGCCCCACCTTCTCGCCGATGAACAGCATGGGCGCTTCGTCACGCTCGCCCTCGCCGATCACCACCGTGCCGTCGATCGGCAACGCATTAAAGGCGGCGCGCATCGCCTCGACCGCCGCCTGGTCGGCGTCATGCTCGTTGCCGCGCCCGATCTGGGCATAGGCGGCGATGGCGGCCGCCTCGGTCACGCGCACCGCTTCCAGCGCGAAGGCGCGGTCGAGCGGCTTGATCAGTTCGGGGGGGCGCACTTCGGTCATGGGATTCGATCTTCTTCTTGTATTTCTGTTTATCCAAATCGGGCGCAACGACCCGAAGGGCATCGCAGGATGCTGAACCTTTCACTGCTTCCTGCGCTTCTGTTCATCCAGATCGGGTTCAGCGACCCGGAGGGAACCGCAGGGGAGCTGAACCTATGATTCCATGGGAATCATGCAGGGCCGCGCCCGCACCTTGTCCGAGGCGGCGATGGCCTTCAAGGCGCGTTCGACCGCAGACTGGGCGGTTTCGTGGGTCATCATGACAATCGCCACCGGCTCGCCGGGGGCGCGGCCGCGCTGGATCATGCTTTCGATGGAGACACCGGCCTCCGCCAGTTCCCGCGCGATTCCCGCCAGAACGCCCGGCACGTCCAGCACCTCGAAGCGCAGATACCAGGGCGAGACCGCCGCCTTGGCGTCGGCGGGCACTGGCTGGGACAGGGCGGAAACCGGGCGGCCGAAGACCGGACCGCCAGCAGCGCCCGCCGCTTCCACGATATCGGCGATCACGGCGCTGGCGGTGGGCGCTTCACCCGCGCCGCGCCCGGAGAAGAAGAAAGACCCGGCCTCGCCCGCATCCACCAGCACGCCGTTGGAGGCGCCGCTGACGCTGGCCAGCGACGAGCGCGCCCGCACCATGGTGGGCATCACGCGCTGGTCCACCGCCGTGCCGACCTTGCGCGCGATACCCAGCAGCTTGATGCGGTAGCCGAACTCGCTGGCAAAGGCGATGTCGTCGGCGGTGATGTGCTCGATGCCGGTGACGGCGATGGACTTGAAATCGGGCGCGGTGCCGAAGGCCAGGCTGGCCAGCAGCGCCAGCTTGTGCGCGGTATCGCCACCGCCCACATCCAGCGTGGGATCGGCCTCGGCATAGCCCAGCGCCTGCGCGTCCTTCAGCACCTCGTCAAAACCCCGCCCGGTGGTTTCCATCTCGGTGAGGATATAATTGCAGGTGCCGTTGAGGATGCCTTTCACCGCGAACACGCCATGCGCGATCAGGCCTTCGCGCAGCGTCTTGACGATCGGAATGCCGCCCGCCACCGCCGCCTCGAACTTCAAGCTGACGCCGTTCTGTTCGGCCAGCGCCGCCAGCGCCAGGCCATGCTTGGCCAGCAGCGCCTTGTTGGCGGTCACGACATGCTTGCGGTTGGCCAGCGCCGTCTCGACCAGCTGACGCGCCACGCCTTCATCCCCGCCGATCAGCTCGACCACCACATCGGCGTCACCGCGCGCCAGTTCCAACGGATCGTCATGCCAGATCGGCAGGTCGAAGCCCCGCGCCTTGGCCTTGTCGCGCGCCGAGACCGCCGTCAGCCGCAGCGGGCGTCCGGCGCGGCCCGACAGTTCATCCCGGCGCGCCGCCAGCGCCTTGACCACGCCGCCGCCCACCGTGCCCAGCCCGGCAATGGCAATCCGGAAGGGATTTGTCATTTCGCGTCCGCCAGGTCCGGCGAGATGCCCGCGGGCGGCATGTTGCTGCCCGCCGCCAGAAACTTCTTCACATTGCGCGCGGCCTGGCGGATGCGATGCTCGTTCTCGACCAACGCCACGCGCACATAGCCTTCGCCATACTCGCCAAAGCCGATGCCGGGCGACACCGCCACCTTGGCATGGATCAGCAGGTCCTTGGCGAACTCCATCGAGCCGAGTTCCCGGTACTTTTCCGGCACCGGCGCCCAGGCGAACATGGAAGCGTCCGGCGCGGGAATATGCCAGCCCGCCGCGGCCATGCTTTTCACCAGCACATCGCGGCGCGACTTGTACACGGCGCGGATTTCGTCGGCGATGTTCTGCGGCCCGTTCAGCGCGGCGGCGGCGGCGACCTGGATGGGCGTGAAGGCGCCATAGTCCAGATAGGACTTGATGCGCGCCAGCGCTCCGACCAGCTTTTCATTACCCGCCGCGAAACCCATGCGCCAGCCGGGCATGGAATAGGTCTTGGACAGCGACTGGAACTCGATCGCGATGTCCTTGGCGCCTTCGACCTGCAAAATGGACGGCGGCGGATTGTTGTCGTCGAAATAGATATCGGCATAGGCCAGGTCCGACAGCACCCAGATCTCATGCTTCTTCGCGAAGCGGATGATCTCCTTGTAGAAGTCCAGGTCCACCACCTGCGCCGTGGGATTGGAGGGATAGTTTACCACCATCGCCAGCGGCGACGGCACCGAATGGCGCGTGGCCGCGCCCAGCCGCGAGAGATATTCCTCCGGGCTGGTGGCCGGGACATGGCGGATGGCGGCGCCGGCGATCATGAAACCGAAGGCATGGATGGGATAGGCGGGATTGGGCACCAGCACCACATCGCCCGGCGCGGTGATCGCCATGGCGAGGTTGGCGAATCCTTCCTTGGAACCCAGCGCCGCGATCACCTCGGTGTCGGGGTTGAGGTCCACGCCGAAGCGGCGCTTGTAATAGGCGACATGGGCCTTGCGCAGGCCCTTGATGCCGCGGCTGGCCGAATAGCGATGGGCGCGCGGATCGCGCGCCGTCTCGCACAGCTTGTCCACGATGAAGTCCGGCGTCGCCATGTCGGGATTGCCCATCCCGAAATCGATGATGTCCTCGCCGCGCGCGCGCGCCTGGGCCTTGAGGCGGTTCACTTCCTCGAAGATGTAGGGCGGCAGCCGCTTGATGCGGTAAAAATCGGTGTTCATGGCGTGAAATCCTGAAAACGCCTGAGAATCCGGGATTTGCGTCCCGGAGGCAATCGTTTTTCCGGTCAGGGTAAGGCTGTTTTCTGCAAGACGCTTATTCGGCCTGTGCAGGACTGAAACCCTCTCCGGCCGCTCGCTTTGGCTCGCGGGCCGGAACGGTGCGGGACTGGAAAACCTCTCCGGCCGCTCGCTTTGGCTCGCGGCGTTCGGCGCTCAAATCGGTCCACCGGACCGATTTGACCGGCTACGCCGGTCGCGCCTCACCCCTGCACAAAGATTTCCGCCCGGCGGTTGCCGTCTTCGCCACGGGGCATGGATTCGTAATAGATCGGCTGGCTGTCGCCCACCGCCTGCACGATCACCTTGCTGGCCGGAACGCCCGCCCGGATCAGCGCCTGGGCCACGGCGTTGGCGCGGGCCTGGGACTTCTGGAAGATGACTTCCAGGTGCCGCTCGACCGGCATGTTGGCGGTCCGGCTGGAGGCATGGCCGATCACCTTGACCGTACCCGTGCCGCCACTGGCCTGGAACGCCGACACGGCGTTGCGGACCTGGGTGCGGGCGGCGGGCGACAGGCTGGTGCCGTCACCGGGGAAATAGACGATGGCCGTGGGCGCGATGCCGCCATTCATGGCCGCCGCCATGCCCGCCGGGGTGCCCGGCACGGCATCGAGATTGGCGGTCACACTGCCCGACATCGCCTGGCTGCCACGGCCTGGAACCGCGGAAACCGCAGGCGTGGCGGTACCGGCCGTGCCCGCCAGCGCGGCGGTCTGGCGGTAATGCGCCAGGATCGGCGGCGACACCCACTGGTTGATGGAGGCATTGAGCGGCGGGGCCGAAGACGGCTTGAAGCCAAGCTGGGCGTCGCTGGGATTGACCATTGCCATGCGGGCGCCGGGGGTCATGGGAACGGCGGGCACCGCCGGTTCGGCGCCGGGGGGCGGCGCAAGGGCGGCGGACCGTACCGGGGCGGGCGCAGGCGCGGGGGCCGGAGCCGCGACGGGCGCGGCAGCGGTCG
>DASTMN010000103.1:0-2510 GCA_035714165.1 Rhizomicrobium sp.
TCCGGTGGCCTGGCGCGTCTGGGGCGACGCCGCGCTGGCGGAAGCCAAGGCCCAGGACAAGCCCATCCTGCTCTCGCTGGGGCTGCATTCCTCGGCCCTGTGCCACCGCATGAACAAGGAAAGCTTTTCCGACGCGGAAACGGCGGGCCTGATCAACGACAATTTCATTCCGGTCCTGACCGACCGTGACGACCGCCCGGACCTGGACCTGTTGTTCCAGGGCGCGGCCGGCGCGATGGGCCATACCGGCGGCTGGCCGGTGAACATCTTCCTGACCCCGGACGGCGTGCCCTTCTGGGCGGCGGGTTATCAGCCGGTCGAGGACCAACTCGACATTCCCTCCTTCAAGCGCGTGCTGCGCGAAACCGCCGACCTTTATCGCAACCGCAAGGACCAGGTGGCCGAGACGGTGGCCCGCGTCCGTGACGCGGTGGAATACAATTACAACCGCGACATGCGCCTGCCGGAAACCGAGGGCCTGAACGTGGACATGGCCGCCGTCCGCATCGGCCAGAATTACGACATCTTCTTCGGCGGCCTGACCGGCGGCACCAAGTTCCTCAATCCGCCGATGATCGAGGTGCTGTGGCGCGCCTGGCTGCGCACCGGCACCCAGCAATTCTCCCAGCTCGTCTTCACCACGCTGGACGGCATCCTGTTCGGTGGCGCCTATGACCATGTCGGCGGCGGCTTCTTCCGCTATGCCACCGATGAGCGCTGGTTCGAGCCGCACTTTGAAAAGACGCTGTATGACAACGCCCAGATGCTGGAGCTGTGCATCCAGATCTGGCAGTTCAACCGCAACGAGCTGTGCCGCGCCCGCGTCGCCGAGACGGTTGGCTTCCTGCTGCGCGACATGAAGGCGGACGGCGGCTTCGCCAACACCATCCTGCCGGGCGCGGAAGGCGAAGAGGGCAAATACTATCTGTGGAGCGAGGCGGAGATCGACGCCGCGCTGGTCGGCACCTTCTCGGCCCGCTTCAAGCAGGTTTATGGCGTCAGCCGCGACGGCAATTATGGCGGCCGCAACCTGCTGCGCCGCCTGGGCAACCCCCAGCCGCCCAGCGAGGCGGACGAGGCGCTGCTGACCCGCCAACGCGACATGCTGCTGGAGGTGCGCGGCAAGCGGCCCGCGCCCGCGCGCGACGCGCGCGTGCTGGCCGACATGAACGGCCTGGCCATCGCCGCCATCGCCCGCGCCGGCATCGTGTTCGAGAAGCAGGAATGGATCGACGCCGCCATCGCCGCCTTCGACCATGTGGTCAAGACGCTGGGCAAGGGCGATCACCTGTCGCATGCCGCCAAGGGCGGACAGGGCTTTGCCGACGATTACGCCAACATGGCCCGCGCCGCGCTGCAGCTGTGGGAAATCACCGGCGAGGAGCGTTTCCAGGAAAAGGCCCGCGCCTGGGTCAAGACCCTGAATGGCGAGTTCTGGAACGCGGAAAAGGGCGGCTATGCCTTTACCTCGTCCAGCGACGCGCCGCTGTTCGTGCGCCCGCGCATGCTGTTCGAGAATCCCGCCCCGCCCGCCAACGGCACCATGCTGACGGTGCTGACGCGGCTGGCGCTGATCACCGGCGATGTCGCCTATATGGAGCGCGCCTCCACGCTGGGCGTGACCTTTGGCGACGAGGCCAGCCGGGTGCTGAACGGTTCGGGCGCTTATATCAACGGCTTTGAATATGTCGCCAATGCGCTGATGATCGTGGTGATCGGCAAGAAGAAGGACGCCGCGACCCAGGCCCTGCTGCGCGCCTTCTGGAGCAAGCCGGTGCCCAACGGCATCCTGATCCAGCTGGAGCCGAACGATCCCTTGCCGCCCGCCCATCCGCTGACCGGCCGTGGCTTGGAAGACGGCAAGCCCACCGCCTATATCTGCCAGCGCGGCGAATGCTCGGCCCCGATCACCAGCCCCGAACAGCTGGCGCTGCAACTCACCCTGCCGCTGCAGCTTCAGCAGCAGATCGCGCAGCAACAGTCTTAGTTTAACCCCTCCGCCCTTCGCTGGCTTAACCGCGCTGCGCGCTGGCCAGCTACGGGCACCTCCCCTTCCTGCGTGCTGACGCACGCGAAGGGGAGACCGGACCTGAGAGGCGTCGAGAGATGAAGGCGATACGCTTCGAAACACCCGGCGGCAGCGATGTGCTGCGGTATGTGGATGTTGACCTGCCGCCGCCCGCGCCCGGCCAGGTGCGGGTGCGGCACACCGCCATCGGCGTCAATTTCATCGACACCTATCACCGCACCGGCCTGTATCCGCTGCCGCTGCCGTCGGGTTTGGGTTCGGAGGCCGCGGGACTGGTGGAGTCGGTGGGCGACGGCGTGACCGGCTTTGTGGCCGGGCAGCGCGTCGGCTATGCCTCGGGCGTGATCGGCTCCTATGCCGAAGCCAACAATGTTCCGGCGGACAAGCTGGTGGCGCTGCCCGATGACATCGGCGACGAGCTGGCGGCCGCCATCCTGCTCAAGGGCATGACGGCGCAATATCTGCTGCGGCGGATTCATCC
>DASTMN010000104.1:0-3689 GCA_035714165.1 Rhizomicrobium sp.
ATCGCCCTGATCGCGGGCGGCGACGCGCTGGACCGCGCGGTGGATCACATTCTGGAAAAGACGGCGGGCAAGCCGCATGTCTTCAATCTGGGCCATGGCATCCTGCCGGAAACGCCCATCGCCCATGTCGAGCAATTGCTGAAGCGCATCCGGGCATGAAGATCGCCGTCATCCTGTTCAATCTGGGCGGCCCGGATTCGCCGGAAGCGGTCGAGCCGTTCCTGCGGAATCTTTTTTCCGACAAGGCCATCATCACTTTGCCCGCGCTTTTGCGCCTGCCGCTGGCGCGGCTGATCGCGCGGCGGCGCGCGCCCATCGCGCGGGAAATCTATCACCAGATCGGTGGCCGCTCGCCCATCTTCGAGGAAACCCAGAAACAGGCCCGTGCGCTGGAAACCGCGCTGGCGGAGGGCGGCATCGAAGCCAGGGCCTTTATCGCCATGCGGTACTGGCACCCCTTCAGCGACGGCGCGGTGCGGGCGGTCAAGGCGTTCGGGCCGGATAAAATCGTGCTGCTGCCGCTTTATCCGCAATATTCCACCACCACCACCGCCTCCTCCTTTGACGATTGGGCGCGCGCCGCCAAGGCCGCGGGCCTGACCGTGCCCACCGCGCGTGTCTGCTGCTATCCCGCCGAACCGGGTTTCGTCGCCGCGATGGCGGACAATATCCGCGCGGTGCTGGCCGATGCGCGCGGCGATGCCGGCACCCGGCTGCTGCTGTCGGCGCATGGCCTGCCCAAGAAAGTGATCGCCAAGGGCGACCCCTACCAGCGGCAGGTGGAACAGAGCGCGGCCGCCATCGTGGCGGCGCTGGATATGCCGGATCTGGACTGGCAGGTCTGTTATCAGAGCCGGGTGGGGCCGCTGGAATGGATCGGCCCGGCCACCGATGACGAAATCCGCCGGGCGGGCGCGCAGGGCAAGGGCGTGGTCGTGGCGCCGGTCGCCTTTGTCAGCGAACATTCCGAGACGCTGGTGGAACTGGATATCGAATATCGCAAGCTGGCCGACGAATCCGGCGTGCCCGATTACCGCCGCGTGCCCGCGGTGAATGTCCATCCCGATTTCATCGCCGGACTGGCCGGGCTTGTGCGCCGCGCCCTGGATGGCGAAACTGATGCGGATATTGGGCTTTGCAGCGACGGCGGGAAGGGACACTGAATGCGCGACATCCTTGCCGATCATTACAGCTGGATCATGGCCGCGCATGTGATCGCGGTGATCTCCTGGATGGCGGGCATGCTCTACCTGCCCCGGCTGTTCGTCTATCACTGCGAGACACCCCCCGGCAGCGAAGGCAGCGAACGCTTCAAGGTGATGGAGCGCCGCCTGCTCAAGGGCATCATCAATCCCGCCATGACCGTGACCTGGGTGCTGGGGCTGACGCTGGCCTGGCTCAGCCAGGCGCATCTGCATCCCTGGTTCCATGCCAAATTCCTCGCCGTGCTGCTGCTCAGCGGCGTGCACGGCATGCTGGTGCGTTCCTGGCGTGACTTCGCCCATGACCGCAACATCCGCAGCGCCCGCTACTACCGGATCATCAACGAAGTGCCCGCCGTGCTGATGGTGGTGATCGTGGTGCTGGTGATCGTGAAGCCATTCACTTAGACCCCCTCCGGCCTTCGCAACTTTGCCGTGGTGCTCGGCTAACGCCTGCGCGCCACGGCGTTGCTACGGCCACCTCCCCCTTTCATGGCGCTGCGCGCCAAAGGGGAGGGTGACCTGTGCTGCGCGCACACGGGGAGGATGGCCTCTGGGATTCGGGGGGGGTAGCCTGGACCAACAAACCGATTTGCAAGGTCCCCAAATCACGCTATAAACCGTCCCGTTCTCCTTGACCCGCGCGGCAGGCCCAACGGGCCGGTGCCGAAACCGCAAGGCGCAGCGGGTCAAAAAACCACCTCTTTCCGATGACCGCCCCGGGGCCGGAACGCCCCCGTCTCATCGGGACCAATTTCCCTTTTCAGGTACACGCCCATGACCGTTCAAGATGGCCTGCAGACCATGAAGTTGCAGGATCTCAAGAATAAGAAACCCGCCGACCTGCTGGCCTTCGCCGAGGAACTGGAAATCGAGAACGCCTCGTCCATGCGCAAACAGGACATGCTGTTCGCCATCCTGAAAGAGCTGGCCGAGCGCGATGTGGAAATCCTGGGCCAGGGCGTGGTGGAAATCCTGCAGGACGGCTTCGGCTTCCTGCGCTCGCCGGAATCCAACTACCTGCCCGGCCCCGACGACATTTACGTTTCCCCCTCGCAGATCCGCCGCTTCGGCCTCAGGACCGGCGACACCGCCGAAGGCCCGATCCGCGCGCCCAAGGAAGGCGAGCGCTATTTCGCCCTGCTCAAGGTCACGACGATCAATTTCGAGGACCCCGAGCAGATTAAGCACAAGGTCCATTTCGACAATCTGACGCCGCTCTATCCCACCAAGCCGCTGAAGATGGAGCTGGACGATCCCACCATCAAGGACAAGACCGGCCGGGTCATCGACATCGTGGCGCCGCAGGGCATGGGCCAGCGCGCCCTGATCACCGCGCCGCCGCGCACCGGCAAGACCGTGATCCTGCAGAACATCGCCAAGGCCATCGCCGCCAACCATCCCGACGCCTTCCTGATCGTGCTGCTGATCGACGAGCGGCCGGAAGAAGTCACCGACATGCAGCGCACGGTGCGCGGCGAGGTGATCTCCTCCACCTTCGACGAACCGGCCACCCGCCACGTCCAGGTCGCCGAAATGGTGATCGAAAAGGCCAAGCGGCTGGTCGAGCATCGCCGCGACGTCATCATCCTGCTGGATTCGATCACCCGCCTGGGCCGCGCCTACAACACCGTCGTTCCCTCGTCGGGCAAGGTGCTGACCGGCGGCGTGGACGCCAACGCCCTGCAGCGCCCCAAGCGTTTCTTCGGCGCGGCGCGCAATATCGAGGAAGGCGGCAGCCTGACCATCATCGCCACCGCGCTGATCGACACCGGCAGCCGCATGGACGAAGTGATCTTTGAAGAGTTCAAGGGCACCGGCAACAGCGAAATCATCCTGGACCGCAAGGTGGCCGACAAGCGCGTCTTCCCGGCCATCGACATCATGCGCTCGGGCACCCGCAAGGACGAACTGCTGGTCGAAAAGGGCCGCCTGGCCAAGACCTATGTCCTGCGCCGCATCCTGTCGCCGATGGGCACGGTGGACGCGATCGAGTTCCTGCTCGACAAGCTGAAGTCGGCCAAGAACAACGCCGACTTCTTTGAGTCGATGAATACCTGATTGGCCGTTTCAGGCTGGAATACCAAAGGCCGGGCGCAAGCCCGGCCTTTCTGTTTGTGGCAAGCACATTGTTTTGGCAAGCACGGGCCTGCCTCCCCTTCGCGCGCGTCAGCGCGCAGGAGGGGGAGGTGCCTGTAGCTGGCAGCGCGCCCGTTTCAGGGCGCGCGTCGCCAGCGAAAGGCGGAGGGGTCAAGGAATAAGTACCGTCGCGCCGGTGGTCTTTTTCGACGTCAGCGCGTCATGCGCCTGGGCCGCGTCCTTCAGCGCGAAGCGCTGGTTGATCGCCACCTTCACCGCGCCCGACCGGATCACCGCGAACAGGTCGTCGGCGGTGTCCTGCAGTTCCTGCGCCGTGCTGGTGTAATGGGCCAGCACCGGGCGGGTGACGAACAGCGAGCCTTTCTGCGCCAGCAGCGCGGGCGAGAA
>DASTMN010000105.1:0-15791 GCA_035714165.1 Rhizomicrobium sp.
GGCATTCCGCCCATCATGCCGGGCATTTGCGGCATGCGGCCGCCCTTGCCCACCTTCTTCATCATGTCCGCCATCTGGCGGTGCATCTTCAAAAGCTTGTTGACCTCGCTGACCTCCACGCCCGCGCCCTGCGCGATGCGCTTGCGGCGCGAACCGTTGATCAGGTCGGGATCGGCGCGCTCCTTGCGGGTCATGGACTGGATGATGGCTTCCTGGCGGGTGAGGATCTTGTCGTCCAGGCCCGCCGCTTCGAGCTGGCCCTTGATCTTGCCCACGCCCGGCAGCATGCCCAGCACGCCCTTCATGCCGCCCAGCTTCTTCATCTGGCCGAGCTGTGAAGCCAGGTCGTTCATGTCGAACTGACCCTTCTTCATCTTGGCGGCCAGCTTTTCGGCCTCCGCCTTGTCCAGCGACTCCGACGCCTTCTCGACCAGGCTGACAACGTCGCCCATGTCCAGGATGCGGCCCGCCACGCGCGCCGGGAAGAACGGTTCCAGCGCGTCCAGCTTTTCGCCCGCGCCCAGGAACTTGATCGGCGCGCCGGTGACGGCGCGCATGGAAAGCGCCGCGCCGCCGCGGCCGTCGCCGTCCACGCGGGTCAGGATGATGCCGGTGACGGCGACACGGTCATGGAAGGACTTGGCGATGTTCACCGCGTCCTGGCCGGTCAGCGAATCCGCCACCAGCAGCGTCTCGTGCGGATTGACCAGCGCCTTCACGGCGGCGACTTCCGCCATCAGCTGCTCGTCCACATGCTGGCGGCCGGCGGTGTCCAGGATCAGCGCGTCATAGCCGCCGACCTTGGCCGAGGCGAGCGCGCGGCGGGCGATGTCCAGCGGCCCCTGCCCGGCCACGATGGGCAGGGTGGCGATGCCCGCCTGCTCGCCCAGCACGCGCAACTGTTCCATGGCGGCGGGACGGGTGGTGTCCAGCGAGGCCATCAGCACGCGCTTCTTGTCTTTGGTCTGCAGCAGCAGGCCCAGCTTGGCGCTGGTGGTGGTCTTGCCCGAACCCTGCAGGCCGACCATCAGGATCGGGGCGGGCGGCGAGCCGATGGACAGGGCGGCGTTTTCCGCGCCCAGCGTCTCGACCAGCACATCATGGACGATCTTGATGACCTGCTGGCCGGGCGTGACCGAGCGGATGACATTCTCGCCCACCGCGCGCGGGCGCACCTTTTCGATGAAATCCTTCACCACCGGCAGGGCGACATCGGCCTCCACCAGGGCGGTGCGCACTTCGCCCAGCGCGGCCTCGACATCGGCTTCGGTCAGGGCGCCACGGCCGCGAAGCTTGTCAAAGACGCCCGTCAGACGGGATTGCAGCGATTCAAACAAACCCAATTCTCCAAGCAATTTCGCCCCAGGGGGCGCAACGCGCTGCCTGGGGGCGATCCCCCGCGCCAGGCGGGGGACCGGAAAAGCGGGGCTTTTCCGGAAAGTGGTGGGGTTTTAGGCCCAGCGGACCGCAAAAGTCAAACGTCCGGGACCGTACCAAAATGGGTTCCCGGATGGCATTGCCGCCGGGACAGGGGGCGGGTTGAATGGCCCGGCATGACCATCACGCCCCACGCGTTCCAACACGATCACGAGTTCCAGCACGATCTGGACACCGTCGCATCCATCCCCGCCATTCCCCTGATCCTGGAGGTGGTGTGCCGCACCACCGGCCTGCGCTTCGCCGCCGTGGCCCGCGTCACCGAGGCGCGCTGGATCGCCTGCGCGGTCAGGGACGACATCGCCTTCGGCCTGCTGCCCGGCAGCGAGCTGAAAGTGGAAACCACCATCTGCAACGAGATCCGCGCCAGCCGCGAGGCGGTGGTCATAGACCATGTCTCACAGCATCCGCATTTCCGCGCCCATCCCACACCGGCGATGTACGGCTTTGAAAGCTACATCTCCATGCCGGTGATCCTGCCGGACGGCGAATTCTTCGGCACCCTCTGCGCCATAGACCCCGATCCCGGCGCGCTGGACAATCCCGCCGTTACCGGCCTGTTCAAGCTGCTGGCCGACCTGATCGCCTTTCATCTGGATTCCCATCGCCGCCTGGCCGCCAGCGAGCAGGAGAATGCGCGGCTGCACAACCGCTTCCGCGCCGGGCTGGGCCATGACATGCGCAACACCCTGGCGGCGATGGAAGCGGGCACGCGCCTGTTGCAGAAGACGGCGCTGGACGCCCGCGCCACCCTGATCGTGACCGAGATGCAGGACAGCGCCCGGCGCCTGTCGCGGCAGATCGCCGATGCGATGCAGGACCGCCGCGCCGATTGACAGCCTCCGCTGCGGCCTGAATGGTGCCTTCCAAAAGACGGAGGGAAATCATGTCATATCTGTCACGCCGCAAGATGATCGCGGGCGCCGCCGCGCTGGCGCCCACTCTCACCCCTCTATCGGCGTTCGCCCAGAACAAGCCGCTGCTGGGCACGCCGCGCTCGGTGATCACCGAGCCGCCGCGCGACTTCGGCCCCGGCGCGCCGCCGCCCGGCAGCCCCGATCCTGACATCCTGCGGCTCGATCCCAGCTTCGGACCGCTGCTGATCGGCCAGGAAACCATCCGCCGCGTCGCCACCGGCTATCACTTCCTGGAAGGCCCAGCCTGGTCCAGCATGGGCCTCTACGCCATCTTCAGCGACGTCAAGGACGACACGCTGTACCGCTTCCTGTGGGATACGCGGCAGGTGTCGGTGATGCGCCGCCCGTCCTTCTCCACCAACGGCAACAGTTTCGATTTCCAGGGCCGCCAGCTTTCCACCCAGGACTATTTCCGCCGCCTGGTGCGCTGGGAACTGGACGGCTCCATGACCATCCTGGCCGACGCCTTTGACGGCCAGCCGCTCAATTCGCCCAACGATGTGGCGCCGCACCGCGATGGCAGCGTCTGGTTCACCGATCCGCAGTTCGGCGGCAACCTGGCCGAGGGCCATCCCGATGACGGCGACGGCCCCACCAATCCCGGCGGGCTGCGCGATCCGCGCATCGGCCATTCCGGCGTGGGACTGATCGGCGGCATGAAACAGGTGCTGCCCGCCAATGTCTATCGCGTGAACCCGTCGGGCCGGGTGGACCTAGTGGTGCCGTTCGAGCAGGGTCTGGGCCCCAACGGCCTGTGCTTCTCGCCCGATTACAGCAAGCTCTACCTGATCCGCGCCGGGCGCATCCATGTCGGCAATATCGAGGGCAGCCGCGTCACCGGCATGCGCGAATTCACCGACTGCATGGTGGACGGCATCCGCTGCGGCGCCGACGGCATGCGCGCCGACAAGGCGGGCAACATCTGGGCCAGCTCCTCCGGGCCGCTGGGCTATGCCGGCGTCACGGTGTGGAATCCGCAGGGCAAGCTGATCGGCCGCATCCGCCTGCCGGAAGGCTGCGCCAATGTCTGCTTCGGCGGCCCCAAGCGCGATCACCTGTTCATGACCGCCACCCAGTCGCTCTACCTGCTGCGCGTGAACATACAGGGTGCCGCGCCGGGCTGACGCCCTCGCAGCACATTGTTTTCTAATTGGGCGCATCCGCGGCTATTTTATTGGGCGCATCCGCCGCTATTTTATTGGGCGCATCCGCGCCCGGGGGTGCTGCGCCAGGCTGATGCTTCAGGCTGACGCGGCGCACGATTGACAGGCCGCGCCGCGCGGGTTCCAGTCCTCCAGCCAAACAAGAATGCTGGGAGGACCTGATGACATTCAACCTGTCGCGCCGCGGCCTGATCGCGGGCGCCGCCGTACTGATGCCCACCGCCGCCATGTCCTCCAGGGCATGGGCACAGAAGGGCCTGCTGGCACCGCCCGTTTCGGTGATGACGGGCCGTACCTATGGCCCCGATGCACCGCCGGTGTCCTATCCCGATCCCGATGTGCTGATCCTGTCGCCAGAGGCCAACCGCCTGTTCCTGGGCCATTCCAACATCAAGCGGGTCGGCACCGGCTATGTCTGGGCCGAGGGTCCGGCCTGGAGCAACCAGGGCCAGTATGTGGTGTGGAGCGACGTCACAGGCGACGTGCAGTATCGCTATATCTGGGAAACGGGCACCATCACGCCCTTCCGCAGCCCGTCCTACAATTCCAACGGCAACACCTTCGATATGCAGGGCCGCCAGATCAGCGCCCAGCATTTCCTGCGCCGTGTGGTGCGCTTCGAGCATGACGGCACACTGACCGTCATCGCCGACAGCTATAACGGCCAGCCGCTGAACTCCCCCAACGACATCGCCGTGCATCGGGACGGCAGCATCTGGTTCACCGATCCCTATTACGGCGGCCAGCTGTCCGAGGGCCATCCCGACGAAGGCGGCGGGCCGTTCAATCCCGGCAACATGCAGAACGGCAACATCGGCAACGGCATGCTGGGCATCGTGGGATCGCGCAAGCAGGTGCTGCCGCCCTCGGTCTATCGCGTGGACCCGTCCGGCCGCATCGACCGCGTGCTGGAAGGCCGGGCCGACCTGGTGGCGAACGGCATCGCCTTCTCACCCGACTATTCCAAGGCCTATATCTGCTGGGGCCGCGACATCGCCGTGGCCGATGTGCAGGGCGAAAAGCTGGGCAGCCCCCGCACCCTGACCGACTGCATGGTGGACGGCGTGAAATGCGGGCCGGACGGCCACCGCGTGGACGTACTGGGCAACATCTGGTCCGGCTCGACCGCGCCGGTGGGCTATGCCGGCGTCACCGTATGGAATCCGCAGGGCAAGCTGATCGGCCGTGTCCGCACCCCGGAAGTGGTGTCCAATGTCTGCTTCGCCGGTCCCAAGCGGGACTTTCTGTTCATGTGCGGCTCCCAGTCGGTCTACCTGCTGCGCCTGAATGTGCAGGGCGCAGCGATCAGCTAATGCCTGACTGATCCGGGAAGGGCATCCGGTTCGCCCCGGATGCCCTTTTTGTTTCAATGGGTTGTCCGAAAATTCGGGCTGTATACTGAAGATTTGCCCCACGCCGCCCCAGGGCCTAGACTGGCGTTCAGCAGCCTTACCCGAAAGTTCCCATGCCCAAGATTCCCGACATGTCCGCCGCGGCCGTCAAAAGCCGCGAAGCCCTGACCAAGATCTACAAGGCCTCCAAGCCCAAGGAAGCCCCGGCCGCGCCGCCCAAGCCGCGCATCGCCAAGGGCCGCTAAAGGGCACCGAACGCTTTCGACACTCCTCATGTCGTGGAAACGGCCCGCCCTCACCGGCGGGCCGTTTCATTTCAGGCCGTCATTTCAGCCCCAGCCGGTTCGCCAGATAGACGAAGGACAGGCTCCACATCTCGGCCGACTGCTTGTGGTCGGCGGCGGCGCTGTGGCCGCCATCGGTATTCTCATAGAAGGTCACGTCATGGCCCTGTTCGGCCATCCTGGCGGCCATCTTGCGGGCATGGACCGGCGAGACGCGGTCGTCGCTGGTGGCGGTGACGAAGAAGACCGGCGGATAGGCCACACCCGCTTTCACATTCTGATAGGGCGAATAGCCCAGGATATAATCGCGCTCCGCCGGGATGGCGGGATCGCCATATTCGCCGATCCAGCTGGCGCCCGCGCCGATGCGGGTATAGGCGATCATGTCGATCAGCGGCACCTGGCACACCACCGCGCCCAGCAGGTCCGGCCGCTGCACCATCACCGTGGACACCAGCAGCCCGCCATTGGAACCGCCCATGATGCCGAGCTGTTTGGGCGTGGTCAGGCCGCGCTTTTGCAGGTCTTCCGCCACCGCCGCGAAATCGTCGAACGCCCGCTGGCGGTTGGTCTTGAGCGCGGCGTCATGCCAGGCGGGACCGAACTCGCCGCCGCCCCGGATATTGGCCACCACATAGATGCCACCCCGTGACAGCCACAGCCGCCCGAAATTGGCGCTGTAGCCCGGCGTCAGCGACACCTCGAAACCGCCATAGCCATAGAGGATCGTGGGAGCCGGGCCGTTCAGGCTTTTCGGCCGGGTGACAAAGTACGGGATTTTCGTGCCGTCCTTGCTGACCGCCTCGAACTGCTCGGTCGCCAGCCCCGATGAGTCAAAACGTGCGGGGAGCGACTTGATGGGCCGGGGCGCATCGTCGCCCGCGTCGAAATAGAGCGTGGTGGGCGTCAGGTAATTCTGGAAGCTGAACATCGCCTCCGGCCCGAAATCATTGGCCGAGACAATATCCACGCTCCCCTGCCCCGGCAGCGCAAGCACCTTGCCGGTCCAGGTCTTGCCGTCGGTGGTGAAGACATGCACCGCGCCGATCACATTGCTGGTGATGGCGGCATAGAGCTTGTCGCGGCCCACGCCCACGCTCTCGATGCTGGAGCGGGCATCCGGCGCGAAGATCAGCTGCGGCTTCTGGCCTTCGCGGAACGCCACCAGCGCGCCCTTGGGCAGGCCCTGATAGGCCTCGCGCAGGGTGGCGATCAGCGCGCCGTCCAGCAGGCCCTTCACATCGGCGGACAAGGGCAGGTCCAGCTTGCGGACCGCCGTGCCGTCCACCGCGTAATACTCGGCCTCGAAAAAGCTCACCGCGCGGATCACCAGGGCGCTGTTGCCCGTCTTGGTGTGGAAGGTGGCGGGCGACACCAGTACGTCCTCCGCCCTGCCTTCATAGAGCAGCGGCGCATCGGCGATGGCTGTGCCGCGCGTCCATAGCCGCGCCTTGCGGGCATAGCCGGAGCTGGTTTCGCCGTCCTTCGCCGTGGCGAACAGGATGGTGTTGGCGTCCAGATAGGTGGCGTCGGCCTTGCTTTCCGGCAGCGAAAAACCCTCGCCTTCGGGCAGCAGCTTTTTCGCCGCCAGGTCATATTCGCGGATCACCGCCGCATCGCCGCCGCCGCGCGACAGCTTGATCAGGCATCGCGTATGCTCCGGCGCGCAGTCCGCACCCTTGAACACCCAGTTCTCGTTTTCGGCCTTTGCCAGCGCATCCACATCCAGCAGCACCTCCCAGCCGGGGCTGGCGGTCTGGTACGCGGCGATGGAGGTGCGCCGCCATATGCCCTTGGGGTTGGCCGCATCCTGCCAGTAATTATAGACCATGCCGTGGCGCAGGCTGCCCATCGGAATGCGGTCGGTGGCGTCCAGCACTTCCAGGATGGCGTCGTAATTCTTCTGATAGGCCGGGTCGGCCTTCAGTGGCCCCAGCGAGCGGGCATTCTGTTCCCGCACCCAGGCCAGGGGCTTTTCGCCGTGGGTATCCTCCAGCCAGGCAAAGGGGTCGGTCTGGGTCATGGCGGGGGTTCCTGAGGCGAGGACGAGCGCCGGGGCAAATACAAGGGCAAGGATGCTCTTTGCGAAACGCATGGCGGGTCCGGTTTGGGGACGGGAAGATTGGGAATTTTGCGGCGGCAAGTCCATATCAAATCAGGCCATTTAAAATGGGCCGCCCCATGCCTATAACCCAGCCATGACCGCTTTTCTCAAGATGCACGGCCTGGGCAACGATTTCGTGGTGTTCGACGCCCGCGACGCGGCGCTGGCGCTGACCCCGGAGCAGATCCGCAAGGTCGCCGACCGTCATTTCGGCGTCGGCTGCGACACGGTGGTGGTGATCCGCCCCGGTGGCGCGGCGGCCGATGCCACCGTCCAGTTCTACAATGCCGATGGCGCGGAATCGGAAAGCTGCGGCAACGCTACGCGCTGTGTCGCGCGCCTGCTGCTGGACGAACGCGGGCTGGCGCGCGTCCGCATTTCCACCAAGGGGGGTCTTTTGACCTGCAGCGACGCGGGCAAGGGGTTGGTCACGCTGGACATGGGCGCGCCGCGCCTGGACTGGAACCAGGTGCCACTGGCCGCCGCCGTGGACACCGCCGACTTCCCGCTGGATGTGGGCGGCGCGACCGTGTCGGCATCCGCCGTGTCGGTCGGCAATCCCCATTGCGTGCTGTTCGTGCCCGATGCCGCGGCCGCGCCGGTGGAGACGCTGGGCCCCAGAATCGAAACCCTGCCCTTCTTTCCCAACCGGGTGAATGTGGAGTTCGCCCAGGTGCTGGACCCCGCCACCATCCGCATGCGGGTGTGGGAGCGCGGCGTGGGCGTGACCCTGGCCTGCGGCACCGGCGCCTGCGCCACCGCCGTGGCGGCGATACGGCGCGGCCTGACGGGCCGCAAGGTGAAGCTGGTGCTGGATGGCGGCGCGCTGATGATCGAAT
This sequence comes from Rhizomicrobium sp., assembly GCA_035714165.1. Classification (GTDB taxonomy): domain Bacteria; phylum Pseudomonadota; class Alphaproteobacteria; order Micropepsales; family Micropepsaceae; genus Rhizomicrobium. Next base: position 8,097 of record DASTMN010000105.1, read on the forward strand.
GGCGCGAGGAAGACGGCCATGTGCTGATGACCGGCCCCGCCGCCCTGCCCTTCCGTGGGCGGCTGGACCTGACCGCTCTATGAGCGTGGAAATCGTCACATTCGGCTGCCGCCTCAACGCCTATGAAAGCGAGGCGATCCGCGACCGCGCCGGTGAGGCGCAACTGCGCGATGCCGTGGTGGTCAATACCTGCGCCGTGACGGCCGAAGCGGTGCGCCAGTCGCGCCAGGCCATTCGCAGGCTGAAGCGCGAACGGCCCGATGCCCGCATCATCGTTACCGGCTGCGCCGCGCAGGTGGAGCCGCAGACCTATGCCGCCATGCCGGAAGTGGACCGGGTGATCGGCAATGCCGAAAAAATGACGGCGCAGGCCTATGCCGGTTTCGGGGCCCATTCCGATTTTGGATTGGGCGATGCGGAAAAAATCCGCGTCAACGACATCATGAGCCTGGCCGATACCGCCCCCCAGATGGTGGAGCATTTCGACGGCAAGACCCGCGCCTTCCTGCAGGTACAGAATGGCTGTGACCATCGCTGCACCTTCTGCGTCATCCCGTTCGGGCGCGGCAACAGCCGTTCGGTGCCGATGGGCGCGGTGGTGGAAGAGGCCCGGCGGCTGGTGGAAATGGGCTTTCCCGAAATCGTGCTGACGGGCGTGGACATTACCTCCTATGGCGCCGATCTTCCCGGCCGAAGTGGGCCTGGCACCCCCAGCCTGGGCGCGCTGGTGGGCAAGATCCTGAAACGGGTGCCGGAACTGAAGCGGCTGCGCCTGTCGTCGCTGGACAGCATCGAGGCCGATCCCCTCCTGATGCGCGCCATCGCCGAGGAAGAAAGGCTGATGCCGCATTTCCATCTCTCGGCCCAGTCGGGCGACGACCTGATCCTCAAGCGCATGAAGCGCCGCCATGCCCGCGCCGACACCATTGCCTTCTGCCAGACGGTGCGCCGCCTGCGCCCCGACGCCGCCTTCGGCGCCGACCTGATCGCGGGCTTTCCCACCGAGACCGAAGCCATGTTCCAGGCCAGCCTGGACCTGGTGGATGATGCGGGGCTGTCGGTGCTGCATGTCTTTCCCTATTCGGCGCGGCCCGGCACGCCCGCCGCGAAAATGCCGCCGGTGCATGGCGGCATCGTGCGCGAGCGGGCGGCGCGGTTGCGGGCCAAGGGCCGCGCGGCGCTGGAGGCGCGGCTGGACTCCCTGACCGGCAGCCGCCACACCGTGCTGGCCGAACGTGCCAGGCCCGACGGGCGGCGGATCGGCCGCACGCCCTGCTTCACGCCGGTGGAGATCGGAAACGTCCCGCACGGCACTTTCCTGGATGTCCGCATCACCGGACGCCACCACGATCACCTGATTGGCGCACAGCAATGAGAACCTTCGGAGAAGCCCCCCCGCCGCCCACCTTCTTCGAGCGGTTGACCGCAAGCCTGTCCAAGACCGGGCTGGGCGCTGTCCTGACCAAGCGGAAGCTCGACGCCGACACCATCGCCGAACTGGAAGAGGCGCTGGTCAAGGCCGACATGGGCGGGGCGCAGGCAGCGCGGATCGCCGCCGCCGTCGCCAGGGGCCGCTATGACTCCGAGATTTCCGCCCCCGAACTGAAGGATGTCCTGGCGCAGGAGATCGCCGCCCTGCTGGCCCCCGTCGAAAAGCCCCTGCTGCTGGACGACAGCCGCAAGCCCTTCGTGATCCTGGTGGCGGGCGTCAACGGTTCCGGCAAGACCACCACAATCGGCAAGATGGCCAAGCGGCTGGCCGAGAGCGGCGCGAAAGTCACCCTGGCGGCGGGCGACACCTTCCGCGCCGCCGCCATCGAGCAGCTTCGGGTCTGGGCCGACCGGGCAAAAGCCGAATTCGTCGCCACCAAAACCGGCGGCGACGCCGCGGGGCTGGCCTTCGAAGGGCTGGAGAAGGCCCGCGCCAACGGCAGCGACGTGCTGCTGATCGACACGGCGGGGCGGCTGCAGAACAAGGCCGGGCTGATGGCCGAGCTGGAGAAGATCGCCCGCGTCCTCAAGAAGCTGGACAAGGATGCACCCCATGCCGTGCTGCTGGTACTGGACGCCACCACCGGCCAGAATGCCCTGTCGCAGGTGGAGGCCTTCGGGGCCTCGGTGCCGCTGACCGGGCTGGTGATGACCAAGCTGGACGGCACCGCCAAGGGCGGCATCCTGGTGGCGCTGGCGGCCCGCTTCGGCCTGCCGGTACACTATATCGGGGTGGGCGAAGGCGAGGACGACCTGCAGCCCTTCCGGGCGCAGGGTTTTGCCAAGGCCCTGGTGGGACTTGAACAGGCGGAAGGAACACAATGAACCCGCAACTGCGGCGGCTGGCGCTGGACCTGGGTCCGCTGCTCATTTTTTTTGCATCGTTCAAGTATCTGGGAATCTATGCCGCCACCGGCGCCTTCATGGTGGCGGTGCTGGCCGCCCTGGCGATCGGCTATCTGGCGGAACGCAAGCTGTCGCCCATGCCGCTCTTCACCGCCGCGCTGGTGGTGGTGTTCGGCGGGCTGACGCTCTACCTGCAGGACGAGCTTTTCATCAAGATGAAGCCCACCGTGCTCTATGCCTTTTTCGGCGCGCTGTTGCTGGGCGGCCTGCGCTTCAACCGGCTGTTCATCAAGTATGTCTTCGCCCAGGCCTTCGACCTGGACGATGCGGGCTGGCGCAAGCTGACGGTGCGGTGGGGCCTGTTTTTCCTGGCGCTGGCGGCCCTGAACGAAGCGGTGTGGCGCATGACCAACACCGACATCTGGGTGGATTTCAAGGTGTGGGGCATCATTCCCCTGCTGTTCCTCTTCGCGCTCGCACAGACTCCGCTCGTGATAAAACATCAGGCGCCTGCAAAGGCATCGGGCACAGGCGGCGGCGAATAGGCAGCGGCAAAAAAGCCGCAGCCCGCGCAACGATCGTGCGCTGGCGGCAAAGACAAGTGTGTCTGCTCGCGGCCCGCATACAACGCTTTGTGTTTCCGTCCGGTACAATTCACGGAATGTTTTTGCGGAATTGTCCGCATGACCGGCGATGAACAAACCCGCGCACAATGCAATACGACCGCGCAAAAATTTTGCGCATGGACATCGGTCCGCAAAACCGATTTAACTGCCCGTCCGGAACGCAGCACACTTTCTGTAACCCGAATGCGGGACATGAACGGAGCGCGGACCGGCACGGATCGGCGCAGGATTTTCTAGGGGTATTCGGGATGATGAAGGGGCAGCGCAGGCCGGGGAATGGCTTTGACCTTTCCGAAGCCCCGTCCCACCTCATCCGCCGCTGCCAGCAATTCTATGGCGACCTCTATGCCCGCGAAGCCGGCGGCAAGGAACTGACCAAGCAGCAGTTCACCCTGCTCTGCGCGCTGGAACAGAATGACGGCGCCAGCCAGACCGCGCTGGTGGAGATCACCGGCATCGACCGTTCGACGCTGGCCGAGATGGTGCGCCGCATGCTGGAAAAGGGATTGCTGTCGCGCGAACGCACCGAGGAAGACCAGCGCGCCAATGCCGTGGCGATCAGCCCGGCGGGCCGCAAGGCTCTGCGCGCCGCCCGCAACGCCGCCGACCGGGCCGAACGCGCCCTGCTGGAGGCCCTGCCCGCGCCGGAACGCCAAAAGTTCGTGCGGGCGCTGTCCCAGATCGCCCAGGCGGCGGAACAGCTCAATGGCGACGGCCAGGCGCGGCCGCGCCGCAATCTGCGCCGCCGCAAGATCGGCTGATTTCAGAACAGTTCTAGACCAGGATATTGACGTGCTGGCCCATGCGGGCGGGCACGCTGCCCGGCTGCGCGGGGGCCGGCGCGGCGGCGGCCTGTTTCAGCGGCAGGGGCGAAAAGCCCTGACTTACGCCCGACGCATTTTCCAGCGCACTGGCGAAGCTGGGTTTGGCCGTCGCGGCCGCCTGCTGGGGCTGATAGGCGGGCTGGCCCTGCGGCATGTTCAGCCGGCTGCGCGCCTCGCGGGCGGCCTGCTGTGCGGCAATGAGAGTGGCGCTGACCTGCATGACGCCACACTCGCAAAACAGGGTTAGCAAAGTCTTACCGAGACTTGTCGGACAGGTTCAGCGCACGGCCTTCGCCGTTTCGATGGCGGGCAGAATCTGCTGCGCCAGCACCGCCGGGGTGATCTCGCCCACATACTTGAAGCGGATGATGCCCTTGCCGTCCACGACATAGGTTTCCGGCACGCCATAGACGCCCCATTCGATCGAGGCGCGGCCATCGGCATCCAGCACGATGCGGCTGAAGGGATTGCCCACCTCATCCAGGAACGCCCGCGCCGCTTCGGGCTTGTCCTTGTGCACCAGGCCATAGACCGCGATGCCGGGCACCCGCGACAGGGCCTCCAGCTGCGGCGCTTCCACCCGGCAGGGCGCGCACCAGGAGGCGAAGACATTGACCACGCTGACCTGGCCCGCAGCGAGATCGGCGGGACCGAAAGCGGGGCTGCGCGCATCCAGCGGCGGCAGCACCAGGCGCGGCACCGGCTTGTTGAGCAGGGCCGAGGGTATGACGCGCGGCGCGGGGTCCCACAGGCTGCGGAACAGGAAGAAGGCCAGCAGGCCGAAGGCCAGCACCGGCAGGGCATAGATCCAGCGCTTCATGGCCGCTTTTCCAGCGCCGCCAGCCGGGCCTTGGCGCGATACCAGCCCAGCAGCGTGAACAGCACCGCCCCGCCCAGCGCCACGGCGCTGATGCCATAGACGGCGGCGACATAACCCGCCCATTGATCGTTCGCCAGAAGCCCCGCAAGAAAATCCATCAGGCGGCTCCCTGCATCAGGCTGCGGGCGCGGCGCTCCAGAATGGCGGTGCGGATGCGGACGGTCCACAGCGTGGCGAACAGCAGCAGATAGGCCAGCATCATCACCAGCAGCGGCGCCAGGAAGACCGGCGCCAGATGGCCGCTGACGATGCTTTCGCCCTGGTGCAGCGTGTTCCACCATTCGACGGAGAATTTGATGATGGGAATGTTCACCGCGCCGACCAGCGCCAGGATGGCGGCGGCGCGGGCCGCCTTCACTTCATCCTCGATGGCGTTCCACAGCGCCATGTAGCCGAAATAAATGAACAGCAGCAGCAGGAAGCTGGTCAGGCGCGCATCCCAGACCCAATAGGTGCCCCACATGGGCTTGCCCCAGATCGCGCCCGTCACCAGCCCCAGCGCCGTGAACAGCGCGCCGAAGGGCGCGGCGGCGCGTGCGGCGGTGTCCGACAAGGGATGCCGCCAGACCAGCGACAGGATCGAGCAGACCGTGATCGCGCCATAGACGGAGGTGGCGGCAACGGCGGCGGGCACATGCAGGAACATGATGCGGACGGTATCGCCCTGCTGATAGTCGGGCGGCACCGCCAGCCCCATATAGAGGCCCACGCCAAAGGCCAGCAGCGTGGCCCCGGCCAGAAAAGGCAGGACCACGTCCGACAGGCGCATGAACTGGGCGGGATTGGCGTAGCGGAACAGGAACTGCATGGCCGTCTCCCTAGCTGGACAGGTTGAGGCGGACACAGGCCGCCGCCGCGAAAGGACTTAGCAGCACTGAGGCCCCGGAAAAAGCCGCCAGCAGGCCCAGTGCCCCGCTGCCCGGAATGCCGTCCAGCACGGCGCTGACCGCGCCCGCGCCGAAGATCACGGCGGGCACCAGCAGCGGCAGGATGATCAGGGGCAGGATCAGCCCGCCCCGCTTGAGCGACAGGGTCAGGCTGGCGCCGATCGCGCCCACGGCGCTGACGGCGGGCGTGCCCACCAACAGCGAGACGAACAGCATCAGCATCGCATTGCCGGGCAGGTTGAACATCAGCGCCAACAACGGCGACAACAGCGTCAGGGCCAGCCCGGTGGCCAGCCAGTGGGCCAGGATCTTGGCCAGCGCCGCCAGTTCCAGCGGCAAGGGCGAACAGGCGATCAGTTCCAGCGAGCCGTCCTCGAAATCGCCCTGGAACAGCCGGTCCAGCGAGAGCAGCGCGGCCAGCACCGCGCCGACCCACAGTACGCCGCCCGCCACCCGCGCCAGAAGATTGAGGTCCGCGCCCACGCCCAGCGGCACCAGCGTCGCCACCAGCGCGAAGAAGGACAGCGCCAGCGCGGCGCTGCCACCGCCACGGGCGGCCAGCTTGAGGTCGCGCACAAGCAGGGTGACGAACGGACCGTTCACAGCGTCAGGCTTTCATTGGCAAGCCCCAGGGGATCATGGGTGGCGGCGATCACGATGCCGCCCTGTCCGCAATGGCGCACCATCAGCTGCGCCACCAGCGCCTGTCCGGCGCTGTCCAGCGCGGCGAAAGGCTCGTCCAGCAGCCAGAGCGGGCGGTTCGACACCAGAAGCCGCGCCAGCGCCAGGCGGCGCTTCTGGCCCGCGCTGAGATAGCGGCAGGGCAGGTCCGCCTGGCGGGACAGGTTCACCTGCTCCAGCACCGCGTCGCTAACGGCAACACCGTACAGATGGGCATAGAAAGAAAGCTGCTCGCGCACCGTCATCTGGGGCTTGAGACCGTCGAGATGGCCCAGCCAGCCCACCAGGCGCGCGCGCGTTTCGGCCTCGTCACTGTCGCCCTGCGCGGTCCGCACCACCACACGGCCCGCAAACGGCGCCAAGAAGCCCGCCAGCAGGCGCAGCAGCGAGGTCTTGCCCGCGCCATTGGCCCCTTCCACCGCCAGCGCCTGACCGGCGCGCACGGTGAAGGACAGGCCGTCGAACAGCCGCCGCTCTCCGCGCGCGCAGGCGAGATTTTCAGCGGTGAGGGAAACGATCATGCGGGGAAATTAGCGGCTAACACGCATCAGGGCTAGCGCGAGGGATTTTGCGACGGGGCAGGAGCACCAAGCGACGTGTACAAGACGTACACAAGCGAAGGCGCGACGAACCCACGGCGCGAAAGATCCGCGCTAGTACATGTGCTGGCCGCCATTGATGGACAGGGTCGAGCCGGTAATGAACCCGCCCTCGTCCGCCACCAGGAACAGCACGCCGCGCGCGATTTCGGACGCCTGGCCCAGCCGACCCACCGGGATGCGGGCGACGATCTTGGCCAGCACGTCGGACGGCACCGCCGCCACCATGTCGGTGTCGATATAGCCGGGCGCGATGGCGTTGACGGTGATGCCCGCGCGGGCGCCTTCCTGTCCCAGCGCCTTGGTGAAGCCGTGAATGCCGGACTTTGCGGCGGCATAGTTCACCTGGCCATACTGGCCCGCCTGGCCGTTGATCGAGCCGATATTGACGATGCGGCCGAACTTGCGTTCGTTCATGCCGTCCCAGGCCGCCTTGCACATGTTGTAGCAGCCGCCCAGATTGGTATCGAGCACCTCGTCCCAGGCGGTGCGGTTCATCTTCTTCATGGTGGCGTCGCGGGTGATGCCCGCATTGTTGACGATCACGTCCACCGGGCCCAGCTCGCTTTCGACCTGCTTCACACCCGCCACGCAGGCGTCGAAATCGGCCACATCCCACTTGTAGGCCTTGATGCCGGTGCGGGCGGTGAAGTCGCGGGCGCGGTCGTCATTGCCGGCGTAACTGGCCGCCACGGTATAACCGGCGTCCTTCAGCGCCACCGAAATCGCTTCGCCGATGCCGCGCGTGCCGCCGGTTACGATCGCTACCCGTGCCATGTTCGTTTGCGTCCCAATTGCTCCACCTCTGCTTGTAGGCGGGCGTTTGGGACGCTTCAACAAAGAACGATGCTGCGGTGCAGT
>DASTMN010000106.1:0-13738 GCA_035714165.1 Rhizomicrobium sp.
TGTGGGCAGCCGGGAGCAGCAGGCGCAGTTCGTCGCCGAACTGTGGCGCGTGGCCCGCAAGGGCATCTATCTGACCACGCCCAATCGCTGGTTCCCGGTCGAGTTCCACACCGTGCTGCCGCTGATCCACTGGCTGCCCCGCCCCTGCTTCGCGGCCATCCTGCGCCTGTTGGGCCTGAACTTCTTTGCCGATGAAGCCAATCTGAACCTGCTCTCGGCCAGCATCCTGCGCCGCATGGCGCACACGGCTGGCGTCACGACCCCGCGGATCCACAGCGCGTCCTTGTTGGGCTGGCCCACCAATCTTCTGTTGTCCGCCAGGAAGCCATGAGCACGCCGCTGAGCCAGACCTACGCGCCTTTCCGCAAGACGCTGCTGAGCGTCGGACAGCTGGAAAGCCTCAATCGCCTGCGCCCCGCTCGCGTGGTGCGCGACACCTTGTTCCTCTGGGCGCAGATTCTTCTGACCTGGACGTTCGTGGCGCTGTGGCCCGCCTGGTGGAGCGTCCTGCTGGCAATGCCGCTGATCGGTACGCGCTATTATGCGCTCTTCATCATCGGCCATGACGGCCTGCACCGCCGCCTGTTCACCTCCCGCCGCTGGAACGATGCCTGGAACGATATTTTCGTGATGGGCGCCATCGGCGCCATCACCCGCCTGAACCGGCAGAATCACATGACCCATCACATGACGCTGGGCCTGGCGCATGATCCTGACCGCTACAAATACCTGGCCGACGACAAGTCCACTCCGGCAAGCCTGATCTTCAGCCTGACCGGGCTGCGTTATGTCCTGCGCGCGCTGGGCAATGTCTTCCTGCCGCGGCAGCGCATTTCCGAGGACGGCTATGGCACACGCGACTGGCTGATCCTTCTAGGATGGCAGGCGGCACTGATCGGCGGCCTGAGCTGGGCCATCGGCTGGTGGGCCTATCCGCTATTGTGGCTGCTGCCGGTGTATTTCTTCACCTTTACCGCCGACATCGTCCGCGTATTCCTGGAACACTCCCACGCCGAGCCGGATGCGCGCTCCGACATGCGTTCCCGGCTGATCTCCTTCACCAGCAGTCCGGTGGAGAGACGATTCTTCGCGCCCCTGAACATGAACCTTCATGCCGCGCATCACCTGTGGCCCAGCATCCCCTATTACAACCTGCCTGCCGCCGATGGCATGATGCGCGCGGCACTGGCGGACAATGACAGCATCATCTGGCGGGCATCCTATTGCGGCTATCTGCTGTCTTTCGCGCGAAGCTTCCGGGGCTGACGGATGTACACGCCCCCCGCCTTCCGGGACGACGGCGCGCTGCCGTTGATCGCCACTGAACCGGCAGGCGCCTGCATGGTGTGCGGCGGGAACCGTTCCGTGCCTAAAGCCAGCGGTTTTGATTTCGAGTTGGAGACCTGCCGCAATCGCTGGACCTTCCAGTCCTGCATGGCCTGCGGCCATGTACAGCTCGACCCGCGCCCGGCGCCGCAAACCCTGGAAACGATCTATCCGCCGACCTATTACTCCTACGCCATGCGCGACACGCTCAGCCCGGTCGCCATCGCCGGAAAGGCATTTCTGGATCGCGCCAAGTTTCGCGGCTTCCTGCGCCTGCTGCGGCGACCGGCCCGGTCCTATATGGATATAGGCTGTGGCGACTTCAAATATCTGGACCTGATGCACAGGGAAGGTCTGGCGCCGGAAAACCTGTACGGGCTGGAGCTGGACGAAGCGGCGGTCTCTCGCGCGCGCAAAAAGGGCTATCAGGCTTTCCATGCACGGGCGGAAACAGCCACCGGCATCCCGCGGGGCGCAATTGACGTCGCCACCATGTTCCATGTCATCGAGCATGTCGCCGACCCGGGCGCCGTGCTGCATAGCGTGTCACGCTGGCTTTCGCCGGACGGCATTCTGGTCATCGAAACGCCCAACGTCGCGGCGCTGGACGCCCAGCTGTTCGCCCGGCGCTATTGGGGAGGATACCACATCCCCCGGCACTGGCATCTTTTCACCCCGGAAGGGATCACCCGCCTGCTGGAACAGAACGGATTCAGGGTCCGGGCGATCCGCTACCAGACCGGCCATTCCTTTTGGCTTTATTCGCTGCACCATGCTATCCGCTACAACCCAATCCTGCCCAGCGCCATGCTCTCCCGATTGTTCGACCCCCTCCGCAGCCTGCCCATGCTGGTCCTTGTGACCGCGCTCGACAAGCTGCGCGCCTTACTGGGGATGCGAACCTCGGCGATGCTAGTGATCGCTGAGCGCGCGACGCCAGACGCCGATGCAAACCACCGGCACGGCTGACCGCCTCCAGATCCTGCTGCTATGGCTGGGCGGCATCACCGGCGCGCTCGCGCTCGGCCTGTTGCTGTCCCATGGCACAACGGGCGGTGACGAAGGCGGTGTCCTGGAATTCATGCACATTCTGCAAACCTCCGGCTGGCGCGGCCTTTCCGGCAGCGAAGGAGGTCACGACTTTCTGGCGCACCGCCTGTTCTGGCTGGGAGAGAAGATTGCCTGGAACGCGGTTGTAACGGCCGTCTTGCCCGCGTCACTCCTCGCATCCGCCAGTCAGTATAATTATTTCATGGTGCTGGACGACACGCTGTTCATGCTAGCGGCGTTTGCCGTCATGGTGGCGCACATCTCCCGCCGTTACACGCCGGCCATCGCGGTTCTGGCGACATCTGCGATCATGATCGCCTCGTCGGGAATAGGCTTGTTCGCGGGCGGTTTCAGCGAATGCATCATGAGCCTGCTCGTCGCCAGCCTCGCGATCCAGCTTGACCGGAACGGGCCGCTGCCCGCATGGCGCTTCGCCCTGCTCATTCTGTCGGGTCTGGGCCTGATAGCCAGCAAGCTGTATGCCGCGCCCTTTGTGCTGGCGCTCGCATTGCTGGTTCCCGGATCCCGGCGCAGCAAGCTGCTGTATGGCGCGATCTTCCTGATTGCGCCTTTGGCATGGCTGCAAATCCAATCGGCGGTCCGCGCCTCGGCATCATCCGGCATGATGACTTTTTATGTGAGTCTGATGGAGGATCGGAATATCACGGTCCTGCTGTCAGAATCCGCCGCATTCTTCTTTTCCCTGAGCTTCGGCATCCTGCCGTGCTTTCCCCTGCTGCTGCTAGCGGGCTTTTGCAGCCCGTCAAAGCGCCGGACGCTGGCGATAAAGATCGCCGCCCTTTTGGGCATCGCGGTCCTGCTGCTGCCCTTCCCATTCTGGGCCGGCCCCGGCGGGCTGGGTGGACCGCGCTACATCTCCCCTTTCCTGCTGGTCCTGATTCCGGAAGTGGCGGACGGACTACGCAATCTTTCCGCCGTGCCGCAACTGCGCGCTGCTCTGTTCGCAATCCCCGCCGCCGCCTTGCTGTTCCTGCCCAGCCTGGAATACCGCAACAGCCTGGCGGGCCGCTATGCCGACAGCATGATAGGGGTCAGTGACCTGAAATGGCCCCATACAGAAGCAGCCATGCACCCCGCTTTATTCGGATGGAAGGCCGCGCTGGCGAAACAGGCCGGCAAAGGTCAGGTCTCCCTGAGCCGCGCACAGTCTCTGACGGCGGATGTACAGGATATTTTTCCCATGACCGCCCTGTCGCGCGTGATATATGTGCTGGGCTTTGACGGGGCTGCCCCGGCGGAAATCCGGACTGTAAAAGATATGCTGGCAAGACATGGCATGGACAGGATTTGGCCATGGGCGGCACTTCGCGCGATCCTGGCCATCCTTTTGCTGGGCGGCCTGACATGGGCGGCCTGGCCACGCCGTCAATCGCAATGAGTATCACTGTCACGCCACCCTGTGACGTCAGCATCATCATGCCCTGCCTCGACGAGGCGCGCACAATCGCCGATTGCGTCGCCAATGCCCGCGCCGCCCTGGAGGAAATCCGGCGCCGCTACGGATTAAGCGGTGAGGTCTTGGTGGCCGACAATGGCAGCCGCGACGGCAGCGTGGCGCTCGCAACCGAGGCTGGCGCGCGCGTGGTCGCCGTTCCCGACAAGGGCTATGGCAACTGCCTGATCGGCGGTTTCCGCGCGGCCGCCGGACGCTATCTGGTGATGGGCGATGCGGACGGCTCTTATGATTTTCGCGAGTCCGTGGCGATGGTGGGCAAACTGATCGAAGGGCACGCCCTGTGCTTTGGCACCCGCCTGCGCGGGCGCATCATGCCGGGCGCCATGCCACTCAAGAACCGCTATATCGGCAATCCCGCGCTGACCGGCATCCTGAACCTGCTGTTCCGCTCGCGCCTCAGCGACGCGCATAGCGGCATGCGCGCCCTGACCCGCGAAGCATTCGACACGCTGCGCCTCACGTCGCCCGGCATGGAATTCGCCAGTGAAATGCTGATCAAGGCTTCGCTGATGGACCTGCCGCGCACCGAAGTGCCAATTACCTTGCATCCCGACAAGCGCGGGCGGCCGCCACACCTGCGGCCCTGGCGCGACGGCTGGCGACACCTGCGCTATATCCTAATCTTGGCGCCGGACCGGCTCTTTCTGTGGCCGGCCCTGGTCATGGGCATCCTGGCCATGAGCCTGGCGCTGCCCATCCTGCTTCTGGAAGAAGGCGCCCGTATCGGGCACTTCATCTTCGGCCCGCACTGGATGATCATGGCCTGTACCGGCGCCGTCATCAGCCACATCCTGCTTCTGTTCGGCATGGCGGGCCTGATCTATGGGGTGCAGGCCGGATACCGCAAACCGCCCGGCTGGTGGCCGCTGATCGCGCGATTTTCAACACTGGAAAGCAGCCTCATGATCGGCGGCGCCATTACCATGGCTGGGCTGGCAGGCATTATAGCCATCACGCTGGACTGGATCGGCGTGGATTTCGCATCGCCAAACAAGATACGCGAACTGGTTGCCAGCTGTGCGCTGCTGGTCATCGGCGTACAACACATGTTCGGGGGCTTCCTGCTGGCGATCATCGGCGGCAACCGCGCGGACTATCTGTCCGCCGCCGCCCGCACGCCCTCCAAAAACGGGCTGCATGATGTCTAGCGCAGGCATTATTCCCATGCCGCGCCGATGGGCTTGGCTGGACATCTTTGCGCTTATCAAGAACGACCCTTTTGTCCTGGCCATATTCTTCAGCCTGCTGCTGTTAGGCGGCGACAGGATAGCCCTGAGCGCGGGCGGCATGACGCTGCGGCTTGTTTTCCCCCTGCTGATGACGGCCCTGCTTTTCCTTTACAAGCAGCGGGGTGGAAGCATCAGCTTTGACCGCTCCTATGCGCTGCTGTTCATGCTGCTGGCCATCGCCGGAGGCCTTTCCACGATAAACAGCCTCGCCCCCGCCAAAAGCATCGGCTACACGATCTGGATTCTGTTCGATTTCATTATCGTCATTTCGCTTTGCTACAATTTCGCGCGGCAATATCCCGCGGAGAAAGTACTCAGTGTATGGCTTTGGACATTTCGCATCCACGGCCTGTTAATCCTGCTCACATTGCCTCTGTCCCTGCGAAATGGCGACCGGCCTACGCTGTGGTTCTACGAAACCTCCTACCTGGCCATCTTCATGACGGCCTATTTTGGCAGCGCGCTGTTTCTGATGCTGCGGCGTGGGCGGCAATATTGGTGGGACGTTGCCCTTTCTGTCATCTCCATGGCGGTACTCGCATCGGCCACCGCCATGCTCGGGGTTCTGCTGTGCATTGCACTCAACATTCTTGTCGCGCGGCAACGGCTGAAGCTGATCATCGGGACCGCGATCCTGGGCGGGATATTTGTCGCCATCCTCATGCTGTTCTTCGCGGACACCCAGTACTTCCAGCTTATCGCCGGCTTCATGCTGCGGCCCGACGCATCCCTGGACCTCATCCTCATGCGCGCCGGCAACCGCTGGATCCGCCTGCTCGTCGGGCTGGACGCTTTCCGCCATTCGCCTTGGCTGGGAATCGGAATTGGCGGCGACTCCGCCTACATGGAACAGCGGGCTTTCCCGGAAAATGCCTGGGCGCTGGTGCGGCCCTGGTCCGGCCTGGATTTCGGTCAGCCCTTTTGCAACATCGTGGTAGAAGTCATGGGCACGATGGGCATCGTCGGCCTGATCCCGTTTCTGGCCATCCTGTTGCGCGCGGCCTGGCAGACCACCCAGATGCTGATGAGCCGCGGCAGCGAAGCGGTCATCGGCGCGGCTTTTTTTGTCGGTTTCTTCTCCACATTCTTGGCGTTACAATTGGAAGGCACTTTCCTGCGCTATTATCTCTGGGCCCCGCTGGGCCTCGCACTGGGAATCGCGGCGCAAATGCGCGAAAAAAATGAGCTTTGGCCGTCTCATAAAGAAGTTGGGGCAGGAAAGACCTGAATGCTGAGCGAATTCAACCTGCGCTACCTTCTGAATGCCCTGCGTGCGGGATGGGCGACACTTGCGGTTTTCATGGGCGTGAGCGTGATATTTACACTGGTAACACTCGCCAATACCCCCGCCACCTATCGGGTGCAGATGCTGGTGCTGCCCGCACCGTCGGACCAAACGCAGTCGGGCAGCACGGGGTCAGGCGCGCTGGGCGCATTGCTGGGTATCGGGCCTGGCGCGCAAAGCGGCGGCAGCTATATCCGTTACCAGCGCCTGATGGGATCCCCCGCGGTAGCGGAGCGTCTTCAGCAGAAGTATCGCCTGCTGCAATATATCTTCTCCGATCGTTGGGACGAGGAGCGCGAAACCTGGCGCCCTGCCCCGGCAACGCTTCGAGGCATCCTGCTGGGCTGGCTGTTTGATCTGGCGCACGTGCCGATGTCGCCGCCGCCCGACACCACCATGCTGGCGGACTATATCGCAGCGCAGGTACAGATCCTGCCGTCCCAGACAACCGATGTGGTCAATGTGTCCATGACCAGCCGCAATGTGGCATTTGCCAAGCGGATCATGCTGCTGGCCCATGAGCAAACCAATGCCGTGCTTCGTGATCAGGTGGCGCGGCGCGCACGCCAGCAGGTGGATTACCTGCAGGCCAAGCTGGCCCAGACATCGGTAGCGGACTATCGCGCGACCCTGCTTGCCCTTCTATCGGCACAGGAAAAAACCCTCATGCTGACCCAGACCGATGCGTCATTTGCCGCGGAAATCGTCAGCCCTCCGACAGCTTCGGCAACGCCAGTATCTCCGCGTCCGATTCTCAGCATGGCGGTCGCGGTATTGGTGGGCGGGCTGGCCGGCGCCCTGCTTGTGATTTTCCTGGGGCCGGACTGGTGGAGGAAAGCAATGGCTTTTGCGCGCAGAGCACGCGGCCAGAACGGCAAATCCAGCAAAGACGCCCCCCGGTAGCATGGCTGACACGGGCATAATTCCCCATTTGCCAGAGTATCCGTCTCGGCAGCAGGATACGTCACCTCCGCTTCTCAGCATCCTGACCACCGTCCGCAACGGCGAGCGGACCCTGGCCCGGACGATTGAGAGTGTTCGCGCGCAGAACTTTCCAAGTCTTGAATACATCATCGCCGATGCCGGCTCGACCGACGGCACAATTGACATCATCAAGGCCAACCTGGATGTCGTGACCTATTGGCAAAGCGAGAAGGATCGCGGCATCAGCGACGGCTTCAACAAGGCCATCGCGCTTTCGCGGGGAAAATATGTGACGATCCTGAATGCCGACGACTGGCTCTCGCCGGGTCAGCTGGCATTCGGCGTCGAAACCCTGGAAAAGAGCGGCGCCGACTTCGTTTTCGGCGACCTGCTTTATCACGATGTCAACGGCCGGGTACTGCACCGCATCTCCGGCGAAGCAGACTATGCGCGCCGTATCGGGCGTGTCATGCCCGCCCTGAACCATCCCACGGTCATCGTCCGCCGCCACGCCTATGCAAAGCACGGCCTGTTCGACACCAGCCTGCGGCTGGCCATGGATTATGACCTGCTATTAAGACTTCATCGCGCCGGTTGCCGGGGAATTTACGATCCGCGCATCACGGGCCATATGACTCTTGAAGGCGCCTCCGACACCCACAGCCGCAGGGCACTGGCGGAAGTGCGGGACATCTCCATTCGGCATGGACAGCCCCCCCTCGCTGCATGGCTTCGTTTCGCGTTCCGCATCGTCAAGGGTGAGGCCCGCCGGATATCCCAGAATCTGCTGCCGGCACCACTGCATGCGCGTCTTCGCGGCGCGGTGAACAGGAATTACTCTGGACCGTCGCGATGACGCAGGGGAAGATCCTGTTTCTCGAACAGTTTGGCGACATGGGCGGCGGACAAACCGTGTTGCTGTCGTTGGTGCAGGCCGCTCTGGCGACCGGCGCACAGGTCACCGTTATGGCGCCGGGGGGCGGCCCGCTGCAGAAATCACTGAAAGATCGTCATGGGAGAGCCCTGTCCTTCCTCGACTGCCCGGAGCCGAGGCTGACACATGGCCGGAAAACCGCTTGGGACATTCTGAGGGCGCTGGCATATGGCTTGTACTTTCTTCGCCACCTTTCTCTGTTACGGCGTCAGGATGTCATCTACATAAACGGCATGCGGCATCTGCCGCATGTACTGGCGCTGTCGCCGCTCCTGCGCGCAGCCATTTTCTGCCATGTTCACCTTCTTCCGGCCACTGCCGAAAGACTGCTCTTGAAGCTTGCCACGGGAAAGATACGGCCCTTTCGCCTGCTGGCGAATTCCAGCTTCATTGCCGCCCATGCGGGCATCGCATCGAAGCACATTCATCTCATTGAGAACGCGCTCTCCCCCGTTTTCGCGCAGCAACCGTTTCGGAACCGGTTCGCATCCATCGGCGCGCCGTGGCGATGCGCCATTATCGGCACTGTCCGGGAAAACAAAGGCCAGGGAGTGGCCATTAATGCCGTCACCGGCCGCACCAACGTCTCGTTGCACATTATCGGCCGTGACGGCGATGGGGCAGAAGATTGGATCCGCGGGATCAGGAAAACAGCTCCGGCGAATGTACATTTTACAGGCCCATCGGCTGACCTTCCCGTCACGCTGGAGACACATGGCATCCAGTTCAGCCTTGTCCTGTCTCAGATGGAGGAAGCTTTCGGCTTGGTCGCCATTGAGAGCATGGCCTGTTCCTGTATCACCATTGTCAGCGGACGTGGCGGACTGGAGGAAATCGCGGCGCATACCGGGGCACTACTGGCGCGCGACGCCCGGGAACTGGAACAGATGCTCGATTGGCTTTTCGCCATGCCCGGCGACGCGCTGGCGGCGCTAGCCCGCGCCCAATATGACGCCACACAGCAACGGTATGCTCCCGCCCGCTTCCATGACGAGGTCCGGTCACTGCTGGGTGCCGCGCTGGCGCGGCCGTAGATGCGGTTGCGCTAAAAAACCGGCCTGCATCTGTAATTCCGGGCCCCTTTTCTTGGCAGATCAGGCACTGTAAACCTCTGTCCGCTAAACCACGGAAACAGTCCGCCATGACCAACAAAATAGCCCTTATTACCGGTGCCACCGGCCAGGACGGCGCCTATCTGGCGGAGCTTCTGCTGTCCAAGGGCTATACCGTGCATGGCGTGAAGCGCCGGTCCTCGTCCTTCAACACCGGGCGCATTGACCATCTGTACGAGGATCCACACGAGGGGGCCAAGGTCAAGTTCTTCCTGCATCACGGCGACCTGACCGATTCCACCAACCTGATCCGCATCATCCAGGAGACCCAGCCGGACGAGATCTACAATCTCGCCGCCCAGTCCCATGTGCAGGTCAGCTTCGAAACGCCGGAATATACCGCCAATGCCGACGCCATCGGCACCCTGCGCCTGCTGGAGGCCATCCGCATCCTGAAGCTGGAAGGCAAGACCAAGTTCTACCAGGCCTCAACCTCCGAGATGTTTGGTCTTGTCCAGGAAAAGCCCCAGCGCGAGACCACCCCCTTCTATCCGCGCAGCCCCTACGGCGCCGCCAAGGTCTATGGCTACTGGATCACGGTGAACTATCGCGAGGCCTATGGTATCCATGCCTCCAACGGCATCCTGTTCAACCATGAAAGCCCGATCCGCGGCGAAACCTTCGTCACCCGCAAGATCACCCGCGCCGTGGCCGCCATCCATCACGGCACCCAGGACATGCTGTACCTGGGCAACATGGATTCGGTGCGCGACTGGGGACATGCCAAAGACTATGTGAAGGGCATGTGGATGATGATGCAGCAGGCCAAGGGTGACGATTTCGTGCTAGCCACCGGCGAAACCCATACCGTGCGCGAATTCGTGGAAAAGAGTTTCGCCCATGTCGGTATCGCCATCGAATGGCGCGGCAAGGCCGAACAGGAAGAAGGCGTGGACGCCGGGAGCGGCCGCGTGCTGGTGAAGGTGGACCCGCGCTATTACCGCCCCACCGAGGTGGACTTCCTGCAAGGCGACCCCTCCAAGGCCAAGCGCCTGCTGGGCTGGCAGCCCGAAACCAGCTTCTCCGAACTGGTGCGCGACATGATGGAAAGCGACCTTCTGGTCATGAAACAGGGCCGCAATAGTGGCTGACGCCTTTTCACTGGCGGGCAGAAAAGTCTGGGTCGCCGGCCACAAGGGCATGGCGGGCAGCGCCATCGTGCGGCGGCTGGCGTCGGAAGAATGTGAAATCTTGACGGTGGACCGCGCCGAACTGGACCTGCAACGCCAGGCCGATGTCGAACATTGGATGGCCGCTAACCGTCCCGACGCGATTTTCCTGGCCGCCGCCACCGTGGGCGGCATCATGGCCAACGCTACCCGCCCCGCCGATTTCCTTTATGACAACTTGGTGATCGAGGCGAACATCATCCATGCTGCCCACCAGGCGGACGTCAGGAAGCTGCTGTTCCTGGGGTCGTCCTGCATCTATCCCAAGCTGGCGCCCCAGCCCCTGACGGAAGACGCCCTGCTGACCGGCACTCTGGAAGCGACCAACGAATGGTATGCCGTGGCCAAGATCGCCGGCATAAAGCTGTGCCAGGCCTATCGCCGCCAGCACGGCCGCGACTTCATTTCCGCCATGCCCACCAACCTGTTCGGCGCGGGCGACCGCTATGACCTGCAACAGGGCCATGTTGTGGCGGCGCTGATCATGAAGATCGCAGCCGCCAAGCGCGAAGGCCGGGACAGCATCGAATTGTGGGGCACCGGCACGCCCCTGCGCGAATTCCTGTTCGTGGACGATCTGGCCGACGGGCTGGTTTTCCTGATGAAGAACTATTCCGGCGAGTCCCATGTCAATGTGGGCACGGGCAAGGAAATGACCATCCAGGAACTGGCCGAGCGCATCGCCAGGGTCGCGGAGTGGCAGGGCAGTTTTACCTTCGATACGTCCAAGCCGGACGGCACGCCACGCAAGGTGATGGATGTGTCGAAACTGGCGGCGATGGGCTGGATGGCGAAGACGCCGTTCGACGAAGCGATGACAAGAACCTATCAGACCTATCTGAAAAACCAGACGCAGGCCGCCTGATGAAGGCCCGCGCCCGCCGCGCCGACGGAACAGGGATGCGATGAAGGTCGCGATCGTCCATTACTGGCTGGTGACGATGCGGGGCGGCGAGAACGTCCTGGAGGAGCTGTGCCGGCTGTACCCCCAGGCCGACATCTTCAGCCATGTGATCGTGCCCGACAGCCTCTCGCCGGTGATCCGCGCCCACAAGATCACCACCAGCTTCATTTCCCGGCTTCCCGGCGCGACCCGGCATTACCAGAAATATCTACCGCTAATGCCGCTGGCGCTGGAGCAGTTCGACCTGCGCGGCTATGACTTGGTGATCAGTTCCGAATCCGGTCCCGCCAAGGGCGTAATCACCGGGGCCGACACCTTGCATATCTGCTACTGCCATACGCCGATGCGATACCTGTGGAACATGTACCACGACTATCGCGAAAGCGCCGGACGGCTGACGCGCATGGTGATGACGCCCGCCTTCAGCTATCTGCGGCAGTGGGACTACGCCTCCGCCGCGCGCGTGGATCATTTCGTCGCCAATTCCAGCACGGTGCAGCGGCGCATCGCCAAGACCTACCGCCGCGCATCCGAGGTGATCCATCCGCCGGTGGCGGTGGAATCCTTCTGCCCGGCGGACCAGGTGGAGGATTTCTATCTCTATTGCGGCCAGCTGGTGCCCTACAAGCGCGCCGACATCGCGGTGGAGGCGTTCAACCGCTTGGGCCTCAAGCTGGTGGTGGTGGGCGAAGGCAGCGACCTGCCGCGCCTGGCGCGGATGGCTGGCCCCAACATCACGCTGATGGGCCGCCAGTCCGGCGAGGCGTTGCGCGGGCTGTATGCGCGCTGCCGCGCCCTAATCTTTCCGGGCGAGGAGGATTTCGGCATCGTGCCGGTGGAAGCCATGGCGTCGGGACGGCCCGTCATCGCCTTCGGCAAGGGCGGCGTCTGCGATTCGGTGCAGGACGGGATCGGCGGCATTCTCTATCCCGACCAGACCGTCGAAGGCCTGGTCGCGGCGGTCGCGCGCTTCCGGCAGGAAGAGGGCCGCTTCACCCAGCAAGGCATCACCGCCGAAGCCGCCCGTTTCTCCGCCGCCCGCTTCCGGCAGCAGTTCGGCGACTTGGTCACGACCAAGCTCGCGGAATTCCAGTCCAAAGGTCCGCCCGTATCGGGACGTTGATCGTTTATGGAAGAACTGGTGAGCCCGGATGGTGTCGAACCATCGGCCCTCTGATTAAAAGTCAGATGCTCTACCGCTGAGCTACGGGCTCCCGAAGCCCCGTGTCCTAAAGAACCAAGGGGCCCGCCGCAATAGGCGAATTCCGATCAATTTCGCCGCTGCCAGCTACCCCATAGCAACCTCTCGAAGCACTCTCCGTCACCGCCGAGGACGGCGTGAGCAGATTAGGGGACGGAAGCTTGACAAACAAGACCCTCAGATGTTTGGTCTGGCTGTCAAATGATGAAGTTACTGCATAACAGTCTGAATTTAATAGAATAAATTTTCTTACCGAGCCGAAACCCCTGGAAAATGGTAGCTTTGGATAGTTAAATTGGCGAAAGCTCGAATATCACTCCGAACTGTCGAAAAACTTCAGCCTGGGCAAACGATCTGGGACGAAGCAGTTCGCGGCTTCGGAGTTCGTAAACAAAAGAACCTGCCTGTTTATGTCCTGAAGTACCGGTTCAAGCGCCGGCAGCGCTTTGTGACCATAGGCCCCCACGGCTCACCCTGGTCCCCGGAGGACGCACGGGCTGAGGCTCGACGTCTCTTGGGCCTGCTGGCAAGTAAAGAGCGCCCCCGGGATCCTGCCTATGAGAGGGACCAGGCGGCCTCAGAAGCAACCTTTGCTGACCTGGCGAATCAATACTTGGTAGACTTCGCAGAGCCGCGCAAAAAAGCGAGAAGCGTTGCGGAAGACAGGCGCAATCTCCATTCCCATATCCTGCCGACGATAGGCCACCTGCGCCATTCGGATATCACGCGTCCAATCCTCACCCGCCTACATGCCAAAATGAAGGATTGCCCAGTTGCCGCAAATCGGTGCCTGGCGCTGATTTCGAAAATCTTCACCACCGCTGAGCGAATGGGCCATCGCGAAATTGGAACCAATCCCTGCCGTGGAATAGAGCGGTACAAAGAAAGACCTAGAGATCGACATCTGAGCGACGAAGAAATCAAACGATTAGGGAAGGCGCTGATGGATGCAGATCAGCCTGACCTGAATAATTCATCCAGGTCAGATAGCCGCAGCGAAGACTGGCGTGCGATCGCGTGCATAAAGTTATTGCTTTATACAGGTGCCCGCCTGAGCGAAATCCTGACTCTCAAATGGTCATGGATCAACTGGGATCGCGGATGCGCCACCCTTCCTGACAGCAAAA
>DASTMN010000107.1:0-3631 GCA_035714165.1 Rhizomicrobium sp.
GCAAGGTCACCAACATCGTGATGATGGGGATGGGCGAGCCGCTTTACAATTTCGACAATGTGAAAGCCGCGCTGGCCATCGCCATGGACGGCGACGCCATCGCCCTGTCCAAGCGCCGCGTGACGCTGTCGACGGCGGGCGTGGTGCCGATGATCCCGCGCGCGGGCCACGAGATCGGATCGGGCCTGGCCATCTCGCTCCATGCCGTGACCGACGAGATCCGCGACCATATCGTGCCGATCAACAAGAAGTATCCGATCAAGGAATTGCTGGACGCCTGCCGCAATTATCCCGGCGCGTCCAATGCCCGGCGCATCACCTTTGAATATGTGATGCTGAAGGGCGTCAATGACAGCACCGCCGATGCGCGGGCGCTGGTCAGGCTGGTGGCGGGCATTCCCGCCAAGATCAACCTGATACCCTTCAATGCCTGGCCCGGCGCGCCGTTTGCCTGCTCGGACTGGAGCCAGATCGAGAAGTTCGCCGAGATCGTCAACAATGCCGGTTACGCCTCGCCGGTCCGCACCCCGCGCGGCCGCGACATCATGGCGGCCTGCGGCCAGCTCAAGTCGGAATCGGTGAAGGAGCGCGCCAGCGCGCGTATGGCCCGTGAGGATGCGGAAGCGGCTGGCATGGACGCGGTGCAGTCGGTGCAGCTGGCGCGGATGCCGCATTAGATGCAGAAAGTCCTCATCATCGGCGGTGTCCTGCTGCTGGCGGCGGGACTGCTGTGGCCGTTTCTTTCCCGAATAGGGTTGGGCCGCCTGCCGGGCGACATCGCCATCCAGGGCGAGCAGGGTGGTTTCTATTTCCCGATCGTGACCTGCATCCTGGTCAGCGTGGTGCTGTCGCTGGTGCTCTGGATCGCCGGGCGTTTTTAGAATGACAAGCCGTGTTCGCCGCTATTTCCGCTCGGCGGGCCAGGCCGGATCGAGCGGCTTGGACGGATCGGCGGTGACCTTCAGCGTCGCGCAATGGTGATAGCTGAACTCGCCCGGATTGTTCGCCGTATGCTGTTCCATAAACTGGATCACCTGCAGGGTGCAGGCCTTGCAGTTGATGTTGGGGATCGCCACCTCGGTCTCGAACGGCGTGGTCACCTTGGCCTGGTGCGCCCACAGTCCGTCGGCCAGAACCGGGGGCAGGGCCGGGTTCATGATCGCGCCCGACACCGAAACGATCTGGCCCTTTTCGTTGGTCTTCGTCACGGCCTTGGGATCGACCGGCAGTTCGTTGGGTGCATTGACCGCCAGCGCGATGCGGTAATAGCCGGGGTGATAGATGGTTTCCTGCACCGCCACGCGCAGCGTGCTGCCGCCCGTCACCTCGGTCACCGCCCAGGTCGGCTTGCCGAAATCGGCGTTGGTGCCGCCGCAGGGCGCGGCCTTTTGCGGGTCGCCCAGCGCGTTCTGCTCCAGCGAGGCAGCCGGGGCCAGAAGGCGGAAATGGGCGTTCACCACGCCCGGCATGGCGACCATGCCCAAAGCCATCACACCGGCGCGCAAAATGACCTTGTTCATGACAGCCCTCGCGGAAATGCGTCTTCTGCATATCGGCAGGCGGGCGGGACGGCAAATCATGAGACGGGGCGCGGGGGCAGGAATTTTTCCCGCAGCCCCGCCCGGCAATGGCGGCGGGATGGCGGCCCGCGCCGGTCCTTGACCTTTGCCCGGCGGGCGCTATCAAGGCCCCCGCCTTTCGCCAACGCCCCTTAAGGGGGAGGGGCTTTGCCCTTTCCGGCGGAGGAATGATTTTATCCGGTTGATTTCATTGTGAAATCACCGGGAATGGAGTGGATACGGTGTCGAAAAAGGGCGTCAACAAAGTGGTCCTGGCCTATTCGGGCGGCCTGGACACCTCGGTCATCCTCAAATGGCTTCAGACCGAATATGGCGCGGAGGTCATCACCTTCACCGCCGACCTGGGGCAGGGCGAGGAGATCGAGCCTGCCCGCCAGAAGGCGCTGAACCTGGGCATCAAGCCCGAAAACATCTTCATCGAGGATGTGCGCGAGGAATTCGTCCGCGATTATGTCTTCCCCATGTTCCGCGCCAATGCGGTCTATGAGGGCGTGTACCTGCTGGGCACCTCCATCGCCCGTCCCCTGATCGCCAAGAAGCAGATCGAGATCGCCCGCAAGCTGGGCGCCGACGCCGTGGCGCATGGCGCGACCGGCAAGGGCAACGACCAGGTGCGGTTCGAGCTGGGCTATTACGCGCTCCAGCCGGGCATCAAGGTGATCGCCCCCTGGCGCGAATGGGACCTGACCAGCCGCACCAAGCTGCTGGAATTCGCCGAGATGCACCAGATTCCCATCGCCAAGGACAAGCGCGGCGAGGCCCCGTTCAGCGTGGACGCCAACCTCCTGCACTCCTCGTCCGAGGGCAAGGTGCTGGAAGACCCGGCCCAGGAGGCCGAGAGCATCGTCTATATGCGGACCATCGCGCCGGAGGATGCCCCCGACAAGGCCACCTATATCGAGATCGGCTTCGAGAAGGGCGACGCCGTCTCGATCGACGGCGAGGCGCTGTCGCCCGCCACCCTGCTGACCCGGCTGAATGCGCTGGGCAAGGCCAACGGCATCGGGCGGCTGGACCTGGTGGAAAACCGCTTCGTGGGCATGAAGTCGCGCGGCGTCTATGAGACCCCCGGCGGCACCATCCTGCTGGCCGCCCATCGCGGCATCGAAAGCATCACGCTGGACCGGGGCGCGGCCCACCTGAAGGACGACCTGATGCCCCGCTATGCGGCGCTGATCTATAACGGCTTCTGGTTCAGCCCGGAGCGCGAGATGCTCCAGGCCGCCATCGACGCCAGCCAGGAATTCGTCACCGGCACGGTGCGGCTGAAGCTCTACAAGGGTAACGCCACGGTTGTGGGCCGCACCTCGCCCTATTCGCTCTACAGCGAGAAGCTGGTCACCTTCGAGGATGACCAGGGCGCTTATGACCAGAAGGACGCGGCGGGCTTCATCAAGCTGAGCGCCCTGCGCCTGCGGACCCTGGCCCAGCGCAAGGCCAGGGCTGGGCAGATTAAGTAATTTGTGAGAACACCGTGACAATTCATTGAATTGTCACGGTGTTTCAAGCTTCAGCGTGTATCCGGCGGGGCGATGTTGGCAGGCGCAGGCTTTGCGGCCTGCCCGATGTAGGCGGCAACCGCATCGCGGTTCTGCCAGCCCCAGACCGCCAGTCCGGCCAGAAGGGCCAGCACACCGATCCAGCCATGCCGCCCGCCGATCCTGCGGCGATACGAGACCCCCGTGCCGGGAATGCCCGCGTTGGTTGTGACCCCGCCGCGCCCGATATTCACATCCGCGCCGCGTGGCCCGACACTGGCCGAGGCCCCGGACCTGGACAGGTTGATCCGCACCCCCGGCAGCAGCCGGATGCGTTTCTGGAAGCGCAGGCCTTTCAGCATGAGACGCGCGGTCTAAATATCGACCGACGCATAGAGCGCATTGTCCTGGATGAACTCGCGGCGGGGTTCCACCACATCGCCCATCAGCTTGGAGAACAGCTCTCCGGCCTGGTCGGCATGCTGGACCTTCACCACCAGCAGGCTGCGGGCGTTCTCGTCCAGGGTGGTCTCCCAGAGCTGTTCGGGGTTCATCTCGCCCAGCCCCTTGTAG
>DASTMN010000108.1:0-1792 GCA_035714165.1 Rhizomicrobium sp.
CCGGTCTGCTCGCTCACCAGCCCGACATTGGCCTCGGCGGTGCCATAGCTGGCGGCGGTGTCGATCAGGCTGCCGCCGCCCGCCACCAGGTTGCGGACCACGGTCTTGCGCTCTTCCAGCGCGGCGGGGTCATTCTCGAACTCGAACACCTGGCTGGTGCCGATGCCCACGATGGGCAGCATGAATCCGGTCTGGGGCACGCGGCGCTTTGTGATTGGCGCAGCGCGCATCATGGCGCTTTGCGCCAGCGCGGCCTGCGGCAGAAGCGCGGCGGCAGCGGTGGCGGCCAGAAGGGAGCGGCGGTCCAGGTCACGCATGAGAGATACTCCTTTGGGGTCAGGGGTTGGGGATTTGCGCGGCGCGGCGTTCCTGCATCCGGCCCAGCAGGATACTGAGCGCCGCCCAGGCCAGTGAAACCGGCACCATCACCAGCGCCAGCAGCGGAATGGTCAGGCCCATCACGGCATAGAGCAGGTGGAACAGCCAGCTCGACGCCATGTCGGCCCCGCGGAACAACACGCCGTCAATCACATTCTTGGCCTTGTACTTGTCCTCGCGGTCCGCGGCGGTGAACAGGATTTCACGCGCCGGGTTGGAGACGGCGAAATTGCCCACCCGCTGGGCGGCCTGGAACACCATCACCGCCATCAGCGCGGGCATCGCCGCCAGCACGCCGAAACCGAAAGCGAAGACCAGCGGCACGAAGGCCACCGCCGGGCCGGTGCCGAAGCGGGTGATCAGCCGTCCCGTCAGCGCGAGTTGCAGCAGGATCTGCAACACGCCCACCCAAAGATCTATGGTGGCGAAGATGCGGGTCCGTTCGGCCGCATCCTGGGTGGCGGCCGACACCACTTCGGCCTGCAACAGATAGAGAATGGTGCCACCCAGCGACAGCAGGCCCACCCAGGTGGCGATACCGCCCAGATAGGGTGAGCGCAGCACCGCGATCAGGCCATCAAAGGCGCTGCCGCCGATGGCGGGCGGCGTGGCGGGGCCGGCAAAGCCCTCGGTGGCGCGGCCCAGCCGCAGGGCGCAGAACAGGGCTGCTTCCAGCAACAGGGCCGAGACCAGAAACAGGTTCACCGGCCCCAGCGGTTCCACCAGGGCGCGGGTGAGCAGCGGCCCCGCCAGCGCGCCCAGCGAGCCGCCCGCCGCGATGAAACCATAAAGCCGCTTGCCCTGGTCGCTGCGCCAAAGGTCCGCCAGATAGGACCAGAACACCGACACCGCGAACAGGCTGAAGACCGTCAGCCAGACAAAGAAGACCTGATAGGCCAGCTGCTGACCGATGCCGAAGGTCAGCAGCAGCCAGAAGACCAGGATGTTGGCGGCGAAGAAGTGATAGACCAGCGGGATCAGGCGGCGGCGCGGCAGCCGCGCCACCAGCCAGCCATAGAGCGGGGCGGCGGCCAGCATCACGAAGAAGGTGGCGGTGAACAGCCAGGGCAGCGCCCGGGTGCCGCCGGAGATTCCGGCATTGTCGCGCAGGGGCCGCAGGACGTAATAGGCGGCCAGGATCAGGAAGAAATAGGCGAAAGACCAGAGCAGCGCGCGGCGCTCGCCCGGCCTGACCTCCACCACCTTCGCCAGAATGCGATCCAGCATTTCCCTGCCCACAGACATGTTGTTGTTATGGCGAAAGCCTAGCCTCGGCGCGCCGCTTGCGAAAGCCGGAAAGGCGCGCGATGTTTCGCGCGCGCCCGCCGGATTCGCCACAATTTGGGCGCTTTTCATGCCGGGCCCGACCGATCCAACGGCCGGCCCAGACGGAGACGACGATGCATCAACGCAA
>DASTMN010000109.1:0-5897 GCA_035714165.1 Rhizomicrobium sp.
GATACAGGAGACGCGCATGGGCGCACGCAACATGAACGCCAGGAAGAAGAAGAAGCGCCTGCGGCACAAGGAAGCCCGCGACGCGCACCGCGAGAAGCTGGGCGCCACCGCCGCGCCCGCCAAGAAGAAGGCGCGCTAAACGCCACCGGACCGGTCAGCCCGCGTGTTCCGCAAGGAACGCGCGGGTTTTTCTTTGGGTGGGTGTATTGTTTTTCGGAAGTTGCCCGCCTGCGCCCCTTCGCGGCGTCCGGGCGGCGGCCCATGACGCTGCCGCTAGGGCCGCCTGACGCCGCTACGGGCGCTTGGCTCCACCAATTCCCGTGTCGTCTGTGGTGAAGGATAATCTCCGCCGGTGCGGCGGGAATTGGTGGAGCCAAGCGGGATCGAACCGCTGACCTCCTGCATGCCATGCAGGCGCTCTCCCAGCTGAGCTATGGCCCCGTACCAATTGGGAGCGGTCTGGTATCCGATCCCGAAACAAAGTGCTAGAGGAAAATCAGCTTTCGTCCTTGGAGATGCCCGGATCGATGATGCCGGAGACATCGTCTTCCTCGTCCTCGACTTCGCCCAGCAGGTCGTCGTCTTCCTCGTCCTCGTCGTCCTCGACTTCGATATCCTCGATGCCGTCGGCATCGTCGGCATCGCGCACCGACATGCCCGATTCCGCCTCGGCTTCCTCTTCCTCGGCGTCTTCGTCCTCGTCCTCGCCGGTGGCGCTGACGTTCAGGGGCGCTTCCTCGACCGAGGCTTCGTCCTCGTCGTCCTCATTCTCGGACTCGCCGTCCTCGTCCTCGTCGTCTTCCTCCTCGTCCTCGCTGTCGCGCGCGTTGACCACGCCGGCATCGGCGGTTTCGGCGACCCGGCTGCGGCGCTGCTTGAACAGCGCTTCGGGTTCATAGCTGAAACCGCATTTGGGGCACTCGATCGGGCGCTTGGTGAGGTCGTAAAACCGCGAAGCGCAGCTCGGGCACTGCCGTTTGGTTCCAAGATCTGCCTTGACCAAGATGATGCTTCCCGCAAGAAGAGGGTTGTTGGAGGGGCGCGTGTGCCACGGGTAGCCCCGCCTGTAAAGGTCTTTTGAAGCCCCTGATGCATAACGCCAATCCCCTCCCGCTTACCGCCCGCGCCGGACGCCCCCTGGCCGGAACCGCCGATGTGCCGGGCGATAAATCCATTTCCCAGCGGGCGCTTATCCTGGGCGCCCTGGCTGTGGGCGAAACCCGAATTTCCGGTCTGCTGGAATCGGGCGATGTCCATTCCACCGCCGAAGCCCTGCGCGGCTTCGGGGCCGAACTGGTCCAGGAGGGGCCGGGCCGCTGGCGGGTCCGGGGCCTGGGGGTGGGCGGCTGGCGGTCTCCCGCCGCCCCGCTGGATTTCGGCAATTCCGGCACCGGCTCCCGGCTGGTGATGGGAGCGATGGCCACCACCCCGATCACAGCGGTCTTCACCGGCGACGCCAGCCTGCGCGCGCGCCCGATGGCGCGGGTGGTCGCGCCGCTGGAAGCCTTTGGCGTCACCTATGAAGGGCAGGGGCCCAAGGCGCTGATGCCCCTGACCCTGCACGGGGCCGGGAATGCCAAGGCGATCGATACGGTTCTCGAAGTGGCCTCGGCGCAGGTGAAGTCGGCCCTGCTGCTGGCGGCGCTGAATGCCCGGGGCCTCAGCCGCATCGGGCAGACGACCCTGACCCGCGACCACAGCGAAAAGATGCTGGCCGCCTTCGGCGCCCATGTCACCGTCACGCCGCTGGCCGGGGGCGGGGAGACCATCACCATCGAAGGCCCCGCCACCCTGACCGGCTGCGCCGTGGAGGTGCCGCGCGATCCTTCCAGCGCCGCCTTCCCGCTGGTGGCGGCCCTGATCGTGCCCGGTTCGCAAGTCGAACTGCCCGCCATCCTGCTCAATCCCCGCCGCACCGGCCTGATCGAGACGCTGCTGGAGATGGGCGCCGACATTGCCATCACCAATCGCCGCAACAGCGGCGGCGAGGAGATCGGCGACCTTGTGGTGCGCCATTCGGTGTTGAAAGGCGTGGAGGTCCCGCCCGAGCGCGCCCCCGCCATGATCGACGAATATCCCGTCCTGGCCGTGGCCGCCGCCTTTGCCGAAGGCCGGACCGTCATGCGGGGGCTGGAGGAATTGCGGGTCAAGGAAAGCGACCGGCTGGATGCGGTGGCGCAGGGCCTGAAAGCCAATGGGGTGCAATACGCCATCGAGAAAGACGACCTGATCGTCACCGGCGGCGCGGGCATGGTCGCGGGCGGGGGCACTGTCGCCACCCATATGGACCACCGCATCGCCATGAGCTTTTTAACGATGGGGTTAGCGGCACGAAAACCCGTCACGGTGGATGACGTCGCCATGATCGCCACAAGTTTTCCCGCCTATCAGGACCTGATGCGCGGGCTGGGAGCCGACCTGACATGAGCCTTCAACCCCCATCCATCGTCATCGCCGTGGACGGCACCGCCGCCAGCGGCAAGGGCACCCTGGCCAAGATGCTGGCCCGGCATTTCGGGTTCGCCCATCTGGATAGCGGGGCGCTCTATCGCCTCACCGCGCTGGCGGTGCTGGACGCGCAGGGCGACCCGGCCAACGAGGCCGACGCCCTGAAGGGTGCCCAGACCCTGGACTTCAACCGGGCGGGCGATCCGGCCATCCGCACCGATATCGTGGGCAAGGCGTCCAGCCAGGTCGCCGCCATCCCGGCGGTGCGCGACGCGCTGCTGGCCTTCCAGCAGGATTTCCTGGCCCGCCCGCCGGGCGGCAGCCCCGGCGCGGTAATGGACGGCCGCGACATCGGCACCGTCATCTGCCCCACCGCCACCGCCAAGCTCTATATAGATGCCAGCCCCGAGGTCCGGGCCCGCCGCCGCTGGGCCGAGCTGAAAAACATGAATATCCGCCGGGCCGAGCAGGATGTGCTGGCGGAACTCAATGCGCGGGACGCGGCCGACAAGTCCCGCCCGGTCTCCCCCCTGCGGCAGGCCGGGGACGCGGACTTGCTGGATACCACCGATTTGGGTATAGACGCCGCGTTCGCGGCAGCCCTTGCCCTGGTGGAAACCAAGGTGCAGGGCGCGCTCAAGGATCGCCACAGGGGCTAAAGGAGGCCCGGCGGCCTTCGGGCATCCCGCCTACTTCTTCCAGAACCCAACCGCCCAGGGGCGGCGCTGTTGCGCGCCGTCTTCGGGAAGTCCAGCAGCAGCCCGCTGTTCGGCACGAACGCATGTACAGGAAACCAACCGAATGGCTCGCGCCAACACCGCACTCAAGTCCGAGAATTCCATTGCCGCTCCCAGCCGCGAAGATTTCGCCGCCATGCTGGAGCAGAGCTTCGAGACCCAGAGCCCCCAGGAGGGTTCGGTCATCAAGGGCACCATCGTGTCCATCGAAAATGATTTCGCCATGGTCGATGTCGGCCTGAAGACCGAAGGCCGCATCAGCCTCAAGGAATTCGCCATGCCGGGCGTGCCCGCCGACATCAAGGTGGGCGACACGGTGGAAGTCTATCTGGAGCGCGTCGAGAACGCCCTGGGCGAAGCCGTGCTGAGCCGTGACAAGGCCCGCCGCGAGGAAAGCTGGATCAAGCTGGAAAAGGCCTTCAACGACCAGGACCGCGTCACCGGCGTGATCTTCGGCCGCGTCAAGGGCGGCTTCACCGTGGACCTGGACGGCGCCGTGGCCTTCCTGCCCGGCAGCCAGGTCGATGTGCGCCCGATGCGCGATGTCGGCCCGCTGATGAACCAGCCGCAGCTGTTCCAGATCCTCAAGATGGACCGCCGCCGGGGCAATATCGTGGTTTCGCGCCGCGCCGTCCTGGAAGAGCGCCGCGCCGAGGAGCGCACCAGCCTGGTCGCGTCCCTGCAGGAAAAGCAGATCGTCGAGGGCGTGGTGAAGAACATCACCGACTATGGCGCCTTCGTGGACCTGGGCGGCGTGGACGGCCTGCTGCATGTCACCGACATCGCCTGGCGCCGCGTCTCCCACCCGACCGAAGTGCTGTCGGTGGGTCAGACCGTCACCGTGCAGATCATCAAGATCAACCACGAGACCCAGCGCATCAGCCTGGGCATGAAGCAGCTCCAGACCGATCCCTGGGAAGGCGTCGCCGCCAAGTATCCGGTGGGCGTGCAGTTCAAGGGCAAGGTCACCAACGTCACCGACTATGGCGCCTTCGTGGAGCTGGAGCCGGGCGTCGAGGGCCTGGTCCATGTTTCCGAAATGTCCTGGGTCAAGAAGAACATGGCCCCGTCCAAGCTGGTCACCCCCGGCACGGAAGTGGACGTCGCGGTGCTGGAAGTGGATTCCAACAAGCGCCGCATCAGCCTGGGCCTGAAGCAGACCCAGGAAAATCCCTGGAACAACTTCACCGCCAACCACCCGGCGGGCACGGTCATCGAGGGCGAGATCAAGTCCATCACCGAGTTCGGCCTGTTCATCGGCCTGGATTCGGACATTGACGGCATGGTCCACCTGTCGGACCTGTCCTGGTCGGAGTCGGGCGAGGACGCCATCAAGACCTATGAAAAGGGCCAGGTCGTGAAGGCCAAGGTCCTGGACATCGACGTCGAGAAGGAACGCGTCAGCCTCGGCATCAAGCAGCTCGAAAACGATCCGATCGAGAAGGCCGGCGCCGGCGGCGGCGCCCTGCGCAAGAACCAGGTCGTCACCGGCACGGTCACGGAAGTGAATGACGGCGGCATCGAGGTGGAACTGGAAGGCGGCGTGCGCGCCTTCATCCGCCGCGCCGACCTGGCCCGCGACCGCAACGACCAGCGCCCGGAACGCTTCGGCAAGGGCGACAAGGTGGATGCGCTGGTGACCAGCGTGGACAAGGCCAGCCGCAAGGTCAGCCTGTCCATCAAGGCCCGCGAAATCTCCGAGGAGCGCGAGGCGGTCGAGCAGTTCGGTTCGTCGGATTCCGGCGCGTCGCTGGGCGACATCCTGGGCGCGGCCCTCAAGAAGAAGACGCCGAAGAAGGCGGGCGACGAGGAGTAATCCTCTCCGCCATCGGCCTGCTGACGGCACGGAACAGGGCGTCCTTCGGGGCGCCCTTTTTCGTTTCCGGCGTCACCGGCCCGCCACAGATTCTGTCCACAGAGATTTTGTGGGCTTCTCGAATCACTTTAGGTATGCGGCATCAACGTTGATGAGGAGTTGAGTCCATGGCGAAGAAGAAGAGCAAGCTGGCCAAACGCGCCGCCGAACTGGAAGCCGCTGTCGCGGGCCTGTTCACCGGCACCCCGGCCAAGAAGAAGGCCAAGAAGAAGGCCAAGAAGGCCAAGGTCGTGAAGGCCGCCAAGAAGACGGTCAAGAAGGCCAAGAAGACGGCCAAGAAGGCCGTGAAGAAAGTGGCCAAGAAGAAGGCCGTGAAGAAGACGGCCAAGAAGAAGGCCACCCGCAAGGCGAAGAAGTAAGACTTCCCGCCTGCCGTATAGGGAAAGCCGCGTCGCCCCGGGGTGACGCGGCTTTTTCCTTGTCTGCATGGTGGCCTCCGGCGCTAGAGTGCCCCCACAACAAGGGGAAACGCGCCATGCTGAAACAGTCTCTCGCCGCCGTCCTGCTCTTTGCCGCCACGCCCGTGCTGGCCCAGCCCATCACCGCCGGAAACGACAAGGCGGTGCGCCGCCTGGACGGCAAGGAAGTGCAGGCCCAGATCGCCAGGGGCCTGACACCCGACGCGGTCTATTCCGAGGTGGTCTTCACCCGCACCGACACCTTCCGGGTGATGAACACCGCCCGCGAGAAAAGCGGCCAGGCCGAAGTCCATGACGACTGGACCGACAATCTGGCGGTGCAGGAGGGCGAGGCGACCCTGATCACCGGCGGCAAGGTGGTGGACGCCAAGACCACCGCGCCGGGCGAACATCGCGGCGCCTCCATCACCGGCGGCA
>DASTMN010000110.1:0-8516 GCA_035714165.1 Rhizomicrobium sp.
GCAAAGCCGCCCGCCAGCGACAGCGCCGAGATGTGGCGCTCGTACCGCTTGGCGATGCCCAGCGTGCTGTCCCAGGTGGCTTCGATGGCCCGCATGGCGGTGGTTTATGGTCCCTGCCCGCCAATGAAAAGGCCCCGCAAGACGGGATTGCGGCAATCAGGGGGAATTAAAGCGGCGCTCCCAGGCGATGGCCGAGCGGATGATGCCGTCCAGGTCGTCATGGACCGGCGTCCAGCCCAGTTCCGCCTTGATGCGGCTGGGGTCCGAGATCAGGGTTGGCGGGTCGCCCGCCCGGCGCGGACCTTCCCGGACCGGCAGCGTGCAGCCGATCACCCGGTCCACCGCCTCGATCACCTGCCGCACCGAAAAGCCCCGGCCATAGCCGCAATTGTAGCTGGTGGAGGCCGCGCCCCGCTTCAGGGCGTCCAGCGCCAGCAGGTGCGCCGCCGCCAGGTCGCTGACATGGATATAGTCGCGCACCCCGGTGCCGTCGGGGGTAGGATAATCCGTGCCGAAAATGTCCAGATGCGGCACCCGGCCCAGCGCCGCCAGCGCGGCACGCTTGATCAGGTGGGTGGCGACCGGCGTGGACTGGCCGGTGCGCTCCTGCGGGTCGGCGCCCGCCACGTTGAAATAGCGCAGCACCATGTGGCGGAAGTCATGGGCACGGGAGACATCCTCCAGCATCCATTCGGTCATCAGCTTGGAGCGGGCATAGGGACTGATGGGGGCCTTGACCTCATCCTCGGCCAGCGGCTGGCGGGCATCGGCGGCATAGACCGTGGCGGTGGAAGAAAAGATAAACTGCCTGACCTGCGCCTCGACCAGCGCCTGGATCAGCGCGCGGGTCCGTACCACATTGTTTTCGTAATAGGAGAGCGGATCGGCGACCGATTCCGGCACCACGATGGAGCCCGCGAAATGGATCACGGCATCCACCTTGTGGTCGGCGATAATCTTCTTCACCAGCGCCGTATCGGCGACATCGCCTTCGACAAAGACCGCCCGCTCGCCGACCTGGCTGCGGCGGCCGGTGGAAAGATTGTCCAGCACCACGACGGAATCGCCACGGTCCAGCAGCGCATAGACGGTGTGGCTCCCGATATAACCGGCGCCCCCCGTGACCAGTACCGTCATGCAGTCGTCCCTATAGATTGATCCTGAGCCCCGCCTCGATCGCGGCCTCGAATCCCCGCTTCGGCCAAAGCTGATCATCCTGCACGCGGCCCGCCAGGTCCAGACGGTAGGCGCGCCAGGGCAGCGAGACGCGGGCCTCAGCCATGTTGATGGTCACCGGCACGGGGGTCCGGGCATTGAAAAAGACCGGATTGACGGCGGATACCAGCGGCGTCGAGATTTCGGCG
Source organism: Rhizomicrobium sp. (assembly GCA_035714165.1). Lineage (GTDB taxonomy): Bacteria > Pseudomonadota > Alphaproteobacteria > Micropepsales > Micropepsaceae > Rhizomicrobium. Next base: position 1,365 of record DASTMN010000110.1, read on the forward strand.
TGATGCAGGCCAAGCTGGTAGAAACGGTCGTCCGCATCGCTCCAGCTTCCCAGCAGGCTCACCAGCCGGGAATCGCTGTCCAGGCTGAAACCCAGCGTGCGTCCACGATAACGCATGCCGTCGGGAAAGCCGCCATTGTTGTAAGCAAAACCGTGCATGACGGTACCGAAGCCGAACAAGTCCTCGGTCGCAATACTGTCGGCATATTCCACGGTCAGCTTTATCGGGCCGGTATCGGTGGGCACAAAAAGACTGGCCCCAAACAGATGGCTGGTGCCAGAATGGACGAAGGGCGAGGAATCCTCGTTCATCGCCTGCATGTAGACTTGGAACGGCAGGTGGCCCATATGGCCACTATACTTGATGTCGAAGGTACCCTGGTCGTTGACGCGGTTGGTGTTGCGCGGATCGTTGCTGAGGTCGAGATAATCCAGAAGCGGAACGCAAGAGACACCCTGGCCGCAGAACATTTCGGTGCGCGACAGGCTGATCTCCAGCCCCGGCAGCGGATTGAAGGTGAAGCGCAGGGCATTGAAATAGCCGTCCGGCTGGATGCGCTGGTCATCCAGCGCGCCGATGAAAAACTCGGCCTGCCACGGCCCCAGCCAGCGCAGCGCCGGCAGGCTGGACGCATCGGTGCTAGCGCGCGAAATGCCGACCTGCGGCATGGGACGGGCGTTGTTGGAGAGCGACAGGGCAGTGACCTGTCCCGGCCCCCACCAGTGCGATAGCCAGCCGCCATAGAGCCGCACATCGCCCAGCCGCGCCGACAGATAGCTTTCGTCCAGATTCAGCTTGGTGGTGTCGCCGCGCCAGTTCTGGGTGATGCCGCCCAGCGCCAGCCGCCCGGAGAAGATGCCCTGGTTGAAATCCAGCACGGCCTGCGCGGTCCTTTCGCCCCGGCCCATACCATCAAAGCCGTATACGACCGACGGCGCGTTGGTGGCGTCGAGATAGAGCGATGCGGCTAGGCCCGGCTCGGTCTCTGCCCTGGCCCGGCGCAGAACCCGTTCGGCCGCGGCCCGCACCATTGTCGGCTGGCCGTTCACGCCATCCCGCAGGCGCGCGCCAATAGCTCTCCAGGGCAGCGGCCAATGGGTGGTGATACCGTCCAGCGCACCCGCACCCGCCAGCAGCTCGATATCGGTACGAAGCTGATTGTCACCCACTTCAGCCCAAGGCGCGGCCTGTGCAGGCGCGATCATCAGGAAGGCGGCGATCAGGATGCGGGTAAACGGCGGAATAAAAAAACGTTTCATCTGTTCCAGCAAATCGCCACCCGACCCGACCTTAGAACTTTTTCGCAACTGCGAACAACAGATGCAATACACCTACAGTTGTAGTTTTATCAGTCGCGGGCAGGAAAGCAGGCCAGCCCCTGATCCGACAGGGCGGCGCAGAAGGCAGTCACGCCGCGCCCAGCGGGTGGCCGGGTGCGAAGACGGAAATACCGCCCCCTGCCCGGCAGGTCGGCCTCCACAACCAGTGGAGACAGGCCATCCAGCAGGCCCTGGGCCTGTCGCTGGAACCGCGCCCAGCCAGCTTCCGCCTCGGCACGGCTGCGCCAGGCGCCCAATTGCACCTGGGGGCCGGAAGCCGCCGCCACGGGCGCGTCCAGAGCGGAGCGCAGGGCGGGACTGGCGCGGCGCGGGGCTTGTGGGGCGGGCTTGAAAGGCGCGGGCTTGAAAGACGCAGGACGACGCGGCGGGCGCAGGATGATGCGTTCGTTGGCGGGCGGGGCAGCCACAAAGCCGGATGCCGGGCGGGCGGGCGCGGCGACGGGCACAACACCAGGCGGCGGTTTCAGGACGATCCGTTCCGGCGCAGGCGGTTTCAGCACCACCACATCCGCATCCCGTACGGCATCGCGCACCGCGCCCGGAGCGCCGCCCAGCGCCGCCAGCCGCTGCGCCGCAAGGCCATAGCCGGGATCGGCCGCAACGGCGCGCGCATAGAAACCCCGCGCGGCCTCGGCATCCTTGCGCGCCTCCGCGATCTGGCCCAGTCCGTAATAGGGATATTGTGGACGGCTGCTGCCGGCGGCCAGCGCCGCCAGGTAATCGCGCCGCGCCTCGTCCAGCCGGTTCTGGCGGCGAAAGATATTGGCGCGATTGTTGAGCGCGGTGGGCAGGGCCGATGATTTCAGCGCGATCACCGCACCATAATCCTTCGCTGCTTCGGTCAGCCGGTCCATGCTGTCCAGCAGAAAGCCACGCTGGAGCAGCGCCTGCGCCCGTTCCTCCACCGGCAGTGCGCCGGTGTTCAGCGCCTGGGTGACGTCGGCCAGCGCCACCATGCCGTCGCCCAGCAACTGCCGGGCGATGCCGCGGCCCAGCAGAAGACGGGCACGCTGCAAATCCGTAACGCCGCCGTCTGCAAGGCCTGTGCCTGCCGCCTGCACGGCATGCGCGGCGTCACCCTTGTCCAGCGCCGCCTGCACTTCGGCGATGCGCGCCTCGGTGGCGGGGGCTGCATGCGCGGGCATTGCCCCCGCCGCAAGCGGCAGCGCCATAGCCAGCAGAAGGAAAAAAACCTTTTTCATCGCACCGGATTCAGCCGAAAGCCTTGAAACTGGACAGTAATGGCGGGGCCATGCGATGAAACAGGCCGTTTGTGAATCCATCCCCCGGAAATCGCGATGACCAGCATGAAACCCGTCCGAAAAGCCGTGTTCCCCGTCGCGGGCATGGGCACCCGCTTCCTGCCCGCCACCAAGGCAGTTCCCAAGGAAATGCTGCCGGTGGTGGACAAGCCGGTCATCCAGTATGCGGTGGAAGAAGCCCGCGAGGCGGGTATCGAGCAATTCGTCTTCATCACCGGCCGCGGCAAGCACATCATCGCCGATCATTTCGATCATGCCTATGAGCTGGAAGCCCTGCTCTCTCAGCGCGACAAGACCACCGAGCTGAACAGCCTGCTGGAAATGCTGCCCGCCACCGGCTCGGTCGGTTTCATCCGCCAGCAGCAGCCGCTGGGCCTAGGCCATGCGGTATGGTGTGCGCGGCATTTCGTGGGCAACGAACCGTTCGCCGTGCTGCTGCCGGACGACCTGATGGTGGGCAAGCCCGGCGCCCTGTCACAGATGATCGCCAGCTACAACCAGGTGGGCGGCGGCATCATCGTGGCGGCCGAGGAAAAGCCCAAGGAGGAGATCAAGCGCTATGGCGTGGTCAAACCCGGCGCGGCGCAGGGCAACGCCACCGAAGTGCTGGGCATGGTGGAAAAGCCCGCCACCGGCACCGAACCCTCCAACCTCTGCGTCATCGGCCGCTACATCCTACAGCCCGAAATCTTCAGCATCCTGGACCGGCAGGAACGCGGCGCGGGCAACGAGATCCAGCTCACCGACGCGATGGCGCAACTGATCGGCAAGACCCCGTTCCATGCTGTGAAGACCGATTGCGCCCGCTATGACTGCGGCGACAAGGTGGGCTTCCTGCACGCCAATATCGCGGTGGGCCTGTCGCGGCCCGACATCGCGCCGCAACTCAACGCCATCCTCAAGGGGATCGGGTGAAATCCAGCGGCACGTCGCGGCGCAAGCGCCTGTTCCGGCTGGCCGCGCTTGTGGCGGCCCTGCCGCTCATGGCGGCCTGCAACAATACCGGCAACTCCACCTACGCCCAGTTCTACCAGATCGCCCGCCAGAGCCTGTCGGCGACGGTCGGCGGCGTCCGCGTCACCCGCGAACAGGCCGCCAAGATTCCCTATGCCAGCCTGGGCTACCGCATCAACGAGGGCAATGAAGGCCTGCTGGTGCTGGCCACCGACACCGGCGGCGACCTGCTCTGGACCTCGGCTGCGCGGGTGGTGATCGTCACCCGTGATGGCCGCATCGTCCGCAGCGTGGGGCTGGACCGGGATGTCGCCAACCTGACCCACCGGGAGGGTGCCGCCCCGGCGCCGGCCAATGCCCTGAAAGGCCCCTTCTCCACCACGCGCCTGGCGGACTTTCCGGACCTTGGACTGTATGGCGTGACCATCACCTGCACCGCCCGCGCGGCGGCGCGCCAGAGCATACGCATCCTGGGCCAGGTGATCGCGACCGTGCGCGTGGACGAGACCTGCCGCAGCAACACGCGCAACTGGTCTTTCACCGACAGCTTTTGGGTGGACCCTACCAGCGGCCTGGCCTGGCGCAGCCGCCAGCATGTGCATCCACAGGGCGGCGTGGTGGATATCCAGATCTTCCGCCCGCCGGGCTAAGACATCTTCCCATCGTACAGGCAAAAAAATAGGGAGAGCGAAACGCTCTCCCTATTTCACTAAACCTGTAGCAGCAGCTTACGGGCTGGTGCTGGTGCTGGTGCCGGTGATGGTGTTGTTGCCGTCGCCGGTGGCGGCCAGGCCGATGCCCAGACCCAGAACGCCGACGCCCGCCACGATCAGGACCGTGTTGGATTCAGCCTGGGCCTTCTTGACGCCCGCGGGCTTGCCGGCGGTGAGCGGAGCGGCATAGGCGCTCGACGCGACAACGGCAGTGGCCAGAAGAGCAGCAGCGAAAGTCCGCATTGAATGTCTCCATGAAATACAAAATGGGTTTGGCGTTGGTGTGCTTTTACGCACCCGCACCCTGCCCTGTCAATTCATTAAGGTCTGAAAGACCGGCTGTGTCATGAAAGAATATTCTATGTTGCTGCATCGCAACAAGAGCTCACCCTTCACTACCCCTCTTCCGGGGCACTGTCAGATTGTCAGTTTGTTCCCCTCCTAGGCAGGTTCAACTCTGCTAAGTACATCCCGCCTTTCATCATCGAGTTGCACGCATGTCCGCCCTCTATCCCGTCATCCTGTCCGGTGGCGCCGGCTCCCGCCTCTGGCCACTTTCGCGCGGCCTTTTTCCCAAGCAATTGCTGGCTTTAGCGGGCGACCAGAGCCTGATCCAGGATACGGTCAAGCGGGTGTCCGGCAACGATTTCGCCGCCCCCCTGATTATCTGCAACAACGACCACCGCTTCCTGATCGCCGAGCAGATGCGCCAAGCCGGAATCACCCCCGGCGCCATCGTGCTGGAACCTGCGGCGCGCAACACCGCCCCGGCCGCCGCGATCATGGCCCTGATGGTGGAGAAAATAGACCCGCAGGGCATGCTGCTGCTGCTTCCGGCAGATCATATCGTGCAGAACCGTACAGAGTTTCTGCGCGCCGTCGCCGTCGCGGCCCGCGCCGCCCAGGAAGGACGGCTGGTCACCTTTGGAATCACCCCCGATTCGCCGGAGACGGGATATGGCTATATCCGGCGCGGCGCAGCCATTCCCGGCCAGGAGGGCACCTTCGCCGTGGCGCGATTCGTGGAAAAGCCCGACGCCGCCACGGCGCAGGGCTATGTCGCATCCGGCGATTACTGCTGGAACAGCGGCATGTTCCTGTTCAAGGCGCGCACCTTCCTGGAAGAACTGGCGCGTCTGGAGCCGGACATGCTGGCCCATTGCCGGGCCGCGCTGGCGGAAGGCAAGACCGACCTGGATTTCTTCCGCCTGGCCGAAGCGCCCTTCGCGGCCTGCCAATCCATTTCCATCGATTATGCGGTGATGGAACGGACCGACAAGGCGGCCATCGTGCCGGTGGAGATGGGCTGGAGCGATATCGGCTCCTGGGAATCGCTGTGGAGCGCCACCGCCAAGGACGAAACCGGCAACACCATGCTGGGCGATGTGCTGCATCATGGCGCCCGCAATTCCTACCTGCGCAGCGAGGGACCGCTGGTCGCCGCCGTGGGCGTGGAGGATATCGTGGTGGTGGCGACATCCGATGCGGTGCTGGTCAGCCAGAAAAGCGCCTCGCAGGATGTGAAGCGGATCGTGGAACAGCTGCAGGGCGCGGGCCGTGACCTGCACCTGTCGCACCGCAAGGTCTATCGCCCCTGGGGCGCCTATGAAAGCATCGATGCGGGCGAGAACTTCCAGGTCAAGCACATCACGGTGAATCCCGGCGCGAAGCTGTCGCTGCAGATGCATCACAAGCGCGCCGAACACTGGATCGTGGTGTCAGGCACCGCCCAGGTCACCTGCGACGACCGGGTATTCCCGCTGCATGCCAACCAGTCCACCTATATCCCGCTGGGATCGCGGCACCGCCTGGAAAACCTGGGCAGCGAGCCGCTGCACCTGATCGAGGTGCAGTCCGGCTCCTATCTGGGCGAGGACGACATTGTCCGCTTCGAGGACACCTATGGGCGCAGCTAGCCGCACCCATAACTAACCCTTAAAGCCCGTTGCGCCGTCAGTTACGCGAGATGACCGCCAGCGACGCCAACGAGATGGCGAGCTGGCTGAAGATGGATGTCACATCCAGCACGATCTGGCGGGCATTGAGCGGCGCCAGGTCGCGCGGCACCACGATGCTGCTGCCGGGCGGCAGCTTGGTCGATTCAAAGCCGAACAGGGACTTTTCCATCTTGCGGGCGGTGCCGTCGGGCATCACCACGAAAGTCAGGCTTTCGTTGGAGAACTGGGCATAGCCGCCCGCCTGCTGGACATAATCCTCCAGCTTCTGGTTGGCACGGTACTGATAGGTGCCCGGCTGCATGACTTCACCCAGCACCGACACCGTGCTGGGACGTTGGGGGATGTAGACGACATCGCCCGGCTCGACCAGCGGATCGAGGTCGGGACGCGCCGCCAGCAGGCTGGGATCGGCCACGAAGGAAATGCGGCCCGCCGCCTTCTGGGTGCGGAGCTGGTTGATGAAGCCCTGCATGGCGGCGAAGGTTTCGGGCGGGATCTTGTCGTTGCCGACCCGCGCCATGCCCGCCAGCAACTGACTCTGGATCTCGTTGGCGGCGCGCACATAACCTTCATGCTCCACGGCGGCCGCCGACTTGCGCAGATAGACCGTGCCGGCGGGATAGGCCGTGGAGGTCAGGCCGCCGGCACGCATCAGGATTTCCGACAGGCGCTCGCCGCGGGTGATGGGATAGGCGCCGGCAAAGCGCACTTCACCCTGAAGGGTGACAGAGCCACCCGCGACATCGGTAAAGACGCGGTTGAAGCGCAGCTGGTCGCGCGGCCGCACCACATAGCTGGCCAGCGTGCCCTGGCGCAGCGGCAGAGTCTGGCGCTGGGTGGCGGACCTGCCGGTCCGGACATCCACGGCGGTGGTCAGCAGTTCGACACCACTCTGGTCGGCCCAGTTCACGGTGCCGCCCGCCGC
>DASTMN010000111.1:0-4973 GCA_035714165.1 Rhizomicrobium sp.
TGACGAACGCAAGCTGGCGATGGCGAAAAAGATCGAGGCGGCGTTCGGCGGCGTGCGGGGCAAGACCATCGCGGTGCTGGGCCTGACCTTCAAGCCCAACACCGACGACATGCGCGACGCGCCCTCGCTGGTGATCGTGCCGTACCTGCAAAAGGCGGGCGCGACCATCCGCGCCTTCGATCCCGAAGGCCACAAGGAAGCGGCCAAGCACCTGACGCTGGACTATGCCAGCGACACCTATGACGCGCTGGCGGGCGCCGATGGCGTGGTGATCCTGACGGAGTGGAACGAGTTCCGCGCCCTGGACCTGGACCGGGTGAAGCAGGCGCTGAAAGCGCCCATCATGGTGGACCTGCGCAACATCTACCGTCCCGCCCAGATGGCCGAGGCCGGCTTCCGCTATACCAGCGTGGGCCGCACGTGACAGGCGGGAAGGTCGCGCTGATCACCGGCATAGGCGGTCAGGACGGCACCTATCTCACGGAGCTGTTGCTGGAAAAGGGCTATGCCGTTCACGGCATCGAACGCTCCAACAGCGCCCAGGCCGACCATGCCGGAAATGCGCGTGACGATGCGCGCGGCACGGCGCGGGTGACCATCCACCAGGGCGACCTGGGCGAAGCCACCAATCTGATGGGCATCGTCAGCCAGGTCCGGCCCGACGAGATCTACAATCTGGCCGCGCCGTCACACGTGCCCGCCAGCTTCGCGGCGGCGGCCAACACCATCAACAGCGCCGGGCTTGGCACGCTGCGCCTGCTGGAGGCCATCCGCCTTCTGGGACTGGGCGGCCACACCCGCTTCTACCAGGCTTCATCCTCGGAAATGTTCGGCCATGCCGCCGAAAGCCCCCAGACTGAAACCACCGTTTTCCAGCCCCGTTCGCCCTATGGCGCGGCCAAGCTCTATGCCTATTGGATCACGGTGAATTACCGCGAGGCCTATGGCATCCATGCCAGCAACGGCATTCTCTACAACCATGAAAGCCCGTTGCGCGGCGCGGGCTTCGTCACCCGCAAGATCAGCCGGGGCGTCGCCGCCATCCATCACGGATTTCAGGAGTGCCTCCATCTGGGCAACCTGGATGCCAGCCGCGACTGGGGCCATGCCCGCGATTATGTGCGCGGCATGTGGCTGATGCTGCAACAGGACGCGCCCGGTGACTACATCCTGGCGACCGGCGAAAGCCATACCGTACGCGAGTTCGTGGAGCGCGCCTTTGCGCTGGTGGACCGCCGCATTACCTGGTCAGGGGCGGGCACACAGGAAGTGGGAACAGATTACCGAACGGGCCAGGTTCTGGTGCGGGTGGACCCGCGCCATTACCGCTCCGCCGAAACCCATCGGCTGGAAGGTAACCCCGCCAGAGCGCGCGAAAGGCTAGGTTGGCACGGCGAAACAGGTTTCGAAGCACTGGTCGAAGAGATGGTGCGCGCCGACCTGGAAAATATTGCAGGATGATCCCCATGATTCTGGTCACGGGCGCGGCAGGGTTTATCGGAGCTGCGGTCACGCAGGCGCTCCTAGCGCGCGGCGATCATGTGATCGGGGTGGACAACCTCAATCCCTATTACGACGTGACGCTGAAAGAGGCGCGGCTGGCGCGGTTGCATGAAAATCCGGCCTTCGATTTTCACCAACTGGACATTTCCGACCGCGACCGGATGCTGAAACTGGCGGCGGATTACCCCGGCATCACCGGCGTCGTGCATCTGGCGGCCCAGCCGGGCGTGCGCTACAGCCTCGAAAATCCCTACGCCTATGTCACGGCCAATGTGATGGGCCAGGTGGTGATGCTGGAACTGGCGCGCGCGCTGCCGTTGCTGAAGCATTTCGTCTATGCCAGCTCCTCGTCGGTCTATGGCGCCAACACAAAGATGCCTTTTGCGGTAGGCGATGCGGTGGATCACCCCAACTCGCTTTACGCAGCCACTAAGCGGGCAGACGAATTGTTCGGCCATACCTATGCCCATCTCTACGGCATTCCGGCAACGGGCCTGCGATTCTTCACCGTCTATGGCCCCTGGGGGCGGCCCGACATGGCCCCCTTCCTCTTCGCCGACGCCATTGCGAATGGCAAGACGCTCTTCCTGAATAATGGTGGCGAGATGTGGCGGGACTTCACCTACATCGACGATATCGTGGACGGAGTGTTGCGCGCCCTTGACCGTCCGCCAGCCGGGCAACCTCCGCATGCGCTCTACAATCTGGGCAACTGCAAGCCCGAAAAGTTGACGGATTTCGTGGCTCAGATCGAACATGCACTGCAAAAAAAGGCGCATATCGAGATTCGACCGATGCCCGCCGGCGATGTACTGAAAACTTACGCCGACATTGGCGCCAGCCGCCGCGACCTGGGCTTTGCGCCCACCACGCCGATCAGCGTGGGCATCCCGAAATTCGTGGACTGGTTCCGGGGTTTCTACGGCGTCTAGCGGCGCCTGCGGAACAGCGGCGCGGCGCAGATCAGGGTGACGAATACCGCCGTGGCGCAGATCGCCAGCAGCACGAATGCCGAGGCGGCGGCCAAGGCTCCCTGCCCGATTCCCCGCATGAACAGCATCGTCGCCATGTTCACAGCCGCCCCGTATCTCCCCCGACGCGGTGATATTCCCGTTTTGGCACAGGCCCGCAACCACGGCGCGGAATTAAGCTTACCGGTTAAGACGCCCGCTTAGACGGCAAGCGCCGCTTCAAGCTGGCGGGCGGCTTCGGGCCAGTCCGCCACAATGCGCTCCGCGCCCGCATCGGCCAGGCGAGGCCCCATGCCGTCATGGGCATGTCCGCCGCCCAGGAAACCCCAGACCGTCATCCCCGCCGCGCGCGCACCCAAGACGCCGTTCACGCTGTCCTCGATCACCAGGCAATCGGCCGGCGCCACGCCCAGCGCGGCGGCGGCATGCAGGAACAGGTCGGGCGCGGGCTTGGCCTCGGCCACATGATCGGCGGAATAGACATGGGGCGCGAAATGATCCCACAGTCCCACCTGCTTCAGCTTGCGTTCCAGTCCCTGGCGCGAGCCTGAGCTGGCGATCGCCTTGGGCAGGCGCAAGGCCGTCACCGCCGCCGTCGCGCCCGGTACCTCGGTCAGGTGGGCGATCATCACCTGGCGCAGCCGTTCCGATCCCCGCACCTCCTGGGCGATGGAACGACCCAACTGCGCCTGAGCGTCCGCGTCCAGGGCGCGATGGAACGCATCGGTGGAAAGCCCCATGAAGCGATTGACATAATCGGCGCGCTCGAAGGTCAGGCCCAGTTCGGCCAGAACCTCAAGCTCGACCTCCAGCGCCAGCTTTTCGCTGTCCACCAGAACACCGTCGCAGTCGAAGATGACCGCTCCGTACAGCTTAAGCCGCCTTGCGCGACGCCAGGAACTCGCCCACGCGACCCAGCGCCTTCAGGATGTTCTCCGCCGAATTGGCATAGGAGAGGCGGATATAGCCTTCGCCCAGAATACCAAAATCGGGACCGCCGATCAGCGCTACGCCGGTTTCGTCCAGCAGGGCATTGGCCAGCGGCTTGGCCTTCCAGCCGGTATCCTTGATGTTGGGGAAGGCATAGAAGGCGCCCGCCGGGGTGATGCAGGACACGCCGGGCAGCTTGTTCAGCCCTTCGACCACCAGCTTGCGGCGCTTGTCGAACTCCTGCCGCATATGCTTGACGGCATCTTGCGGCCCGGTCAGGGCGGCGATGCCGGCATACTGGGCCGAGGCATTGACGCAGGAATGCAGGTTCACCGCCAGCTTGCGGGCATTCTCGTACAGCTTGCCCGGCCAGATGGCATAGCCTAGCCGCCAGCCGGTCATGGCATAGGTCTTGGACCAGCCATTGAGCAGGATCAGCCGGTCGCGGATGGAGGGATAGTTTAGCAGACAGACATGCTGCTGGCCGTCATAGATGAGCTGGTCGTAGATCTCGTCGCTCATCACCGCCACGTTCGGCCACTTCTCAAGACCGGCGACGAATTTGTCCACCTCGGCCTTGGGGGTGACGCCGCCGGTCGGGTTGGCGGGCGAGTTGATGATGATCAGCCGGGTCTTGTCTGTAATCAGGCTCAGCGTCTCGTCGGCGCTGAAGGCGAACCCGTTTTCCTCGCGGATCGGGATCGGTACCGGGGTCGCGCCGGTATATTCGATCATCGAGCGATAGATGGGGAAACCGGGATCGGGATACATGATCTCCACCCCTGGCTCGCCGAACATCAGGATGGACATGAACATGGTGGGCTTGCCGCCCGGCATGATCATCACCTCATCGGGCGAGACCTTGGCGCCATAGCGCTGCTGAAGATCGTTCGCCACCGCCTCGCGCAGGGGCAGGATGCCCACCGCCGGGGTATAGCCGTGATGGCCGTCCTTCAGCGCCTTGATCGCGGCCTCGACGATATGTTCCGGGGTGCGGAAATCCGGCTGGCCGATGCCCAGATTGATGATGTCGCGGCCCTGGGCGGCCAGGGCGGTGGCCCGGGCCAGGACGGCAAAGGCGTTCTCCTCGCCGATGCGGTCGAAATTGGCGACAGTCTTCATGGGCTTCCCCGGCATATTTCTGGGGTGCCCGTATAAGGCCTCCGCCCGGCCCGCGCCAGCGCCCTATGGCTATCCCGGATAGCCAGACCGCCGCAGGGAGCGTCGGCCAGGCGGAGCGCAGCCGTCCGGCCGCGCGAGCCATCAAAACTAACCCAGGTAGCCAGACCGTCGCAGAGCCCGGACAATGGCCTGGGCATGGGCTTCGGGGTCGTCTTCGACCGTCCGGATGACCAGATCGGGCTTTTCCGGGGCCTCATAGGGGCTGTCGATGCCGGTGAAGTTCTTGATCGCGCCGGCTTTGGCCTTCTCGTAAAGCCCCTTGGGGTCGCGCTGCATGCAGACCTCGATGGGGGTATCCACAAAGACCTCAAGGAATTCACCCTCGCCCACCAGCTCCCGCGCCATCCGGCGCTCGGAGCGGAAAGGCGAGATGAAGGCGGTCAGCAC
>DASTMN010000112.1:0-9300 GCA_035714165.1 Rhizomicrobium sp.
CGCCAGGACATAGACAAAGGAAGGCATGGCTTTTCTTTTGACATGAATGCGCCCCCGCGCGGTAGTGGGGCATGGGTTGGGAATCCTTGATTCGCCGCGTGTTGCGTCATGCGCCGGAGGCCGCCTTTGCCGGCCTGTTCGCGGCGGCGCTGCTGCTGGACGGCGGCGCGGTGTTGGCGGGCGCGCCGCGCCTGCTGGATGCGCTTCTGCCCGGCATGACGGCGCAGGCCCAGTCGGCGGGTTTGTCCGCGCCGGATGAGGCCCGCACCCGCTTCGCGCTGGAGGGCGGCTTTGCCGAAAGCCGTTACAGCCCGCAGGTTCTCTTTCCCGTGGCGGAAAATCCCATGCCGGACTGGCTGGCGGAGGCGGTGCGCGCCCACGGCACACCCACCCTGCGCGGCACCGATGCGCCGCCGCCCCGCGCCAGCCGCCCGGTGATCGCCATCGTGATCGACGATCTGGGCGCGGATATCGCCGGGACCGACCGGGCGATGCTGCTGCCCAAGGAGGTGGCGCTGTCCTTCCTGCCTTATCCCGACACCACGCCCTTCCTGGCGGAGGCGGCGGCAAAGCGCGGCCACATGATCCTGGCGCATGTGCCGATGCAGCCGCTGCGCGCCACGCGGCGTGCGCCGATGATGCTGGAGACCGGCATGACGGAGGCGGAGATCACCCGTCGCCTGGAATGGCACCTGGCACGGGTGCCCCACATGTCGGGCATCAACAATCACGAAGGCAGCCGCTTCACCGCCGATGCCGCCAGCCTGACGCCGGTGGCGCGGGTGCTGGCGTCGCGCCATCTGTTCTTCTTCGACTCCCGCACCGGGCCAGTGTCGCAGGTGGAGGCGGTGTCGCGCGCGGCGGGCATCGCCACGGCAGGCCGCGATATTTTCCTGGACGACCAGCCGGGCGAGGCGGAAGTGCAGCGGCAGCTGGCGGCGCTGGTGGCGGTGGCCCGGCGCACCGGCGTCGCCATCGCCATCGGCCATCCGCGTGACGCCACCCTGACGGTGCTGTCGCGCTGGCTGGGCCAGGATCACGGCGTCACGCTGGTGCCGCTGGACGAGGCGATGCGGCGGAAAGCCGCCCGCGCCTCGGCCTTCGCGGCGCGTTAGCTATCGGTCTTTGGTTACTGGCCCTTCTTCGCGGCAGACGCGAAGCGCACCGCTTCCTCGGCGGCGGCGAACAGGGCACGGGACTTGTTCACCGTCTCCTGATACTCCGCGTCCGGCTGGCTGTCGGCGACCACGCCACCGCCCGCCTGCACATACATGGTGCCGTCCTTGACCAGCGCGGTCCGCAGCACGATACAGGTGTCCATCGAGCCGTCGGCGGCGAAATAACCCACCGCGCCCGCATAGGCCCCGCCGCGCTTTTCCTTTTCGAACTCGTCGATGATTTCCATGGCGCGGATCTTGGGCGCGCCGGTCAGGGTGCCCGCCGGAAGGCCCGCCGCCAGCGCGTCCACCGCATCCAGCCCGTCGCGGATTTCACCTTCCACGTTGGACACCAGATGCATCACATGGCTGTAGCGCTCGATGAAGAAACTGCCCGTGACCTTGACCGCGCCGGTTTTCGACACCCGGCCCACATCGTTGCGGCCCAGGTCCACCAGCATCAGATGCTCGGCGCGTTCCTTGGGGTCGTTCATCAGGTCTTCGGCCAGCGCCCTGTCTTCCTCCGGCGTCTTGCCGCGCCAGCGGGTGCCCGCGATGGGGCGGATGGTGACCTTGCTGTCGCGCAGCCGCACCAGCACTTCCGGGCTGGAGCCGACGATCTGGAAACCCGGCATCGCCAGGTAATAGAGATAAGGCGAGGGGTTCAGCCGCCGCAGCGCGCGGTACAGCGCAAAGGGCGGCAGGGCGAAGGGGCGGCGGAAGCGCTGGCTGGGCACCACCTGAAAGACGTCGCCCGCCTTGATGTATTCCTTGGCCCGCGCGATGACGTCGAAATACTCGTCGCGGGTCATGTTGGACTCGACGGGGACGTTGGTGGGCAGGTCGGCGGGCGCGGGCACCGGATGCGGGGCAGGGCCTTCCAGCGCTGCCACCGCCTCGTCCAGCCGCGCAACGCCGCGGGCATGGGCGGCTTTGGCGTCCACACCGGCATCGGGCCAGACCGGCGTGGCGACGATGATCTCGTCCTTCACGCTGTCGAAGATGGCGATGATGGTGGGCCGCAGCAGGATGGCGTCGGGCAGGCCCAGCGTGTCGGGCGGCGGATTGGGCAGGTCTTCCACCTGCCGCGCCATGTCATAGCCCAGATAGCCGAACAGGCCCGCCGCCATGGGCGGCAGCCCGGCGGGCAGCGCCATGCGGGTGGCGCGGGTGAGGGTGCGCAGCGAGGCCAGCGGTTTTTCCGCTTCCGCCGTGAAGTTCTCACCGGTCAGGGCATGGCGGTTGATCTCGGCCTTGCCGTCACGGCAGCGCCAGATCAGGTCGGGATTGAGGCCGATGATGGAGTAGCGGCCACGCGCTTCACCGCCCTGTACGCTTTCCAGCAGGAAGGCATTGTCCCTGCCGTCCGCCAGTTTCAGGAAGGCCGAAACCGGCGTTTCCATGTCGGCGACCAGGCGGGTGAAGAGAAGCTGCGCCTCTCCCTTGCCATGCCGGACGGCGAAACTGTCGAAATCCGGTTCGATCACGACCCACCGGCGCCGGTGACCGAGTTCACCAGTTGCATGTTGACCGTCACGCCCTGCTGGGCGCGCGCCGCATTGGCCAGCGAGATGGCGAAATCGCCCGCCACGGAGTCGGCAAGCTGGCGCGCCCCCGCCGCATATTGCGGATCGGCGGGATTGTTGGCGGGCGGGTGGGAGATGCCCGTGACGCGCGCGATGATGAAGTTGCCCGACGCGCCCTGCGGACCGAATTCCACGCCGCCCGGCGCGGCCGCGAACAGCTTCTGGGTGAAGGCGGCCGAGAACATGGTGTCGTTGGTGTTGCGGCTGAGGGCCGGGCTTTTCTGCACCGCCACCTTGAGGGTGCGGGCGATGCCGTCCAGCGACTTGTCCTTGGCGGCCTGGGCCGCCAGCTGCTTTGCCTTATCGGCCAGCAGGCGGCCGCGCTGTTCGGCGGTCCAGGCTTCCAGCGCCTGCGCGCGCACCTGATCCATCGTCTTGAGCTTGGGCGGGGTGACGCCGTTCACCTTCACCACGATATAGTTGCCGGCCTTGGTGGGGAACGGGTCGCCATCCTCGCCCACCTCGGCGCGGAAGATCGCGTCCACCAGTTCCGGGTCTGCGGGCATGGCGGCGCGGTTGCCGTCCGGCATCAACCCGTTCCGGTCGGTCTGCACGCGGCTGACCTTCATGCCCGCCTTCTTGGCGGCTTCGGCCAGGTCGTCGCCTTCGCCGCGCGCATCGGCAAAGGCATTGGCCGCGTCCACCAGCTTGTTGGCGGCAAGCTGGGTTTCCAGCCCCTTGCGGAGTTCGTCCTTGACCTCGTCCAGGCTGCGGCTGGAGCCGGGCTGGATCTTCGTCACCCGCGCCAGCACGAAGCCGCCAAAGCCGGTGGGGATCGGCTGGCTCACCTCGTTCAGCGGCAGCGAGAACAGCGCCTTGGCGCGCGCCTCGTCCGGCAGGTCGGATTGGGTCAGCGTGCCCAGCGACAGTTGCGCGGGCGTCATGCCCCGGCTGGTGGCCAGGGCATCGAAGCCGGGGCCCGCCGCGATCCTGGCGCGGGCGTCGGCGGCTTCCTTCTGGGTCTTGAACTCGATCTGCTGCACATCGCGGCGTTCGGGCACGATGTAGGTGGCCTTCTTGGCCTCGTAATCCTGCTTGATCATCGCATCGGTGACGGTGACGCCGCCCGCGACATCGGCCGGTGTGATGGCGGCATATTCGGCGTCGCGGTATTCGGGGGTGGAGAAACGCGCGGCGTTGGCCTTCACATAGGCCGTCAGCACCGCCTCGCTGGGCGGAGCGACCGTGCCCGCCGCCTCGGGCGTCAGGATCACGAAATCGGCGGCGCGCTTTTCGTTGATGTAGAGGAACAGCGCCTGGGCATAGCCGGGCGGCAGCACGAAGCTGCCTTCCACCGCGCCGGTCAGCTGTTCGCGGGTCATGTCGCTGCGGACTTCCTCCAGGAACTGCTCCTCGGTATAGCCCGCGCCGCCGATCGCCTGGGCGAAGGACATGCGGTTGAACTGGCCGCTGGCGTCCTTGAAGACGTCCATGCCGCGCACATTCTCCGCCACCGCCGCGTCGGGCGTGACCAGGCCCAGCCGGGCCGCCTCGTTGTTGAGGGCGGTGCGGCTGATCATCTGCTGCAGGGCCACGGTGCCCAGGCCCATGCTCTGGGCCATTTCCGGGGTGATGTCCGCGCCCATCTGCGCGCCCTGGTTGCGCAGGAAATTGCGGTAGGCGCGGCGGAAATCATTCTGGTCGATGCCGGTCTTGCCCACCGTCGCCACCGAGTTGGAGGCGTTGCCGGTGAAGATGTCGCCCACGCCCCAGACCACGAAACTCAGCGCCAGGACGCCCATCAGCAGGGTGGCCATCCAGGACTTGGAAAGGGCGTGCATCCATTGAATCATGACGAAAGTCCGTTCTGGCAAATCGTGGCGCGCAAAGGTGGCGGATGATAGGGAGGGGGCGTGCCTGCGGCAAGCCGATTCCCGGCTGCTTTTGCCGGTGAAAACCGCGAATTTCAAGGGGTTGCGATGCGTCCGCTGGTGGCGGGAAACTGGAAGATGAACGGCCTGGGTGAAAGCCTGGGCGAACTGGCGGCGCTGAAGGCGGCGCTGGCGCAGAACCCGCCCGCCTGCGATGTGCTGGTCTGCCCGCCCGCGACCCTGATCGCGCGGGCCGTCCAGGCGGTGGGAGACGGGCCGGGCGCCTTCGCCATCGGCGGACAGGATTGCCATGCGCGCGATCATGGCGCGTTCACCGGGGATATCTCGGCGGCGATGCTGAAGGATGCGGGCGCCAGCGCCGTCATTCTGGGCCATTCCGAGCGCCGCCAGTATCACGGCGAGACCGATGCCGATGTCGCCGCCAAGGTTGCGGCGGCCTGGACGGCGGGGCTGAAAGCCGTGATCTGCATCGGCGAGACCCTGGCGCAACGCGAGGCGGGGACGCAGGACGCGGTGTGCGGCGGCCAGATCGCGGACAGCGTGCCGGAGGGCGCCACCGCCGCGAACACCGCCATCGCCTATGAGCCGGTCTGGGCCATCGGCACCGGCCTGACCCCCAGTCCGGACCAGATCGCCGCCATGCATGCCCATATCCGCGGCCGCCTTGTGGCGCGGCTGGGCGAGGGCGCGCGCGCCATGCCCATCCTGTATGGCGGTTCGGTGAAACCGGACAATGCCGCGCAGATTCTGAACCTGCCCGACGTGGGCGGGGCGCTGGTGGGCGGCGCCAGCCTGAAGGCGCGCGATTTTCTGGCCATCATGGCGGGCGTTAACCAGTCCGCCTGACCCTTTCTTAAGATGCTGCGCCGCATCCTGACGGCAAGACCGCCGGTCATGGCGGCAAATGCGTCGTGGTGGGTATGAGCAAACTGTCTTTCGACAGTGTGGATGTGCTGATTTACGATCCGGTGCCGGCAAACCGCACCGCGACGCGCGCGGCGCTGTACGCGCTGGGTTTCCGCCGCACCGAGATGGTGTCTACCCTCGATACCTTCATCGAGGCGGTGCAGAAACGGCCGCCCGACATCGCGCTGTGCGAGGCCCAGGGGGCCGCGGACGAACTGTGCGGCGTCATCCAGCAGATGCGTCAGGGCTTCACCGGCGACAATCCTTTCATCGTGATCATTGTCACCGCCTGGGAGAAGAACACCGGCCTGATCAACAAGGTCGTCTCCAGCGGCGCCGACGACCTCCTGCTGCGGCCCTTTTCCACCGCCCTTCTAGGCCAGCGCATCGAGGCGCATATCGAACGCCGCAAGGGCTTCGTCATCACCACGGACTATGTCGGTCCCGACCGCCGCCGCGACGAGAGCCGTCCCAACGGTGCGGAGATGTTCGAGCCGCCCAACTCCCTCAGGATGAAAGCCAAGGACAAGCTGTCGGCGGAAGCCATCGCCCGGCGGCTGGACGGCGAACTGAAATCGGCGCGCGAGAAACTGACCAGCGAGAAGTTGCGCCGCGATGCCTTCCAGGTCTGCATCCTGTGGCGGCTGTTGCAGGACGCCATGCCGGCCGAGGCGCAGACGGCGCGCGATATCGTCAAGCTGGAGGCGTTGGCCCGGTCCATCGGGACGCGCTGCGGGGATGCCGGGTTCGAGGCCGCGCTGGACTGGAGCCGGCAGGTTGCGGCGGCTGCCGAAGGGCTGGCCCGGAATGTGGACCGCAATGCCGCGATGCACCTGCTGGGCCATGCCGCCCTCAGCCTGCACCTGGTGTTCCATCCCGAAAAGACGCCCGCCGACCAGTTGTCGGAGATTGACGCGACCGTGGCGATTATCCGCGCCCGTCACCAGGCCCAGGCGCTCGCGAGCTAAATCCCCTGATTTTCTAGGGGCTTGGCTGGATTTCCGGCCACCGCTTCCTATTTCTGGCGGGATACTCTAATACCGCGCCCTTATTCGTTTGCTTCCAAAGCCCGGACTTCCGCCATGGCCACCATGCTGCTCGTCATCGAACTGCTCATCGCGATCGCGCTGATCGTGGTGGTGCTGCTGCAGCGGTCGGAAGGCGGCGGCCTGGGCATGGGCGGCGGCAGCGGCGGCGGCATGGGCGGCCTGTTCACCCCGCGCGGCGCGGCCGACACCCTGACCCGCACCACCGCCATCCTGGCGGGCCTGTTCTTCCTGACCTGCATCGCGCTGAACCTGCTGGCGCTGCATGGCCGGCCCACCAACACCTCGATCCTGGATGCGGCGCCCGCCGCCACCGCACCCGCGGCGCCTGCCGCGCCGGCGGTTCCGTCGGTCCCCAAGCCGCAATAGCGCGGCCGCGAGTCGGCGTCTCATTGCAAGACGCGCATAGCTGTTAGCGTCCGGTATTTTTCCAATTTTGCGCTTGCGTCCATCATGTCTTTTCATGATGTTGGCCTCCCATGACCCGGTTGATCTTCATCACCGGCGGCGTGGTCTCTTCCCTCGGAAAAGGTCTGGCGTCCGCCGCCCTTGGCGCGTTGCTTCAGGCGCGCGGCTACAAGGTTCGCCTTCGCAAACTCGACCCCTACCTCAATGTGGATCCCGGCACGATGTCGCCGTTCCAGCATGGCGAGGTCTATGTCACCGACGATGGCGCGGAGACCGATCTCGACCTGGGGCATTACGAGCGCTTCACCGGCGTGTCGGCGCGCAAGTCCGACAACGTCACATCGGGGCGCATCTACAGCCAGGTGATCGAAAAGGAACGCAAGGGCGGCTATCTGGGCCGCACCGTGCAGGTGATTCCGCACGTCACCGACATGATCAAGGAATTCGTGCTGGCCGATACCGACGGGCTGGACTTCCTGCTGGTCGAGATCGGCGGCACGGTGGGCGACATCGAGGGCCTGCCGTTCTTCGAGGCCATCCGCCAGCTTCATAACGATCTGGGGCGCGGCCAGACCGCCTTCATTCACCTGACCCTGGTGCCCTTCATCGAGGCGGCGGGCGAACTCAAGACCAAGCCCACCCAGCACAGCGTCAAGGAATTGCGGGCCATCGGCATCCAGCCCGACATCCTGCTCTGCCGCACTTCCCATCCCATCCCGGAGGACGACCGCCGCAAGATCGGCCTGTTCTGCAACCTGGCGGCCGAACGGGTGATCCCGGCGATGGACCTGGACACCATCTATCGCGTGCCCATCGCCTATCATCAGGTCGGGCTGGACACCCAGCTTCTCAAGGTCTTCGGGATCGAGAATGCGCCCGAGCCAGACCTGTCGCGCTGGGAAGACGTGGTCCACAAGGTCAGAAATCCCGAAGGCGAGGTCCGCATCGCCGTGGTGGGCAAGTACATCCAGGTCAAGGACAGCTACAAGTCGCTGTCCGAGGCGCTGGCGCATGGCGGCCTGGCCAACAACGTCAAGGTGCATCTGGACTGGATCGATTCCGAGGTGTTCGAGCGCGACGACGCCGCCGCCTTCCTGGAGAATGTCCACGGCATCCTGGTGCCCGGCGGCTTCGGCGAGCGCGGCACCGAGGGCAAGATCGGCGCGGTGAAGTTCGCGCGCGAACGCAATGTGCCCTTTTTCGGCATCTGCTATGGCCTGCACATGGCGGTGATCGAGGCGGCGCGCAATCTGGCGGGGCTGGAGGGCGCGGGCACCACCGAGATCGGCCATCCCAGGCATCCCGTCATCGGCCTGATGACCGAATGGGTGAAGGGCAACCAGGTGGAAAGCCGCGCCGCCGATGGCGACATGGGCGGCACCATGCGGCTGGGCGCCTATGACGCCGCCCTGACGCCGGGCAGCCGCGTCGCCGAGGTTTATGGCGCGACCACCATCAGCGAGCGCCATCGCCACCGCTACGAGGTCAATACCGGCTATGCCATCGACCTGGCCAAGCACGGCATGGATGTGTCGGGCTGGTCGCCGGACGGCCGGCTGCCGGAGATCATGGAAATCCCCAGCCATCCCTGGTTCATCGGCGTGCAGTTCCATCCTGAACTGAAATCGCGCCCGCTGGAGCCGCACCCGCTGTTCACCAGCTTCATCGCGGCGGCGGTGCAGAAGAGCCGGTTGGTCTGACGGCGCTTCAGCGCGTGGCGAGGAACGCCGCGATCACCGCCTTGGGAATGACGTGATAGCCGTTGTTCGGCCTGGCGGCTGACACCTCGCCGGTATGGGCGAGGGCGACGTGCAGGCCGTTTACGGCCGTCAGCGCGATCAGGTCGTCCACCGCCAGCAGGTCGTCCTTGTGCTTTTCCGCCACCTTGCCGGTGAAGTGTTCGGCCATGGCGCGTTTCCTGGCTTCGGACGCGGAAGTGGCGACATAGAATCTGCAGGCATGCAGTTCGGTGAACTCGCCGTCGCGGTATGCACCGAGATTTACGAAAAACAGTTTTTGCTCTGACGGCGAGGGCGCGTCCGTCAGTGTGATGCGGTATCCGTCCACCACGTCCAGTTCCAGCCAGCTATCGATGTGCAGGCTTCTGGGGTCGCCGAACCATGTGCCCAGCAACTGGCCATAGGTGTCCTCGATCGCCGCGCCGGTCACGAACAATACATCGTGCAGCTCGGTATTGGCGCGCGGGGCGCGCCCGCCGGCATAGACCGCGAACAGTTTCTGTCCCGTCATGGCACACCATCACCTGTTCAGGGTTTGTCACCGTTAAGGACTGCTTTACCGCAACCCCAACAGTGATAGCACTTTCGTAAGATCGCGGCTTATAGGATCGCGGCCATGGGCCAGT
>DASTMN010000113.1:0-24342 GCA_035714165.1 Rhizomicrobium sp.
TGGCGCTGATCGCGATGATCCTGCGCGCCCTGCTGCCTGCCGGCTGGATGCCTGCTGCCACCGTTCCGGGTGAGATCGCCTTTACCATCTGCTCGGTGGACAGTGCAGCCAAGCACCGGCATGAGGCCCCCGTCCAGAAAGACAGCCACGAAAAGCCTTGCGCGTTCCTGGGCGCGCCGCAGCTTGCCGCAGCGCCAGACGCGCCCGCTTTGGCGCTGCCCGCCATCCATGCCTTCGCCGCCGACACCGACCGCGTTCTGGCGGCCCGGATCGCCGCACGCTTCCAGCCGAACTCCCCTCGCGCGCCGCCGCGGAACGCCTGAGCTGACCTATCCGCCGCCCCGGAATGATCCGGCGCGGCCGCTCACCGTTCATTCCAGGGGAATCCCATGTCTTACGCCTCGCGCCTGTGCGCCACCGTTTCCATTGCCACGCTCGCCCTTTCACTCACGGTTGCGGATAGCCGTGCCCAGCCCGCCCGCGAAACCGTCATCGTGACCGGAACGCGAGACGCCGCCCAGGCCGCCGCCGACCTCCAGCGCATTGCCGGTGGCGCGGAAGTTGTGCGCGACACCGCTTTCAAGAACACGCCGGTTCAGAACATCAAGGACATATTGGGATATGTGCCCGGCGTGATTACCCAGCCGCGCATGGGCGACGATGCCCGCATCTCCATTCGCGGCTCCGGCCTGTCACGGGCCTATGGCGCGCGCGGCCTGGCGATGTTCTATGACGGCATCGTGCCGCTGAATACGTCCGACGGCCTGATTGACCTGTTCGACATCGATCCCAGCGCCTATCGCTATGTCGAAGTATATCGCGGCGCCAATGCCCTGCGTTACGGCGCCAACGCGCTGGGCGGCGCCATCAACCTGGTCACGCCCACCGGCCGCGATGCCGCCCCTCTCGACGCGCGCATTGATGCGGGCAGCTTCGGCTATGTGAAGGGCCAGGCCAGCACCGGCGGCGTGTCCGGCGCCTTTGACTATTTCGCCACCCTGTCGGGTCAGCGCATTGACGGCTACCGTCAGCACAGCGACGGCGACGCCATTCGCGGCAATTTCAATGCGGGCTACCAGTTCTCGCCGGACGCCGAAACGCGCTTCTATCTCGCGGCAACCCGGACCAATCAGCGGATTCCGGGCGAAATCACCAAGGCCCAGGCGCTGACCACGCCCACCATGGCCAATCCCGGCTGGGTCACGCAGGACCAGCAGCGCAATGTGGATTCGATCCGCATCGCCAACAAGACCACGCTGCACCTCGACCAGACGGTGGTGGATGTGGGCGCCTTCTACAGCTACCGCCACGTGATGCACCCCATCTACCAGTGGCTGGACTATACGGTTGACGATTACGGCGGCTTTATCCGCGCCGTGGACGAACGCCAGCTAGGCGGGCTTCGCAACCGCCTGACTGTCGGCGTCAACCTCCAGAATGGCACGATCGATACCCAGCAGTTCGTCAACCTGGCGGGCGCGGTCAAGGGCGCGCTGGCTGCCTCTATGGTGGACAACTCGACCAACCTGTCGGTCTATGCGGAAAACTCGCTCTATGTGCAGCCGGACCTGGCGGTGATCGTGGGCATGCAATATCTGGATGCGGGACGTGACCGGCGCGACCGCTTCCTGACCAACGGTGACCAGTCGGGCAAAAAGACCTATGGGCTTTTCAGCCCCCGTTTCGGCCTGCTCTGGGACGCGGGCGCCGACTGGCAGGTTTTCGCCAACATTTCCCGCAGCGCCGAAATCCCGACCTATGACGCCAACAGCTTCGCCTCGCCCGCCAGCGCGAACCTGCGGGCGCAGCGGGCGACAACCTTTGAAATCGGCACACGCGGCCGCAGCGGCATGATCGGCTGGGACTTCTCGCTCTACCGCTCGAACATCAAGGACGAGCTGCAGTGCCTGACCACCGGCCCCTTCAGCGCCTGCAGCATCATCAATGCGGGCCGCACCGTGCATCAGGGTATCGAGGCGGGGCTGGATGCCGCCATTCCGGTATCGGCCTTCACGCCGGGCGACAGCCTGGCCATTGCCGCCGCCTATACCTATAGCGACTTCTATTTCGACGGAGACGCCCGATATGGCAACAACGAACTGCCGGGCATCCCGCGCCAGTATCTGCGGGCCGAAATGCTCTACAAGCATCCCAGCGGCTTCTATGCCGGGCCGAACCTGGAATGGGCGCCGGGGCACTATTTTGCCGACAATGCCAATACCCTGGCGGTGGATCCGTATGCCCTGGTGAACTTCAAGGTCGGCTTCGATACCGGCGCGCAATGGTCCGCCTATCTGGAAGGGCGCAACCTTGCCGACAAGCACTATATCTCGACCGTGGCCATTGCCGGTGTAGCCAGCGCCACGTCGGAGATATTCAATCCCGGTATCGGCCGCGCCGTGTTCGGGGGCCTGAGGTTCCAATGGTGACAGACGACAACAACCGGCGGCCCCAGGCCGCCGGTGATCTCTACCGCGCAATCTGGCGTTGGCATTTCTATGCCGGGCTGGCGGTCGCACCCTTTCTGCTGATCCTCAGTATCACGGGCGCGATCTACCTGTTCAATGACGAGATCGAGGACCGGCTGAACCCCGGTCTTCGTTTCGTGACCACCCAGGCTCCCGCCATGCCGGTATCCCACTGGATCGCCGCAGCCCAGATGGCACATCCGGGGACAGTGACACGGGTGGACATGCCCGCGTCCCCCGACCGGCCAGGCATTGTCTCCATCACACCTGCCACAGGCGCCCCGCTCCAGGTCGCGGTGGAACCGGGCACCATGCGGGTGATGGGTGCGTCCGTATATGAACGCACACTGACCGGCTTCGCGCGGGTTCTGCATGGCACGCTGACTATCGGCAAATGGGGAGACCATATCGTCGAACTGGTAGCCTGCTGGACCCTGGTACTGCTGGCGACCGGCCTTTATCTGTGGTGGCCGCGTGGAGCGCGGGCCAACCTGGGCGGCGTGTTCTTTCCCCGGCTGTGGCTGCGTGGACGATTGCTGTGGCGCGACCTGCACATCACCGTGGGCGTATGGACGGCGGTGCTGATCCTGTTCATGATCCTGACAGGCCTGCCCTGGGCGGAAATCCAGGGCCGCATTGTCCGACAGGGCGTGACAGCGCTGGGTATCGGATACCCCGTGAACCGGACCGCTCCACAAAGCGTGCCGCTGAAAAGCGTATTGCGCGATGCACCCTGGACCTTGGAAGAAACACCCCTGCCCCAATCGGAGCACCATGACCATTCCGGTGCGGGTTCCACGGCGTCCGGCCGCGACACAGCGGCGGAAGCGAGTGTAGACGGGATCGTGGCCGGCCTGAAACAGCAGGGCTTGACCGGCGGCTATGCTCTTTTGCTGCCGACCGGACCCAAGGGGGTCTATACTGCCTCGGTCTATCCCAACCAGCCGCAAGGGCAGCGGACACTGTTCTTCGACCGCTATAGCGGGGCGCTGATGCGCGAGACCGGCTATCGCGACTATGGCTGGGGCGCGAAGGCCATAGAGCTGGGCGTGCAGTTGCACATGGGCAATTATTTCGGGCGCATCAACCAGATCGTGATGCTGCTTCCCTGCATCGGCATCATCCTGCTGGTGGTCACCGGAATCGGCATGTGGTGGAAGCGCCGCCCGTCCGGCAAGCTGGCCCCACCGCCCAAGGTACCCGAGGCGCGGCTGAAGGGCGCCATGATCCTGATGGGCGTGGCGGGCGTGTTGCTGCCCCTGTTCGGCGCGTCGTTGATTGCAGTGGTGATTTTCGACCGTGCTGCGATGGCGCTGCGCCCATCCCGGTAATCCGATAAACAGACCATCGACTTGCTCGGCACGGACGGACTGCGAGACAACATCAGCATAGGGTTATGCCAATACTAAAAATAACCCATTGATGAATAATGGTGTCCGGATTTTGGGTTAGCCAACTGAAACGGTTGATTTTCCAATACTGACAGGCTCCCTCCATCACCGCCAAATCCTGCTGCTGACGTTTACGGCGTAAAGCTCGCCTAATGACGTCACCCTCCCGGCACGCGACGCTTCCCGCGGGCACGGATCATGGTCCGCATGGTTGTGGACCAGTCTGGCCAGGGCTTAACGCGCCTTGAACGGCGCGAAATACGCCATTCGGCGTATGTATGATCTTTTGAAAGGAAGCTCATACTGCGGCCCTACAGGAGGCCGCCCATGCAGCGCATCACCATCAGCGCCGAAGACGAGTTCGTTGCCGAGCTTGACGCCCTTTGTTCCGCAAGAGGCTATTCCGGCCGTTCCGAGGCGCTGCGCGACCTGGCGCGGGCAGGCATGCGGCAGGTGCATGAGGAGGCCCAGGGCGGGGGACCGTGCATTGCCGCGCTGGTCTATGTCTATGACCATGACGCGCGTGAATTGTCCAAGCGCCTCGCCAACACATTCCACGATCATCACGACCTGTCACTGGCCGCCACCCATATCCATCTCGACCACGATTCCTGCCTAGAGGTCGCCATCCTGCGCGGCGAAAGTCACGAGGTCAGGCACCTGGCCGATCATGTCATAGCCGAGCGCGGTGTCCGGCATGGGCGGCTGGTCCGCATTCCCGTCGAACCGCGCGAGGAAACCCACCGCCACGGCGAAACACGCCACCGCCATCTGCACCTGCATGTCCGCAAGGCCGGCTGATGCGCTTGCGAATTCTGATGTTCCTGTTGGCCGCTGCCGCGCCAGCCCTGGCCCAGCCCGTTTCCCATGACGAAACCGTCATCGTCACGGGCCGCCGCGCCGACCTGACCGGCATCGCCACCTCGGCCAACCAGGGATCGATCAGCGCCGAGGATCTGGCGCAGCGCCCCCTGCTGCGGCCCGGCGAGATCGTGGAAGCCATTCCCGGCGTGATCGTCAGCCAGCATTCCGGCAGCGGCAAGGCCAACCAGTACTACCTGCGCGGATTCAACCTCGACCACGGCACCGACCTTGCCATCAACCTTGACGGCGTGCCGGTGAACAATGTCAGTCACGGCCACGGGCAAGGCTATGCAGACCTGAACTTCGCCATCCCGGAGATGATCGAGCGGGTGGATTACCGCAAGGGACCTTATTACGCCGACATTGGCGATTTCGGCGCAGCGGGCGCCTTCGATATCCGGTATTTCGACCGCCTGCCTTCGAATATCGCACGGGTGGAAGCAGGCCAGTTCGGCTATCTGCGCGGTTTGGCGGCGGCCAACATCACGGCGGGCGCTGGCAACGCCATCGCGGCGATGGAGATCGAGCATAATGACGGCCCGTGGGACAGGGCCGATGATGCCCGCAAGGTGAGCGGCGTACTGCGCTACAGCCTGGGCGGCTGGACCATGACGGCGCAAGCCTATCACAATATCTGGAACGCCACCGACCAGGTGCCGCAACGCGCCATAGCATCGGGACTTATATCGCGCTGGGGCAACATCGATCCCAGCGACGGCGGACAGAGCGGACGCTACGCCCTCAGCACCGCCTGGCGCGACGATGACACACAAGTGATGGTCTACGGACTTTATTACGACCTGAACCTGTTCTCCAATTTCACCTATTTCCTTGACGATCCGGTGAATGGCGACCAGTTCGAGCAGCAGGACACGCGCTGGATCATGGGCGGGAAAGCGCGGAAGGACTGGAACCACGGGCTGTTCGGACTCGATTCCAGGACCAGCTTCGGGCTGGATATCCGGCGCGACGATATTCGCAATGGCCTGTTCCACACACGGGACCGCGCCCGCCTGTCGGTCACGACGCTGGATGCCATCGCCGAAACCAGCCTGTCGCCCTGGGCGCAGAACCAGACACGCTGGACCGACTGGCTGCGCACCATCGCGGGGATACGCGGCGATGTCTTCTGGTTCGATGTGAAAGACCGCACCGGCGGTGGCGCTTCGGGCGCGCGGCGTGCCGAAACGGTCAGCCCAAAGCTGGGCATCGTGCTGGGTCCCTGGGCGCATACCGAATTCTACCTGGATGGCGGATACGGCTTTCACAGCAATGACGCGCGCGGCCTGTTCTCGCCCGCCGGGCCGGACACGCCCTTGGCCCGCGCCACGGGCGCCGAGATCGGCATCCGCACCGGCGCCGTGCCGGGGCTGCAATCCGCGGTCAGCGTCTGGCTGCTCAACATCCAGTCCGAGCTGGTCTGGGCAGGCGATACCGGCATGCCCGAACCCTCTGGCCGCAGCCGCCGCTTCGGCGTCGAGTTCACCAACAGCTATGCGATCAACGACTGGCTGACCGTGCAGGCCGACTACGCATGGTCGCGGGCGCGGCTGGTGGATTTCGATCCGGCCGGGCAACATATCCCGGAGGCCCTGGCCTCGACCTTCGACGGCGGCGTGGCCCTGCATGACCTGGACTGGGCCAGGGACTGGTTTGGCGGCTTGCGGCTTCGGCATTTCGGGCCACGCCCGCTTGTGCAGGACAACAGTGTACGCTCACGCGCCACCACGCTGGTCTATGCCAATCTCGGCTACAATATCAGCGAGCGGCTGACACTGGCGCTGGATGTGTTCAACCTGTTCGACGCCAAGGTCAGCGACATTGACTATTTCTACACATCACGCCTCATGGGCGAGCCGGCTGGCGGCGTGGACGACCTGCATACCCATCCATCCGAGCCGCGCGAGATACGCCTGTCGCTGACGGCGCGGTTTTGATGGCGTCCGCGAACCCTGCAAATGGCGGGGCACTTTCTCAGAGCTTCGCGGCATCTGAGCGCAACGGACCTTTCAACCATCTTTCCCGGGACGATGCTGAGACGTTCTACAAAGTGCAAACCAGCAAAGACCCGTAGCGCCTTACAGCCCTTTTGCGCGCAATCGCTCAAAAGCGAGTATGACCGCCCGCATGTTGGCGGCCTTGTGCCGGTATTCGGCAATCATCACGTCGGTAAGGTCCACGTCTTCCCCGGCGCCACAGGAAAGGATCTTGCGGGCGCCGGTTTCCAGGTCGGCGGCCTGGGCGTCAAGCCAGTCCGCCTGATGCTGGTACTCTATCACGAGGGCGTTCAATGCGGCCTGGGGCATAAGCCATTTTAGCTGGCGGCCGATTGACCGACAAGCAATCAGGAAGAGATGGGGCTTGCGGAAATCCAGCTCTGGGCACCAGCCGGTACGCTATCATACCGACATCTTTTTTTGAGCACACGCCACATCCCCCTGCTAAAATGGACGGGCTGTCGAACCGTGGGAATGGGTTGGGAATCGTCAAGGTCGCCGATGCCCGCATTTACGAAATCCGGCTCTCGGGGCAAGGGCCTGACCGGGCCATCTATGCGACTGTCCGCGCGAATGACCAGGCCGCGATGGTTTATGCCGCAGCCCTTCTTGACCGCTATCCCGCCTACCTGACAGCCGATGTCTGGAAAGGCATGGTGTTGATTGGGACGCTCAACGCCTGACAGGCCCGGCCTGGGCCAGGATGACGGACGCCGCGTTTTACTTCAGCAGGGATTTCATCAGGCCGCGCACCAGTTCGCGCCCGATACTGCCGCTGGCCGAACGCACCACGCTCTTGGTCACGGCGGTGGCGACGGAATCGGCCTTGCGCCCGCGCGTCGTGCCGGTGGCGGTGCGCAGCGCCGCATTGGCGATCTGGCGGCCCGCCACACCGGCGGCGGTGACCGCGACCGTCTTGGCCACCGTGCCCCAGATGCTGCCGGCGGTGCTGGCATTCTTCACCGGCGCAGGCCCCTGCTCCACCCGGCCCGCCAGAATCTCGAAAGCCGATTCCCGGTTCACCGGCGTGTTATAGGCGTCGCCCACCGGGCTTTGCGCGATCACCTGTGCGCGCTGCTGCGGCGTCAGCGCGCCGACATAGGACACGGCGGGCCGGATCAGGGTGCGCTCCACGATATTGGGCGTACCTTTCGCATCCAGCATGGAAACCAGCGCCTCGCCCACGCCAAGCTGGGTGATGGCTTCTTCGGTCTTGAAGGCCGGGTTTTGGCGGAAGGTCTGGGCCGCCGCCTTTACCCCCTTCTGGTCCTGGGGCGTGAAGGCGCGCAGGGCGTGCTGCACCCGGTTGGACAGTTGGCCCAGCACGCTGGGCGGAATGTCGGCCGGATTCTGGGTGATGAAATAGACGCCCACGCCCTTGGAGCGGATCAGGCGCACCAGCTGCTCGATCTTTTCCAGAAGCACCTTGGGCGCATCGTCGAACAAAAGATGCGCCTCGTCGAAGAAAAAGACCAGCTTGGGCTTGTCCATGTCACCCACTTCCGGCAGGTCCTCGAACAGTTCGCTGAGCAGCCAGAGCATGAAGCTGGCATAGAGCTTGGGCGAGGCCATCAGTTCGCTGGCCGCCAGGATGTTGACCGCGCCCTGCCCGTTCGGAGCCAGCCGCATCAGGTCGGCGATGGCCAGCGCCGGTTCGCCGAACATGTTGCGCCCGCCCTGCTGTTCCAGCGTCAGCAGCGCGCGCTGCACCGCCGCCACCGAAGCGGGCGCGACATTGCCGTATTGCGCCGAATAATCGCGCGCATTCTCGCTGACATGGGTCAGCATGGCGCGCAGGTCGTCCAGGTCCAGCAGAAGCAGGCCTTCCTTGTCGGCCGCCGCGAACACCACGTTCAGCACGCCTTCCTGGGTGTCGTTCAGTTGCAGCAGCCGCGCCAGCAGCAGCGGTCCCATCTCGGAGATGGTGGTGCGGACGGGATGGCCCTGGCGGCCGAACACATCCCAGAAGATGACCGGAAAGGCCTGATAGTCGAGGGCAAAACCGATCTCCTGCGCGCGGGCCACCAGCGGCGGCCTGTCCGTGCCCGCCTGGGCCATGCCCGACAGGTCGCCCTTCACATCGGCGATGAAGACCGGCACACCGGCCAGCGAAAAACCTTCCGCCAGGCCCTGCAGGGTCATGGTCTTGCCGGTGCCGGTGGCGCCCGCGATCAGGCCGTGGCGGTTGGCATATTTGAGCAGCAGGGTCTGACCGCTGTCCGACTTGCCCAGGATGATGCCGTTATTGTCGAGGATCATGCGGGCCCTGCGCGAAAGACTGCCCCGCCTGTGTACCAGCATTTTGTGGCACTGCGGAAGCAGCGCTCGTCCGGTTACCAGTCGAAAAGCGTCAGGCGGAAAAGCCGTCTATCTCGGCGCGCAGGGCCATAGCGGGCTGGGCGCCCTGGCGGGTGACGGAAATCGCCGCCGCCGCCATCGCAAAGGCCACCGCCTGGGGCGCGGCGCGGCCTTCCGACAGGGCCACCGCGAAGGCGCCATTGAAGGCATCGCCCGCCGCCGTGGTGTCGGCCACCGTCACAGCATGTGCCCCGATCAGGACCGGCGTATCATCTTCCAGCAGCACGGCACCCTGCCCGCCCAGCTTCAGCACCACGCCGCGCGGCCCCAGCGCCTTGAGCCGCCGCGCCGCCGCCACCGGATCGCCCAGCGATGTCACGCCCAGCAGCAGGCAGGCTTCGCTTTCGTTGGGCGTCAGCCAGTCCACCATCGCCAGCAGGTCCGGCGGCAGCGCCCGCGCGGGCGCGGGGTCCAGGATGAAGACCGCTTCTTGCGCCCGCGCCAGCCGGGCCGCGGCGATCACGCCGTCCAGCGGCGTTTCCAGTTGCGCCAGCACGAAACGCGCCCCGTCAAAGGCCTTGGGATCGATCGCGGCGGCATCCAGCGCATCATTGGCGCCGGGCGCGACCACGATCATGTTGTTGCCGCCGCCCGACATGATGACGGCGACGCCGGAGGCGCCGTCCACCGTACCCAGCCAGCGCGTATCCACGCCGTTCTGCGCCAAACCCCCGCGCAACCGGTCGCCAAAGGAATCCGTGCCGACCCGCCCCAGGAAGGCCACCGTGCCCGGCTGTCGCGCCGCGCGCGCCGCCGCCACCGCCTGGTTGCCGCCCTTGCCGCCCGCGAAACTGTGGAACGCGCCGCCCAGCAGGGTTTCGCCCGGACCCGGCAGCCGGTCCGCGAACGCCACCAGATCCATGTTGGCGCTGCCGATGACCAGGATCGCGCTCATGTATAGAGCGGGGCGATGGCGATCAGGCCCAGCCCGACCAGGAACAGTGCGAACATCAGCGCCAGAAGCTGGCGCGCGCTGACGGGCGCACCGGCGAATTCGCGCCAGACGAAGACGCCCCACACCGCCGACACCATGGTCGCGCCCTGGCCGATGGCATAGGACACGGCGGGACCGACGAAATTGGTGGTCGCCGCCACCAGCGAGAAGGTCATGCCCAGGCCCCAGATCGCGCCACCCACCACGCCCGCCAGATGCGTCTTCATCGGCGCGGCGCGGTATTGCGCGAAATCGCAGGGCGGATCGGCGGTGACCGGGCGGCGCATGAGCCAGGTGTTGAACAGGAAGGACGACAGGAACACCCCCGCCGAGAAGACGAAGGACACCGCATAGGGGCCGAGCCCGCCCGCACCCTGCATGGACTTGGCGACCAGCGGATAGAAGACGCCGATCAACAGGCCGCAGGCGATGGCGATCTTGAGGCCGCGCGCGACATTGGCGCTGCCGTCACTGCCGCGGGCGCGATAGGCCAGCGCGTCCACGATGATCGCCGCCAGCACCAGCGCCACGCCGCCGAACAGCAGCAGGGGATTGGCGGCGGGGGCGATGGCATAGTTCAGCAGCACGCCCACAATCAGGGCGATGCCGATGCCGACCGGAAAGGCCACCGCCAGCCCGGCGATCGAGATTGCCGCCACCAGCAGCAGGTTGCCGATGTTGAAGACCGCGCCCCCCGCCAGCGCATACAGGATGCTGAGGCCATCGGCCTGGCGCAGGTTTTCGATCATGCCCCCCGGCCCGCCGGTGGACCCCATGGTCAGGCCCAGCACCAGGCTGACCAGCAAGACGCCGCCGACATAGTCCCAGTAGAAAAGCTGGAACGGCCATCCGGGCGTCAGCTTCATCATGTTGGCCCACGATCCCCAGCAGATCATGGTGATCAGCATCATCGCCAGCGCGACGACATACCCGTCCGGTTGAAACATGCCCCACCCCTGTTATCGGCCGCCAACCTCTCACACCCCTGACACGGCATCAACATTCTCGCAATTGCGAAATCCCGCATTGCCCGCGTTGCAAGAACCATGACTCGCATTTCGCGCGCGCCTATAGTCGGCACAACCAAACGGGGGCCGACAAGATGCAGAAACAGACGATGCTGAAACGATGGATGCTGGGGGCCGCGCTCGCCGCCCTCTCCGCTTCGGGCGCCGGCGCCGCCACCGCCACGCGCGGCGATTTCGGCACGCTGGCCGACGGCACGAAAGTCGAGGCCGTGACCCTGAGCAACGGCGCGGGCATGACCGCCCGGATCATGACCCTGGGCGCCACGCTCCAGTCGCTGGTGGTGCCCGACAAGGCAGGCCACAGGGAAGATGTCGTGCTGGGCCATGATACGGCGCGCGAATATCTGGCCAGGCCCAATTATTTCGGCGTCTCGGTGGGCCGCTATGCCAACCGCATCGCCAAGGGGAAGTTCACGCTGGACGGCAAAACCTATGCCCTGGCCACCAATGACGGGCCCAACGCGCTGCATGGCGGCCTCAAGGGCTTCGACAAGCGGATGTGGAAGATCGACTCGGTGACCGGCGGGCCGGACGCCAAAGTGGTGCTGAGTTACGTCAGCGCCGATGGCGAGGAGGGCTTTCCCGGCGAACTCAAAGTCATCGCCACCTATGCCCTGACCGAGAAGAACGAGCTGAAGCTGGAATACCGCGCCACCACCAGCAAGCCCACGGTGGTGAACCTGACCAACCATGCCTATTTCAACCTGTCGGGCAACGATGCCCGCGACGTGATGGGCAACCTGGTGACGCTGCATGCCGACCGTTTCACCCCGGTGGACGCCACGCTGATCCCCACCGGCGAGCGGCGCGCCGTGGCGGGCACGCCCTTCGACTTCCGCAAGGCCACGATGGTGGGAGCGCGCATCCGCGACGCCCGCGACCAGCAGATCCGCTATGGCCGCGGCTATGACCACAATTACATCGTCAACGGCGCGGCGGGCACGCTGCGGCTGGCGGCGGTGGTGGAAGAACCGGTCTCGGGCCGGGTGATGGAGGTGCGCGTCACCGCGCCGGGCATCCAGTTCTATACCGGCAACTTCATGGACGGCACTTACTTCGGCAAGAACCAGCGCGCCTATCGCCAGGGCGACGCCATCTGCCTGGAGCCGGGTACCTTTCCCGACGCGCCCAACCATCCCGACTTTCCCTCGGCGCGACTGGACCCCGGCAAGACCTATGTGAACACGATGGTCTACGCCTTCCGCGTGAAATGAAAAAAGGCCGGTCTTTCGACCGGCCTTTTCTTTTATTCCACCGCTACCACCACCAGGGCCTTGGACGGCAGGTCTATCGTCAGCCTGCCGCCATTCCCGGCGGTGAAGGGCATCGGCTTGATCGTATCGGGCCTGTCGAACGTGTTGTGGGTATCCATCGCCGGGCCGGTCAGGATCAGGCCACGGGCGCGGCCATCCAGCCCGGGCGCCACCCGCGCGGAACGGCGCGGATCGTTGTTGACCAGCGCCAGATAGAGCTTGCCGTCCTTTCCGCGCGCCGCCGAGACATCCACCATCGCCATGCTATGGCCGCCAAAGCTGTATCGCGGCCCCGTCACGCGCGCCGGATAGGGCACCGCCTCCATGAAGACCTGATACATGTCGAAGACATGATAGGTGGGCGTCAGGATCATCTTTTCCTTGTCCGTGAGGATGATGGCCTGCAGCACATTGATCATCTGGGCGATGTTGGCCATCTTCACCCGGTCGGTGTGCCGGTGAAAGATGTTCAGCGTCAGCGCCGCCACATGCACGTCACGCAGCGTGTTCTGCTGGTACAGGAAGCCCGGCGTGCTGCCCGGCTCCGGATCGTACCAGGAACCCCACTCGTCCACATAGAGCGCGACCTTCTTCTGCGGGTCGTACTTGTCCATCACCTGCTTGGTCTCGGCGATCAGGCTTTCCATGCGGAGCGCCAGCTCCAGCTCGTCGGCCCATTTCTCCTCGCTGAAGCCGGTGGCGGGACCGCGCGCGCGGCCCGTGGGCATGGCGTAGTAATGAAAGCTCAGGGCATCCATCTTGCCGCCGAACTTCATCATCGCCTCGGTGAAGGTCTTGTGGTCCCAGGTCACATTGCCGGTGGAACCGCTGGCGACCTTGACCATGCCCATAGCCTTGGGCGCGTTCACAAAGGTGGAATAGCGGGCATTGATGTCGGCGGCATATTCGGGCCGCATGTTGCCGCCACAGCCCCAGGTCTCGTTGCCAATGCCGAAGAATTTGAGATTCCAGGGCTTGTCGCGGCCATTGCGCCGCCGCTCCTCGGCCAGCGAGGCTTTCTCGTCCGAGGTGATATACTCGACCCATTGGTTCATGTCATAGGGCGACAGCGATCCGACATTGCCGCTGACATAGGCGTCGGCGCCGATCAGTTCCGCGAAATCCATGAACTCGTGGGTGCCGAAGCGGTTGTCGTCGGTCACCCCGCCCCAATGGACATTGATGCGGGTGGGCCGCTTGGCGCGCGGGCCGATGCCGTCGCGCCAGTCATACAGGTCGGCGAAACAGCCGCCGGGCCAGCGCACCACCGGCACATGGATCTTCTTCAGGGCATTGACGACATCGGTGCGATAGCCCCGGATGTTGGGGATCTTGCTGTCCTCGCCCACCCAGATGCCTTCATAGATGCCGCGCCCCAGGTGCTCGGCAAAATGGCCATAGATGTAACGGCTGATGGGCGCGCCGGGCCTGGTGGTGTCCACCTCCAGCGTGACCTGCGCCGGTGCCTGCGCGCTGGCCTGGGTCAAAGCCGATGCCGGAAGCGCCAGCAGCAGCGCCGCGCCGATGATATGCCTGAACATGCCCCACCCCTCATTATTGTTGTGAAGGAGGCTAGCGGAGGAAACCGTATACAGCCAACAGTCAGACCGGCAATCCGGCCAAAAAGCAGGGAAATCTCAGGAAAGCGCCTTCAGGCTTTCGGGATCGGACAGCAGCAGCGTCCAGTCCTCACGGCTGAACCCCGCCGTTTCGCGGCGGGAGGCCTGCGCGCGCAGCACACCCAGCCGGGCCGGGTCGCCCGGCGGGGCGGGTGTGCCCGCCAGCAGCGCCAGGTGCAGGGCACGCACCCGCGCATCCTCCAGCACCAGATGCCGGACATCGGCGACCTGCTCTTCGGCCTCGGCGGCCGCGACCAGCGCATGGGCGCGATCCTGCACCGGCAGGCCGCGCGTCTCGCTGGGCACCAGGAACAGCCGGTCGGCCAGCGCCACCTGCCCCATCAGCGGGCTGGAGCTCATGATTACCAGCGGGACCGACAGCAGCAGCCCCGCCAGCAGCGGCAGGAACCAGTGGAAGCTGGGCGTGTGCCAGAGGATCACCGTGGCGGCCAGGCCCACCAGGGTGTGCGGCCAGAAATAACGCACCGCGAATTTCAGCGGCAGGGCGCGGTCGGTGCGCTGCTGCGATCCCCAGCCCGTGGACATGCCCATCAGGATGGTGACGACATACCAGCTGTGCTGCAGCATCACGATCGGCGCCAGCAGGGTCGAGAACAGGCTCTCCCACAGAAAGCCGCCGATCACCGCGCCCAGCCCGCCATGCGCGCGTGTCGCGTCGGCATCGTCCAGCAGAACCACCAGCGCCATCAGCTTGGGGCCGAACAGCAGCACGATGGTGGCCAGCACCAGCATCAGCAGTTCGACATGATGCGAGACGCTCAGCGGCAGCGACGGTTGCAGGCCGATGAAGGTGGCGTCCGGCAGCGCCGGGGCCGTCATCATCTCCACCGCAGAGGCGATCAGCAGCAACAGCCAGAGCGGCGAGGAAATATAGGTCATGATCCCCAGCGCCAGATGCAGGCGGCTGGGCATCGCCAGCCCCCTGGCGAAGATGATCCGCAGATGTTGCAGGTTGCCCTGGCACCAGCGGCGGTCGCGGATCAGGTGATCGGAAATGCTGGGTGGCGGCTCTTCATAGGAGCCGCCGATGTCGGGGGCCATCCAGACCTCCCACCCGGCGCGGCGCAGCAGCGCGGCCTCGACAAAATCGTGGCTCAGGATTTCGCCGCCGAAGGGCGGCTTGCCCGGCAGGTGCGGCAAGCCGCAATGCTGCATGAAGACATGCACGCGGATGATCGCGTTATGGCCCCAGTAATTGCCGTCCGGCCCCTGCAACAGCGCCAGGCCCGCATTGAAGACCGGGCCATAGACGCTGGAGGCGAATTGCTGGATGCGGGCGAACAGTGAATGGCGGCCGGTGAGCTGCGCTGGCGCCTGGATCAGCGCGGCGCGCGGATTGGCGTCCATCAGCCCGACAAGCTGGGTGAGCGTCCTGCCGGTCATCAGGCTGTCGGCGTCCAGGATCACCATATAGTCGTAGAGCTGGCCCCAGTTCTCGCAGAAGTCCTTGATGTTGCCGGTCTTGCGCCCGGTATTGACCGGGCGGTGCCGGTAGAACAGGCGCGCATCGCCCCCCAGCTCGGACCGCAATTCGGATTTGAGGCGTTCCCAGGCCAGTTCCTCGGCCACCCAGTTGGCGGGATTGGTGCTGTCGCTGAGGATATAGAAGTCGAAGTCCGGCCCCGCCTCTTCATAGATGGCGCGCACGCCGGCGAAGACGCGGGTGACATCCTCGTTATAGACCGGCATCAGGATGGCGGTGCGCGCCGCCGACACGGCGCCCGCGGGCCGCAGCGGCAGCAGGTCCTTGCGGATCATGCGGGCCACCGCACCGAAACAGGCCAGCCAGAAGCTGGCGCTGATCCAGGCGAACAGGATGGCGAACAGCAAAAGGATCACGGCTTCGCGCCACCGCAGGCCGTCAACCTGCAGGACGCCCAGAAGCTGGGTCACGCCAGCCACGGTCGAGGCCAATACCAGGAACAGGTATAGCCATCGCCTGGGGGCGATGTCAGGCACGGCGGCGGGTGGTGCGGATCATGGCAGGCGCCAGCATGGCGGCGCGGGGGACGAACAGCAAGGCCGCGACCAGCGAACCCAGCAGGGAGAAAGAAGACGTCACCTGAAGCGGCTGCTCCGGCATGGCGCGGGGACAACGCAGGGGCACGCCGGCATGGTCACCAGAGGGTCTGTCCCCGGCAATCAGCGGCAGATTCGAGGCCTGTTCCATGGGTGCCTGTTCAAGGAGCGTCTGTTCAAAAGCGAAAATCTGGGAGTCCATCCGTGTGAAATCCAAATCGAAAACCGCCCGTTCGACATCGGTAATACAACGTGACAATGCGGCGGAATGATGGATCGCCCGGTACCTTTTCACGGCCCCGTCGCCCGCCGGCTGTGACAATTTCCGGCCCCCTGACGGCCAGTCAGCGGGCGCCGCCCGGCGGAAAAAAGCCATGTTTAGATTTAAGATTTTATCCCCTTCCTTGGCCTTTCCCGGAGCCCTATTCGCATGTTCGTGACGGACCGCCGCCTGCTGCTGGCCGCCCTGTCGGCCAGCCTTGTTCCCCCCGCCGCGCTGCCCGCCTTCGCCCAGACCACCGCCCAGACAAAACAGCCCCCCGCCAAATCCGCCATCCGCCTGGGGCCGTCCCGCCGGTTCAGCTATGACCTGCTGCGGGAGCGTGCCCGC
The DNA here is from genome assembly GCA_035714165.1 of Rhizomicrobium sp. Taxonomy (GTDB): domain Bacteria; phylum Pseudomonadota; class Alphaproteobacteria; order Micropepsales; family Micropepsaceae; genus Rhizomicrobium. The sequence continues at coordinate 16,563 of DASTMN010000113.1, forward strand.
AAACTCGCCACCCAGCCTTATAAAGCGCCACCCCAGCGCGCCCCGCATATCATCAAGGGGGTGGATTACGACGCCGCCCAGAAGATCAAGTTTCGCCCCGACCACGCCCTGTGGAAGGGCGGTCCCCAGCCGGACCCCGTCTCCTTCTTCCATCTCAGCCGCTATGCCGCCGACCCGGTGCTGCTGCACACGGTCGAAGGCGGCATGGCGCGCGAAATTCTCTATGGGCCGGACTATTTCGATTACAGCGCCAGCGGCCTGGACCCCAAGGCGCTTCGCGACCTGGGCTTTTCCGGCTTCCGGGTGATGGACGGGCAGGACAAGCCCACCGACTGGCTGGCCTTCCAGGGCGCCAGCTATTTCCGCTCCAGCGGCCAGGAAGCCCAGTACGGGCTTTCGGCGCGCGGCATCGCCATCAACACCGCCGCCGCGACCGCCGAGGAGTTTCCCCGCTTCGCGGAGTTCTGGCTGGAGGCGCGCGGACCGCTGGTCACCGTGTATGCCCTGCTGGACGGCCCCTCCATCACCGGCAGCTACAAGTTCGACGCCCTGAAGAACAAGGACGGCACGGTGGTGATGAACGTGCATTGCGACCTGTTCTGCCGAGCGGGCATCACCCGCATGGGCGTGGCCCCGCTGACCAGCATGTACTGGTATGGCGAGAATGAGCGCGGCAAGGCCGACGACTGGCGCCCGGAAATCCATGACAATGACGGGCTGGCGATCTGGACCGGCAAGGGCGAGCGCATCTGGCGGCCGCTGGTCAATCCGCCGGTGGTGCAGACCAACTCCTTCCTCGATGAGAACCCGCGCGGCTTCGGCCTGATCCAGCGCGACCGCGACTTCGAGAACTACCAGGACGACGGCGCTTTTTATGACAGGCGGCCCAGCCTGTGGGTCGAACCCAAGGGCAAATGGGGGTCAGGCGCGGTGCAGCTGGTGGAGATTCCCACCGAGGACGAGACCCACGACAATATCGTCGCCTATTGGCGGCCCGATGGCGAACTGGCGGCGGGCGATACGCGCGCCTATGACTATCGCCTCTACTGGCAGGATAACGAGCCGGCCTATCCCAGGAACATCGCCCGCGTGGTGGCGACGCGGCTTGGGCGTGGCGGCATTCCCGGCCAGAATCCCTGGCCGCGCGACAAGCGCAAATTCGTGATCGATTTCACCGGTGGGCCGCTGATGCAGATGCAGCAGCGCTTCGACGTCAAGCCGGAGGCCAGCGCCAGCCGCGGCAAGATCGACAATGCCTATGTCATCAAGGTGGTGGGCACCGACCGCTGGCGGGCGCTGTTCGACCTGCAGATAGACGGCAAGGGACCGATCGACCTGCGCTGCTACCTGCGGCTGGGCAACCGGACTCTCAGCGAGACCTGGATCTACCAGTATTTCCCGTAAGCAGCCCCGATGTTTTCAGGCGCGCGCAATTTTGTGATGTGCGCAGGAACGCCAAGCGACGTGTACAAGACGTGCATGAGCGCAGGCGCGACGCACGCACAGCGCAAAAGAGCCGCGCCTAGTTGCCGCCCGGCAGCATGTTGGTGAAGGTCCGGAAGGACAGCGAATGCTGGTCCACGCCCGGCGGTATCACGTCGCCGCTGGACCAGGAGAAGAACAGCAGGATGGTGTGGTTGGTGTTGTGCGAGAAGCCGTAGCGCGCATCGGTGGTCGCCAGCAGTTCGCCGGTCTTGGCGTCATAACCGGTGGCGACGAACTTGGCGACGCCCTTTTCCTCAGCCTGCTTGAACAGCGCGATCTCAGGCACGGTGACGGAGTTGCCCACCGGGATATAGGGCACGGTGAGCTGCGGGATGCCGACCAGCAGCGACTTCTGGTCGGTGGACAGCGCGCCGGACGCCACCTGCACCACCGCCTCGGCATCCTTGCGCTCGTCCATCAGCAGAAGGCCGTTCTTGAGCATCTGGGTGCGGATGGCGGCGACCGCATAGCCGTCGTCATAGCCCTGGAAAAAGCGCGTCTCGATGAAGACCTTGGTGCCCTTGGGAATGCCCAGCGAAAGCTGCGCCGCGGCGCGGTCGGCCGCCGCCGAAATCAGAAGCTGCTCGCTGGCGGTGCGCTGGGGCGCGGTGTTGCGCGCGGTGGTGCAGGCCATCGCCAAAGGCAGCAGGGCGCAAAGCAACAGCACAGGCTTGGTTATTTTCAGCATGCCGCACTCCTACATCACGGATGCGGAGCGGAAAACCCCAAACCATCCGCATGCGCCAGTTCGGGAACCATGAAAGTTCCGCAAGGCAGGCGCCAAAACGTATGTGACGCCGGCATGATGGCAGGATCGCGTGATGCGACGATGGCCGAAGCATGGCCGTGCGGAGGCAGCGCCATCCGTTTGCGGCAAAATCAGGAAAACGCCAGCGATGCCAGAATTAAGCCCAGAATTAAACAATGCCCGAATGAGACAAACCCCGCCGGATTTCCGACGGGGCCTGTCCAGTCCTTCTGGTTGTCCAGCATCACGCCGGACGCTCGATATGGGATTGCTCCCATTGTCAGGTTTGGATTGTAGCGGAGGCCCGGTGCTTTAAGCCGAACCTTGGCTTCGCAACACGGCGAAGCCCGGGATATTTTCCGGTGGAGTCGCTTCCATGGCTGGAACCTCCTGTTCTCGGTTTTTCCACGCCCTATGCACGGCTTGAATCTCGCGCGACGTTCCGGCGCCGGAAATCCGGTCTCCACCGGATCGCTCGCGAACACCATGCGCCAATATGCACAGGCATCGCGCGGAAGGGCGCCCGGAAGTAACTGCGGTGATCGCAATCCATCCATCTGGCATGAAAACTCTGCGCCCGTTTCCGCGCATCGTCAACACGGAATCGTCACGGAAATCTTTTGTGATGGCAATGGAACCATCAGCGCGAAACATCCGGATTTTGCGGCGTTTTCGGGTGCTGCACTTTTTCGTCGTTGATGACGGTGACGCTGACGCCCATGCGCGTTTGCACCTGCCCGGACGGCGCAGCGGGCGCGGGTGTAAGGGGCTGCGCCATCGCATTGGCGCTGCCCAGGACGATCACGATCAACAAGAGGCGCATGATACCTTCCCGGAAGGGAAAGAACCGGAGCGCATTGCGCTCCGGTTCCTGATGGCTCACCAGCGGCCCGGACGGTTGCCGACGCCACCGCCCAGATTGACATCCAGATCCAGCAGGCTGCCGCCGCGGCGGCCCGACTGCGCTACGCCCAGATCGGCGCGCACGGCGCCGCCCAGCAGGTTGGCGTTCACATCGGCCAGCGCAGAGCCGTGACGGCCGGTCTGCCCGACATTGGCGCCGACATTGGCGATGCCGCCGTGATTGCCCAGCGTCACCAGCGCGCCCAGCAGCGAGGCAGAACGGTTCTGATACCCGCCCGCCTGGGCAGCGGTGACGGCAAAAGCAGTGAGGACGAGGGAAACGGCGATGGTCTTGAACATGGCATGCTCTCCTGTTCGGTCCGGCCCCCCGGCTGGCCGAACAAGATTGGGGTCCACCATTGGACCGTGACGGCACCTCCGCAATCCGTGTGCCGAACCAAGCTGTTGATTTTATTGATACAACTGATGCAACCGCCCAGGTTGCGTGTCCACAACCGGGACGTGTTGTGCGGCGCTGGCACGCTTTCTATATCTCCGCCGCCATGATGCGCCTGACCGACATCCGCCTGCCGCTGGACCACAAGCCCGATGCGCTCAAATCCGCCATCCTGCGCAAGCTGAAGCTGCCCGCCGAGGCGCTGCTGGATTTCCGGGTCTTCAAGCGCGGCCATGACGCGCGCAACCGCAACGCCATCCTCTATGTCTACACCGTGGATGTGATGCTGAAGCCGGGCAGCCGCGTTCCCCGGGATGTCCGCCCCGCGCCCGACATGGACTATCACCCTGTCGCCACCGCGCCCGCGCGCTTCCAGCGCCCGCTGGTGATCGGCGCGGGCCCCTGCGGACTGTTCGCCGCCCTGATCCTGGCCCAGGCGGGTTTCCGGCCCATCCTTCTGGAGCGCGGCAAGGTGGTGCGCGAGCGCACCAAGGACACCTGGGGCCTGTGGCGGCGTTCGGAATTGAATCCCGAATCCAATGTCCAGTTCGGCGAAGGCGGCGCGGGCACCTTTTCCGACGGCAAGCTCTACAGCCAGATCAAGGACCCGCGCCATCTGGGCCGCAAGGTTCTGACCGAATTCGTGCGCGCGGGCGCACCGGAGGAAATCCTCACCGAGGCCCATCCCCATATCGGCACCTTCCGCCTGGTGACGATGGTGGAAAGCATGCGCGCCAGCATCGAGGCGCTGGGCGGCGAATACCGCTTCCGCAGCAAGGTGACGGACCTGCTGATGGATGCGGGCCGCCGGGTGCGCGGTGTGCGGCTGGAATCGGGCGAGGAGATCGCCGGCGATCATGTCGTGCTGGCGCTGGGCCACAGCGCCCGCGACACCTTCCAGATGCTGCACGACCGGGGCGTGGATATCGAGGCCAAGCCCTTTTCCATCGGCTTCCGCATCGAGCATCCGCAGGGCCTGATAGACCGCGCCCGCTATGGCCGCAGCGTGCCCCAGTTGGGCGCCGCCGAATACCGGCTGGTGCACCATGCCGCAAACGGCCGCGACGTCTATTCCTTCTGCATGTGCCCGGGCGGCACGGTGGTGGCCGCCGCCAGCGAGCCGGGCCGCGTGGTCACCAACGGCATGAGCCAGTATTCGCGCAACGAGCGCAACGCCAATGCCGGAATCGTGGTGGGCATCACGCCGGACGATTATGCCGCCTATGGCGAAGGACCACTGGCGGGCATCGCCCTGCAACGCCATTGGGAGGCCGCCGCCTTCCGGGCGGGCGGCGAGAATTACCGCGCGCCCGCGCAACTGGTGGGCGACTTCATCGCCGGAACCGCCTCCACCGCGCTGGGCGAGGTCGCGCCGTCCTACCGGCCCGGCGTGACACCCACCGACCTGTCCGCCTGCCTGCCCGATTATGCCATCGCCGCCATCCGCGAAGCCCTGCCCGCCTTCGGCCGCCAGATCAAAGGTTTCGACCGGCATGACACCGTGCTGACGGGGGTGGAGACACGCACTTCAAGCCCCATCCGCATCCGGCGCGGCGAGGATTTCCAGAGCCTGAACACGCCGGGGCTTTATCCGGCGGGCGAAGGCGCGGGCTTTGCGGGCGGCATCCTGTCGGCGGGGGTGGACGGCATCCGGGTGGGCGAAGCGGTTGCCAGAAGCATCGCGGGCGCCAGCTAGACGTCCGTCAATCATAAATCAGACAGCCAGAAACTCCGACACGAAGGCGGTGCGCGGATTCTTCCGCACCTCGGCGGGCGCGCCGAATTGCTCGATCCGGCCATCCTTCATCACCGCCACCAGGTCGGCCACGGCAAAGGCTTCTTCCTGGTCGTGGGTCACGAAAACGGTGGTGACGCCCGCATGGTCATGGATGCGGCGCAGGTCGGCGCGCAGTTCCTTGCGGACCTTGGCGTCCAGCGCACCGAACGGCTCGTCCAGCAGCAGCATGCGCGGCTCGATCGCCAGGGCGCGGGCCAGCGCGACGCGCTGGCGCTGGCCGCCGGACAGCTGGCTGGGATAGCGGCTTTCCAGGCCCGGCAGCTGCACCAGATCCAGCAGCTCCTTCACCCGCCGGTCAATGTCGGCGCGGGACGGACGGCGGTCGCGCGGCCGCACCTTGAGGCCGAAGGCGATATTGTCGGCCACGGTCATGTGCCGGAACAGGGCATATTGCTGGAAGACGAAGCCCGCATTGCGGGTGCGCGCCGGCATGTCCAGCCAGTTGAGGTCGGCAAAGCGCACGCTGCCGGAATCGGCGAATTCCAGGCCGCCCAGAATCCGCAGCAGGGTGGTCTTGCCGGAGCCGGACGGGCCCAGCAGCGAGACGAAAGCCCCCTGCGGCGCCTGGAAGCTGGCGCCGTTCAGCGCGGCAAAGCGCGCGAAGGTCTTGGTGATCGAGTCGACGACGAGTGACATGCCGGTTTCCTAACGCCCGTTCCTAATGCCGGTGCGATGCGGCCAGTTCGTCCGCATAGCGCCATTCCAGCAATGATTTCAGAGCCAGCGTGACCAGCGCCAGCAGCGCCAGCAGCGCGGCGACGGCGAAGGCCCCGATATAATCGTAATTGTTGTAGAGCAGTTCCACATGCAGCGGCATGGTGTTGGTCTGGCCGCGGATATGGCCCGACACCACCGACACCGCGCCGAACTCGCCCAGCGCGCGGGCGTTGCACAGCAGGATGCCGTACAGCAGGCCCCATTTGATGTTGGGCAGGGTGACGCGCAGGAAGGTCTGGAAGCCCGACGCGCCCAGCGTGGCGGCGGCTTCCTCCTCGTCGCGGCCCTGGTCCACCATCAGCGGGATCAGTTCGCGCGCCACGAAGGGAAAGGTGACGAAGACGGTCGCCAGCACGATGCCCGGCAGGGCGAACAGGATGCGGACGTCATGCCCGGCCAGCCACGGCCCGAACCAGCCCTGCATGCCGAACACCAGCACATAGACCAGGCCCGACACCACCGGCGACACCGAAAAGGGCAGGTCTATCAGCGTGACCAGAAAAGTCTTGCCGGGAAAATCGAACTTGGCGATGGCCCAGGCCGCGGAAATGCCGAACACGGTGTTGAGCGGCACGGCGATGGCCGCCGCCAGCAGCGACAGGCGCAGCGCCGCCAGCGAGTCCGTCTCGGTGATCGCGTCCCAGGCCGGGCCGATGCCGCCCACCAGCGCCTCGCGGAACACCAGCGCCAGCGGCAGCAGCAGCACCAGCGCAATGAAACCCAGCGTCACGGCGAACAGCAGCGCCTTGAGCCAGAGGGGGTCTTCGGTGGGCTTGAGAAATGTCCGGCTCATCTGCGTTTGGCCGCCCAGCTTTGCAGCGCATTCAGCGCCAGCAGCATCAGGAAGCTGGCGGCCAGCATCACCACGCCGATGGCGGCGGCCCCGGCATAGTCGAACTGTTCCAGCTTGGTGACGATCAGCAGCGGCGCGATCTCGCTGACCGCGGGCAGGTTGCCGGCGATGAAGATGATGGAACCATATTCACCCACGCTGCGGGCGAAGGCCATCGCCATGCCGGTCAGGATGGCGGGCAGCAGCATGGGCAGCACGACGCGGCCGATAGTCTGGAGCCGCGTGGCGCCCAGGGTGGCGGCGGCTTCTTCCACATCGCGGCCCACCTCCGCCAACACCGGCTGCACGGTGCGGACCGTGAAAGGCAGGCTGATGAAGATCATCGCCACCAGCACGCCCCAGGGCGTGTAGGCGACACGGATGCCGTGCTCGGTCAGCCAGCTCCCGATCCAGCCCGACGGAGCGTAAAGGGTGGACAAGGCGATGCCCGCCACCGCCGTGGGCAGCGCGAAAGGCAGGTCGATCACCGCATCCAGCAGCCCCTTGCCGGGAAAGCGGTAGCGCACCAGAACCCAGGCAATGATGAAGCCGAACACCGAATCTATGACGGCGGCAGCCAGCGCCATGCCGAAGGACAGGCGCAGCGCCGCCAGGACGCGCGGCGTGGAGATGGCGTTCCAGAAACCATCCAGCCCCAGCTCGAACGGACGCAGCGTCAGGGCCAGCAGCGGCACCAGCACGATGCCGGACAGGTAGAACAGGGTGAAGCCCAGCGACAGGCCGAAGCCGGGCAGCACACTGCGCCGTCGCAGCAGGCCCCTGTTCGAGCCGAATTTCAAACCGATGGCGCTCATTGTCCTGGCCGGTAGATCTGGTCGAAGATGCCGCCATCCGCGAAATGCACCGCCTGGGCCCTGGTCCAGCCGCCGAAATCGCCGT
>DASTMN010000114.1:0-22055 GCA_035714165.1 Rhizomicrobium sp.
GAACAGAATGACGGCAAGGAGTTTTCCGCCACCCAGGCCAGCGTTTTCCTGGACGGCTTCACCTTCCGCCGCTTCCTGGAAGACTGCTATTCGGAGAACCGCCGCCGCATGGATGCGTTCGACGCCGAGCTGCTGCGCCCCAGCTTCCTGCCGCAACTGGCGGAAACCGCGCTGGGCGCCATGCGCCTGTGGAGCTTCCGCGCCAAGCCGTTGCCCGCCTGACGCCGCATGAAATGGGGCGTCACTCTCGCGCTGCTGGCGGGTCTTGTCGCGGCAGTCTGGCTGGTCTGGGCCATCGGCTTTGACGATGTCTTCGCCGCCGTCGCGCGCGCCGGCTTCAGCGGGCTGCTCCTGCTCTGCGCCTATGCCCTGCTGGTCTTCGTGCCGCTGGCCCTGTCCTGGGAATGCCTGTTGCCGCGCGGCCAGCGCCGTCCTTTCCACCATCTCTATGTGGCGCGGCTGGTGCGCGATTCCATCGCCGAGATTTCGCCCTTCTCGCCGGTCGGCGGGATGGTCGCGGCCGCGCGGCTGATGATCCTGAAGGGCATGACTCCCGGCTATGCCGCGGCTTCGGTCGCAGCCGACGCCACCACCGAGGCGATGGCGCAGGTGGCCTTCCTGGCGTTCGGCCTGGCGGTGGGGCTGTCTGTTTTCCAGGGCATGGACGGCACCGGCACGCTGACGGCGGTGATGGCGGGCATGCTGCTGCTGGCGGTGCCGGGCATTGCGGGCCTGATTCTGCTGCAGAAGCGCGGCGTGGGCTTTGCCGGAAAGATCGCCGCCCGCTTCTTCCCCCAGGCCAAAAGCGGCATCGGTTTCAGCGAGGCGATCCATGCCATCTATGCCTCGCCCAGGCGGCTGGCGGCCTCGGCCTCGCTGCATCTGCTGGCCTGGATCGGCGCGGGCGGCGGGGCCTTCATTTCCTTCCGCCTGATGGGCGGCGAAATCACCCTTCTGGAAGCCATCGCGCTGGAGGCCATGCTGTCCACGCTGCGGTCCATCGCCACCTTCGTGCCCGCCGCGGTGGGCGTACAGGAAGCCGGTTATGCCATGCTGGCCACCCATTTCGGCCTGCCGGCGGAAATGGGCGTGGCGGTGTCGCTGCTGAAGCGGGCGCGCGAGATCGTGCTGGGCGTGCCCGCCTTGCTCTATTGGCAGAGTGTAGAAGGGCGCAAGGCGTTCGCCGGGCAGGGTCTTGCCAATGACTGACATCGCGCTGGTCACGGGGGCATCAGGCTTTGTCGGGTCCGCCGTGGCGCGGGCGCTGGTGGCGCGCGGGCTGCGGGTGCGGGTGCTGATGCGGCCCACCGCCAGTCGCGCCAATATCGAAAAACTGGATGTCGAGCCGGTGACGGGCGACATGTGCGACGAAGACAGCATGACCGCCGCCATGCAGGGTGCGCGCTGGTTCTTCCATGTCGCGGCCGATTACCGGCTGTGGGCGCGCGACCCCGGCGAGATCGCGCGCAACAACCTGCTGGGCGCGCAGGTCACGATGGGCGCTGCCCTGCGCTGTGGCGTGGAGCGGGTGGTCTATACCTCCTCGGTGGCGGCGCTGAAGCCCGGTGACAGGGCCGTGGACGAAACGTCCCGCCACACGGCGGACAGCGTGATCGGCGCCTACAAGCGCAGCAAGCTGGTGGCCGAGCGCGAGGTCGAGCGGCTGGTCGCGGAAAAGAACCTGCCCGCCGTGATCGTCTCGCCCTCCACCCCCATCGGGCCGCGCGACATCAAGCCCACGCCGACCGGCCGCATCATCGTGGAAGCCGCGACCGGAAAGATTCCGGCCTTTGTGGATACCGGCCTGAACCTGGTGCATGTGGACGATGTGGCGGCGGGCCACCTGCTGGCGCTGGACCGGGGCCGCATCGGCGAGAATTACATTCTGGGCGGCGACGATGTGGCGCTGAAGGACATGCTGGCCGATATCGCGGCGCTGTCGGGCCGCAAGCCGCCGCGTATCCGTCTGCCGCGCGCGCCGCTGTTCCCGCTGGCCTGGGGCGCCGAGGCGGTGGCACGGCTGACCGGCAGGGAGCCGTTCCTCACCGCCGACGCGCTGCGCATGTCGCGCTATCGCATGTTCTTCCGTTCCGACAAGGCGAAGGCCGAACTGGGCTACAGCGCGCGGCCCTACCGCGCCGGGCTGGAGGACGCGCTGGACTGGTTCGGCCGCCACGGATACCTGGCGAAGGGCGAAGGGGCATGATCGCGGGCTTTCTGTTCGGCTTTGTGCCGCTGGCGATCTGGCTCTACCTGCTGCTGTTCCATCACGGCTTCTGGCGTCTGCGCGAGCGCGACACGCTGCCGGTGGCCGAACCCGCGCAATGGCCGGGCGTGGTGGCGGTGGTGCCCGCCCGCAACGAGGCCGATGTGATCCGCCGCAGCCTGGAAAGCCTGCTGTCGCAGGATTATCCCGGCGATTTCCATGTCGTGCTGGTGGACGACCAGAGCGATGACGGCACCGGCGAACTGGCGCGGGGCCTGGCGGCGCAAAAGCCCGGCCGCCTGACTGTGCTGACGGGCGCGGCGCGTCCGCCGGGCTGGACCGGCAAGCTCTGGGCCATGCAGCAGGGCAGCGTCGAGGCTACCGCGCGCGATCCCGAATTCGTATGGTTCACCGATGCCGACATCGCGCACAGTTCCGACAATCTGCGCCTGCTGGTGGCGCGCGCGCAGGAAGAAGGCCGCACGCTGGTGTCGTTGATGGCGCGGCTGTCCTGCAAGACGCCCGCCGAGCATTTCCTGATCCCGGCCTTTGTCTTTTTCTTCGACATGCTGTTTCCCTTCGGCGCGGTCAACGATCCGCGCAGCCGCGTGGCGGCGGCGGCGGGCGGCTGCATGCTGGCGCGGCGCGACGCGCTGGAAAAGGCGGGCGGCATCGCCGCCATCCGCCACAACATCATCGACGACTGCGCGCTGGGCCGGGCGATGAAGGCGCAGGGTCCGGTCTGGCTGGGCCTGACCGACCGCGCGGTGTCGCTGCGGCCCTATGAGCATCTGGCCGATATCCGCCGCATGGTGGCGCGCAGCGCCTATGCCCAGCTCGGCTATTCGCCGCTGGCGCTGGCCGGAACGCTGCTGGGCCTGTTCCTGGTCTATATCGCCCCGGTGATGACGGCGCTGTTCGCCTGGGGCATTTCGCAACTGGCGGGCTGGCTGGCCTGGATGGTGATGGCGGTGATGTTCCAGCCCATGCTGCGCTTCTATCGCCAGTCGCCGCTCTGGGGCTTCGCGCTGCCGCTGATCGGGGCCTTCTATGCGGCCTTCACCCTGGAATCCGCCATCCTGCACTGGACCGGCCGGGGCGGCATGTGGAAAGGCCGCGCCCAGGCCAACGCGGTGGAAAGCGAGAAGCGATGAGTATTTCGGACCTGCAATCGGGCAAGGGGGCGAACAACGAGAACTTTCCCGTCGCCTCGGTCCTGATCGCGCCGCGCAACCGGCCGCCGGTGATGGCCTTCTATCACTTCGTGCGCGCCGCCGATGATGTGGCCGACAATGCCGATGCTCCCGCGGCGGAAAAGCTGGCGCTGCTGGACGCCATGCGCGCCAGCCTGGTGGGCGAAAGCGACGCGGTGCGCGAGGGCGTGGCGTTGCGGACCATCCTGGCCGAGCGGGGCCTGTCGCCGGTGCACGCGCTGGACCTGCTGGAAGCCTTTCGCCGCGACTGCACCAAGCTGCGCTATCGCGACTGGGACGAACTGCTGGATTACTGCCGCTACAGCGCCATGCCGGTGGGGCGCTTCGTGCTGGAGGTGCATGGCGAAAGCCCGGACCTGTGGCCCGTCAATGACGCGCTGTGCGCCGCGCTCCAGGTGATCAACCATCTGCAGGATTGCGCCAAGGACTGGCGGGAACTGGGCCGTGTCTACATTCCCGAACCGCTGCTGGAACAGGCCGGAATCGGACCCGAAGCCCTGGGCGAGGACCGGGCAAACCCCGCACTGGCGGGTGTGATTTCCGGCCTGGCGCGGAAAAACGCGCAATTGCTGGATATATCCCGGCCTTTCGCGGGGCTGATCCGGGACGCAAGGCTTGCGCTGGAGGTCGATCTCATCCAAACCCTCGCCGACGATCTGAACACCATGCTGATGACCCGCGACCCGCTGTCCCAGCCCGTGCACCATTCCAAGATGGATGTCGCGGCTTTGTTCGTGAAGCGCCTTCCGGGCTTTGCCCTGAAGCGGATGCTGCGTTCCGGAGGCCGCAAGCCATGACCAACGCGGAAAATCTCGGCGTGTCCGCCGCCCAGGCCGTCAAGAAGAAGGCCAGCGGCAGTTCCTTCTACCTCGCCATGCGGCTGATGCCGGTGGAGGAACGCGATGCGATGTTCGCGATCTATGCCTTCTGCCGCAAGGTGGACGACATCGCCGATGACGGCGTCGGCACCCGCGCCGAGCGCCACGAAAAGCTGGAACAGTGGCGTACCGACCTGCGCGGGCTGTATGCGGGCGCGATGCCTGCCCAGGTCCGCTTCCTGGCGCCCGCCGTGAAGGCCTATGGCCTGCGGCTGGAGGATTTCCTGGCGGTGCTGGATGGCATGGCCATGGATGTGGCCGAGGATATCGTCGCGCCCGACCTGGCGACGCTGGACCTGTATTGCGACCGGGTTGCCAGCGCGGTGGGGCGTCTGTCCATCAAGGTGTTCGGCATGGACGAGGGGCCGGGATTCGACCTGGCGCATCACCTGGGCCGGGCGCTGCAGCTCACCAATATCCTGCGCGACATTGACGAGGACGCCGCCATCGGCCGCCTCTATCTGCCGCGCGAATATCTGATGGAGATGGATTGCTGCCGCCAGATGGACCCGAAATCCATCATCAACCAGCCCGCGATCGACGGCGTCTGCCGCAAGGTGGCGGCGCTGGCCCACGATCATTACGCGCAGGCCAACCGCATCTTTGCCGCCCGGCCCAAGGGGCGCATCAAGACGCCGCGCCTGATGGGTGCGGTCTATTCGGAAATCCTGCGCCTGAGCGAGGCGCAGGGCTTCGCGCCGCCGCGCCACCGCGTCTCCATTCCGCGCGGCAAGCTGCTGTCGCTGGTGCTGCGCCAGGGGTTCCTGTCATGACGCGCCTGTCGGCATAATGGGCAAGGTCTATGTCATCGGCGCGGGGCTTGCGGGCCTTTCGGCGGCGACCTGGCTGGCCGCGCGCGGGCAGTCCGTCGTTCTGATCGAAGGCGCGGGGCAGGCCGGTGGGCGCTGCCGCTCCTATTTCGATCCGGCGATGGACGCGGTGATCGACAATGGCAATCACCTGGTGCTGTCGGGCAACCGTGCCGTGCACGATTATCTGGCGCGCATCGGCGCGTCGGCTGGCCTGGCCGGTCCCGACCGTGCCGTGTTTCCCTTCGTGGACCTGCGCGACGGCACGCGCTGGACGCTGCAGCCCGATGAAGGCCCCTTGCCCTTCTGGATGGCCTCGAACCGCCGCCGGGTGCCCGGCACGCGGCTGGGCGATTATCTCCGCTACCTGCCGCTGCTCTGGGCGGGCAAAGAGGCGCGGATCGACCGTTGCGTGCCGCCACAGGGTGCGCTGTGGGACCGGCTGATGAAGCCCTTTTTCGTGGCGGCGCTGAACACCGCGCCGGAGGAATCCTCCGCCGCGCTGGCGGGCGCGGTCCTGCGCGAGACGCTGGCCAAGGGGGGGCGGCACTATCGTCCGCGCATTGCCCATCCCACGCTGGCGGCGGCTTTCGTGGACCCGGCGCTGGCCTATATCGCCGCGCATGGCGGCACGGTGCGGCTGGGAACGCGCCTGCGCGGCCTGTCGCGCGAAGGCTGCGCCGTCACGGCGCTGGAATTGCCGGACGGCGCGACTGCCTTGACGCGCAAGGATGCAGTGGTGCTGGCGGTGCCGCCCTGGGCGGCGGCCGATCTGGTGCCGGGCCTGACGGTGCCCGACCGTTTCCATGCCATCGTCAACGCGCATTATAAAATGCCGCGCCCGTCCGGCGCGCCCGCTATGCTGGGCGTGGTGGGCGGCACCGCCGAATGGATATTCGCCTTCGACGACCGCATTTCCGTCACATGCAGTTTTGCCGACGCCATTGTGGACCTGGACCGCGAGGAACTGGCGGCGCGCATCTGGGCCGATGTGGCCCGCGCCCTGAACATTGCTTCGCCCATGCCACCCTGGCAGATCGTCAAGGAAAAGCGCGCCACTTTTGCGGCCACGCCGCAGCAGGATGCCCGCCGTCCCGCCGCCCGGTCCGGCCTGCGGAACCTGTTCCTGGCGGGCGACTGGACCCAGACCGGACTGCCCGCCACCATCGAAGGCGCCCTGCGGTCCGGCGAAACCGCCGCCGCCTTGGCCCTGCGCCACCTTTCCGTATAGTGCGATCATGAACCAGCTTCATCCCGGCGAATTCAGCGATGTGGAGGATGCGATCCGCGCCGCCACCGGCGCGATCCTGTCGCAGCAGAAGCCCGACGGGCACTGGGTCTATGAACTGGAAGCCGACGCCACCATTCCGGCCGAATATGTCCTTCTGGTGCATTACCTGGCGGAAGAGCCGAACCTGGAACTGGAACGCAAGATCGGCGCCTATCTGCGCCGCATCCAGGGCGATCATGGCGGCTGGCCGCTCTATCATGCGGGCGCTTTCGACATTTCCGCGACGGTGAAGGCCTATTTCGCGCTCAAGATGATCGGTGACGACATCCATGCCCCGCACATGGCGCGCGCCCGCGCCGCCATCCATGAACGTGGCGGCGCGATTAAGGCCAATGTCTTCACCCGCATCCTGCTGGCGCTGTATGGCGAATGTTCCTGGAAGGACGTGCCGACGGTGCCGCCGGAGCTGATCCTGCTGCCGCGCTGGTTTCCCATCCACCTGTCCAAGATGAGCTATTGGGCGCGCACGGTGATCGTGCCGCTGCTGGTGTTGTGCGCGCGCCAGCCGCTGGCCCGCAATCCGCGCAATATCCATGTGGCCGAACTGTTCGTGCCGGGCGTGCCCGCCGCCAGTCCGCGCGCCCCGCACCAGAGCGCGGGCTGGTCGGCCTTTTTCAACGCGCTGGACAAGGTGCTGAAGGTCGTGCCCTGGCCGCGGGGCATCCGCGAACGCGCCATCGAGAAATGCCGCGCCTGGACCACCGAGCGTCTGAACGGCGAGGACGGGCTGGGCGCGATCTATCCCGCCATGGCCAACAGCGTGATGATGTACGACCTGCTGGGCTATCCGCCGGATCATCCGGACCGCGCCATCGCGCGGCTGTCGGTGGAAAAGCTGCTGGTGGTGAAGGACGACGAGGCCTATTGCCAGCCCTGCGTTTCGCCGGTCTGGGACACCGCGCTGGTGGCCCATGCCCTGATGGAAACCAAGGACGAGCAGGCGATGGTCGCCGTGCGGCGCGGGCTGGACTGGCTGAAGCCGTTGCAGGTGCTGGATGTGGCGGGCGACTGGGCCGAGGAAAAGCCCGGCGTGCGGCCCGGCGGCTGGGCGTTCCAGTATCGCAACGATCATTATCCCGATCTGGACGATACCGCCGTGGTGGTGATGGCGATGGACCGGGCGGGCGTGGCGCATGACGACAAGGCCATTGCGCGGGGCCGCGAATGGGTCGAAGGACTGCAAAGCCGTGACGGCGGCTGGGGCGCCTTCGATGCCGACAACAGCTATTATTACCTCAACAACATTCCCTTCGCCGATCATGGCGCGCTGCTGGACCCGCCGACCGAGGATGTGTCGGGCCGCTGCGTCGGCATGCTGGCCCAGCTTGGCGCGAAGGCGGACGATCCCCGGCTGAAGGCGGGCGTGGATTACCTGCTGGCCAAGCAGTGCGCCGACGGCTCCTGGTGGGGCCGCTGGGGCGTCAATTACATCTATGGCACATGGTCGGCGCTGGCGGGCCTGAACGGCGCGGGTCTTGCGCCCGGTCATCCCGCCATGACGCGCGGCGCGGACTGGCTGATCGCCGTGCAGAATCCGGATGGCGGCTGGGGCGAGGACTGCAACAGCTACAAGCTGGATTACAAGGGCTATGAACCCGCGCCCTCCACGGCGTCACAGACCGCCTGGGCGCTGCTGGGCCTGATGGCGGCGGGGCAGGTTGATCATCCGGCGGTGACGCGCGGGGTCAATTACCTGAAGGCGACGCAAGGCGATGACGGGTTGTGGACTCAGGCCCATTACACCGGCGGCGGTTTCCCGCGCGTCTTCTACCTGAACTATCACGGCTATCCCAAGTTCTTCCCGCTCTGGGCGCTGGCGCGCTACCGCAATCTCAAGACCGGCAATTCGCGCCGGGTGGAATACGGATTGTGAGGCAGGCGTGACCATTCTCGCCGTCACCGGACTGGTCCGCGAAGCCGAAACCGTCGGGACCGATGGTGTGATCGCGGTGGCGGGCGGCGGCGATGGCGACGGCCTGGCATCGAAGCTGGACGCGCTGCATGGCGACATTCGCGGCGTCATTTCCATCGGCCTGGCGGGCGCGCTGTCACCGCACCTGAAAGTGGGCGAGGTGGTGATCGCCGAGCGCATCATCACCGGGCTGGAAAGCTGGGATTGCCATGCCGGCTGGCGCAACCGCCTGGTGTCGCGGCTGCCGGGCGCCCATCAGGGGCTTCAGTTCGGCAGCGATGTGGTGATCGACCAGGCCACGACCAAGGCCGAGCTGCACACTGTCACCGGGGCGCTGGCGGTGGACATGGAAAGCCAGGTGGCCGCCCGCTTCGCCGCCCGGCGCAACCTGCCGCTGGCGGCCCTGCGGGTGATTTCCGACGATGCGGGGCATGTGCTGCCGCCCGCCGCGCTGGTGGCGATGAAGCCGGATGGCGGGATCGCGCTGGGGCGCATCCTCTGGTCGGTCATGAAAAAGCCCGCCCAGATCCCGGCACTGGTCCGGACGGGGCGGGCTTCGTCGAGAGCCTTCCGCGAATTACTCCGCTGCCGCGATCTCTGTGGTGTCGGACTTGCCGGCCTTGATCTCTGACATCTTCTTCTCGACATGGCGGGAGAAGACGAACTCGGCCGGGCGCTGGTTCGACAGGTCGATTTCCGGCGCGAAGGGGCCTTCGGTGCGCACGCCCTTCATGGCGACGGCGGCGATTTTCCAGGGACGGCGGATGGAATCGGTGGCGGCGGTGCCTTCAAAGCCGCAATGCACCATGCAGTTGGCGCATTTCTCATACTTGCCGACGCCGTACTTCTCCCACTCGGTGCCTTCCATCAGCTCCTTGAAGGTCTTCACATAGCCTTCGCCGACCAGGTAGCAGGGCTTCTGCCAGCCGAACACGGTCAGCAGCGGCATGGACCAGGGCGTGCATTCATAGGTCTGGTTGCCCGCCAGGAAGTCCATGAACAGCGGCGAGTTGGTGAACTCCCAGTTCTTGCCGCCATTGCCGCGCTTGAGGATCTCGCGGAACATGGTCTTGGTGCGCTCGCGGTTCAGGAAGTGCTGCTGGTCCGGGGCGCGCTCATAGGCATAGCCGGGCGAGACGGTGATGCCGTCCACGCCCATCGCCATCATCTCGTCGAAGAAGCGGGCGGTGCGTTCCGGGTCCGCGCCGTCGAACAGGGTGCAGTTGATCTGGGTGCGGAAGCCCCTCTCCTTGCACATCTGGATCGCCTTGACGGCCTTTTCATAGGTGCCGTCCAGGCAGACCGACTTGTCGTGCATCACCTTGTCGCCGTCCAGGTGGATGGACCAGGTGAAATTGGGATGCGGCTTGTACTGGTCGATCTTCTTGGCCAGCAGCAGCGCGTTGGTGCACAGGATCACGAACTTGTCGCGTTCGATATAGCCTTCCACGATCTTGGGCATGTCGCGGTGGAGCAGGGGCTCGCCGCCCGCGATGGAGACGGCAGGCGCCCCGCATTCCTCGATCGCGTCCATGCACTGCTGGACGGACAGGCGCTGGTTCAGGATCTCGTCCGGGTAATCGATCTTGCCGCATCCGGCGCAGGCTAGGTTGCAGCGGAACAGCGGCTCCAGCATCAGCACCAGCGGGTACTTCTTGCCCGACAGTTCCTGCTTCACCACATAAGCGCCGATCTTGGCGGCCTGGCGGAACGGCAAACCCATCGATTAAGCCCTCAACTCGGCGGGAAGGCGGAACTCGATATGTTCCTTCTTGCCGTCCATGGTTTCCACGGTCACATCCTCGATGGCGCCCAGCGCCTCGATCACATGCTTCACAAGTTCTTCCGGCGCGCTGGCGCCAGCGGTCAGGCCGACGGTCTTCTTGCCGATGATCCATTCCGGCTTGAGTTCGCTGCCGTCATTGATGAGGTAGGAGGGGATGCCCTCCTCGATGCCGATTTCGCGCAGGCGGTTGGAGTTGGAGCTGTTGGCCGCGCCCACAACCAGGATCACATCCACCACCTTGGCCAGTTCGCGCACGCTGGTCTGGCGGTTCTGGGTGGCATAGCAGATGTCGCTGGTTTCCGGGCCGACAATGTCGGTGAAACGGTTTTTCAGGGCCTGGATGATGCCCTTGGTGTCGTCGATCGAAAGCGTGGTCTGGGTGATATAGGCCACCGGCGTGTCGGTGGGGATGGTCAGGGCCGCGACTTCTTCCTCGTCCTGCACCAGGTGCACCGGCGCGCCGACCTGGCCCATGGTGCCTTCGACTTCCGGATGCCCGGCATGGCCGATCAGGATCAGGGTGCGGCCGTGGGCGACATAGCGCTTGCCCTGGTTATGCACCTTGGAAACCAGCGGGCAGGTGGCGTCCAGCACCGGCAGGCCGCGATCCTTGGCGGTGTTGACCACCGACAGCGGCACGCCATGCGCCGAAAAGACCGTGACGGCGCCTTCGGGCACCTCGTCCAGTTCCTCGACGAAGCGCGCGCCCTTGCTCTTGAGGGTGTTCACGACATGCTTGTTGTGCACGATCTCGTGGCGGACATAGACGGGCTCGCCATACTTATCGAGCGCCTTTTCGACGATATCGATGGCGCGCACGACGCCGGCGCAGAAGCCGCGTGGCTGGGCAAGAATGACTCGCATGTCAGTCCCTAGAGAATCCCGGATGGAATCCGGCGCGGGTCTGGCGAAGGACCAGCCGCCCCGGTTGCGTTATGGCGCTGCAACATAGCCATTTTCCCCGTTCGGGATAGGGGGTGCAACCCCTTCCCCGACATGGGTAAGGCATCCGTGTCCGGGCGTGATGAAAATGCCCGGAAATATGCGGGAACCGGCAAAAACCATGCTGGCACCGCCCGGGGCGGCGGGCTAAAAGCGGTCCCAACAGGCCTGTCGAAGGGCCATTGGGGGCTTTTCGGCCCTCGGCAGGCTAGAATGGGGCGTCATGGTGTCCAGTAATTCGCAGGGAGCGGCCCAAACCGCCCCCCAAGGCGCGATTCGTCCGGGTTTCGATCCGGCGCTGTCGCCAGCCGCGCTGAACGCGGCCATCGCCGCCAGCGCCCGGCTGGTGGACGGCACGCTGGACGCCGTGCTGCCCCGGCCCGCGGGCCGCATGGCACGGGTGCAGGAGGCCATGCGCTATGCCGTGCAGGCGGGCGGCAAGCGGCTGCGGCCCTTCCTGGTGCTGCATTCGGCCCGGCTGTTCGGCGTGGACGATTCGCGCGCCCTGCGCGTGGGCGCGGCCATCGAGTCGCTGCATACCTATTCGCTGGTCCATGACGACCTGCCCTGCATGGACGATGACGACCTGCGCCGGGGCCGCCCCACCACCCATATCGCCTTTGACGAGATGACGGCGGTGCTGGCGGGCGACGCGCTGCTCACCATCGCGTTTGAAATCCTGGCCGATGCGCGCACCCATCCCGACGCCGATATACGTTGCGCGCTGATTGCCCGCCTCGCGGATGCGAGCGGGCACAGCGGCATGATCGGCGGCCAGATCATCGACATGCTGGCCGATGCGAGTTTCGGCGTGGACGACGTGATCGATCTGCAGCGCCGCAAGACCGGCCAGCTGTTCGAGTTCTCCTGCGAGGCCGGCCCGATCCTGGCCGGCGCGCCTGCCGAAGACCGCGCCCGGCTCAAGGCTTATGCCGAGGAGATGGGCGTGGTGTTCCAGATCACCGACGACCTGCTGGATGTGACCTCCACCGCCGAAAAGACCGGCAAGGCCGTGGGCAAGGATGCCGATGCGGGCAAGCAGACGCTTGTGACCCTGCTGGGGCTGGACGGCGCGCGCGCCGAAGCCCAAAGGCGCGCCCGCGCCGCGGTGGATGCGCTGGGGCCCCATGCCGCCGAGGCGCCCGAACTGTCGGCGCTTCCCTTCTTCCTGCTGGACCGGGACGCCTGATGCGCCTGCTCGACGCCATTCATACCCCCGCCGACCTCAAGAAGGTCGCCCCGGAACAGTTGCCGCAGGTGGCCGACGAACTGCGCCATGAACTGGTGGATGCGGTGTCGGTGACGGGCGGCCATTTTGGCGCCGGGCTGGGCGTGGTCGAACTGACCACAGCGCTGCATTACGTGTTCGACACGCCCGTCGACCGGATCATCTGGGATGTCGGCCACCAGGCCTATCCGCACAAGATTCTCACCGGGCGGCGCGACCGCATCCGCACCATCCGCAAGCCGGGCGGCCTGTCGGGCTTCGCCAAGCGCAGCGAGAGCGCATATGACCCGTTCGGCGCGGGCCATTCCTCCACCTCCATCTCGGCGGCGCTGGGCATGGCGGTGGCGCGCGACCTGACCGGCGGCGACAACCATGTCATCGCCGTGATCGGCGACGGCGCGATGAGCGCGGGCATGGCCTATGAGGCGCTGAACAATGCGGGTGCGCTGAATGCGCGCCTGATCGTGATCCTGAACGACAATGCCATGTCCATCGCCCCGCCGGTGGGCGCGCTGGACCGGCATCTGCGCGATCTGGTGGCGACGCGGGGCGCGCAGGCTTCGCTGTTTGCGGGCCTGGGCATGCGCTATGTCGGGCCGGTGGACGGCCATGACGTGGTGGCGCTGGCCGCTTTGTTCGCGGAACTGCGCGACGGCCCGGCCGGGCCGGTGCTGGTTCACTGCGTCACCGAAAAGGGCAAGGGCTATGCCCCCGCCGAGGCTTCGGCCGACAAGGGCCATGCGATGGCCAAGTTCGACAAGGCCACCGGCCAGCAGGCCAAGGCCAAGGCCAATGCGCCAACCTATACGGCGGTGTTCGCCAAGGCGCTGATCGCCGAAGCGCAGGACGACGCCCGCATCGTCGCCATCAATGCCGCCATGCCGTCGGGCACCGGGCTGGACCAGTTCGAGAAGGTCTTTCCCGCGCGCAGCTTCGATGTCGGCATTGCCGAGCAGCATGCCGTGACCTTCGCGGCGGGGCTGGCGACCGAGGGCCTCAAGCCCTTCTGCGCCATCTATTCCACCTTCCTCCAGCGCGGCTATGACCAGCTGGTGCACGATGTGGCGTTGCAAAACCTGCCGGTGCGCTTCGCCATCGACCGTGCCGGCCTGGTGGGGGCGGACGGGGCCACCCATGCGGGCGCTTTCGACCTGGCCTATCTCTGCTGCCTGCCGCACATGACGGTGATGGCCCCGGCCGACGAGGCCGAGCTGATGCACATGATCGCCACCGCCGCCGCTCATGACAGCGGCCCCATCGCGGTGCGCTTCCCGCGCGGCGAGGGCACCGGCGCGGCGCTGCCCGAACGCGGCCAGGCCCTGCCCATCGGCAAGGGCCGCATCCTGCGCGAGGGTACGGATGTGGCGCTCCTGTCGCTGGGCACGCGCCTGGCTCCCGCGCTGGCCGCCGCCGAGGCGCTGGCGGCGCAGGGCATTTCCGTCACCGTGGCCGATGCCCGGTTCGCCAAGCCGCTGGATACCGGCCTGATCCGTGCCCTGGCGGCGCGGCACCGGCTGCTGGTCACGCTGGAGGAAGGCGCGGCGGGCGGTTTCGGGGCGCAGGTGCTGACATACCTTGCCAATGAGGGCCTGCTGCGGGCCGGGCTGGATGTCCGCACGCTGACCCTGCCCGACATTTTCCAGGATCATGACGATCCGGCGCGCCAGTACGAGACGGCGGGCCTGGCCGAGGCCGACATCGTGCGCATGGTGTCCGCCCTGTTCGGCCGGGCGCTGGCGGCGGAATAGCGCTTTAAAAATCCCGAATTTTGCCGTCTTCTGCGTGTCCTATTGGACATTCGCGCGTTAACCCGCAGGACTATTCGGAGCCGTTTCGCCATGACCCGTTCCCTCAAGACCCTCTTGATCGCCCTGATGCTGGGCGCCGCCCCCGCCGCGACCGTGGCGGTCGCGCCCGCCCGTGCCCAGGCCGCCGATCCGGCGGTGGCGCAGGTGCAGGGCTTCTATGACGCGCTGCTGGCCGCGATGAAGCAGGGCGGCAGCGCCAAGGGCCGTTATGACCGGCTCAAGCCCGCCATCGAAAAGGCCTTCGATCTTCCCGCCATGACCGCCACCGCCGTCGGTCCCACCTTTGCCGCCATGTCGGACGCCGACAAGACCGCGCTGGTGGAGGCGTTCAGCCGCATGACCATCGCCAACTATGCCAAGAACTTCGATTCCTTTGGCGGTGAGAGCTTCACGGTGGACCCGGCCGCGATCACGCGCGGCAGCGACCGCTTCGTGAAAAGCACCATGAAGACCAGCCGCGAGACCATCGCCTTCAACTATCGCCTGCACCAGGCGGGCGGCGTGTGGAAGGTCACCGATGTCTATCTGGCGGGCAATATCAGCCAGATGGCGCAGAAGCGGTCCGACTTCGCCTCCACCCTGGCCTCCGGCGGGCCGCAGGGCCTGGCCAAGCGCATCAACGCTTTGTCTGACCAGATGTTGGGTTAACCCCCTCCGGTTTCAGATTTCGCTCGCCTCCCAAGAGGTCGGCTTCGCACGCTGAAACCACCTCCCCCTTGTCTTGCTTCGCAAGAAGGGGGAGGCGGGCCTGCGCTTGCTGCGGGCAATCAGACTTCCGGGTCGTTGAGCTGTCCGCTATGCGGCGGCGGGCCCAGCAGGGCGGGCGACAGGAACAGCGTCGTCACCAGTGTCCAGCCCAGCGAGATCATCAGCAGTTCGCCCATGCTGGCGGTGCCGGGATGGATGGACAGCCACAGCGTGCCGAAGCCCGTGGCGGTGGTGGCGGCGCTGAAGAGCACCGCGCGGGTCAGGGCCGATTGCAGGTGGCAATGCTGGCCGTGCCGCCAGGCCACCACGAAATAGATGTTGAAGGCCACCCCGATGCCCAGCAGCAGGGGCAGGGCGATGACATTGGCGAAGTTCAGCGGCAGGTTCAGCACCACGCAGCTTGCCAGGGTCAGCAGGCCCGTCAGCACCAGCGGCGCCAGGGTCATCACCACGTCATGGAAGCTGCGCAGCACCAGCGCCAGCAGGATGGTGATGGCGATAAAGGACAGCACACCCGCCTCCTGAAAGGCACCCACGATGGTCTTGCCGGATTCGCGGATCGAGATCGGCGCGCCGGTGGCCTGGGGCGCGATGGCCTGCACCTGGTTGGAGAAGGCGGCCAGCGCGCGCGGATCGTTGCTGGTGTTGCGCGGGAAGACCTGGATGCGGGCGGTGCCGTCTTTGGACACCCAGTCGGCGCGCAGGTCCGCGGGCATGGAGGCGATGGTGACGGGCTGCGCCTTCAGCATGTCGGACACCTGGCCCAGCATGGTCTTCATGCCGGGCACCGTGGCCTCCTCGGCGCGCTGGCGGGCCGGCTGCCCGGCTTTCACCAGCGCTTCCAGGCTGGCGGCCAGGCGGCGGGCGTCGCGCGCGGGCTTGTCCTGCGCCACGCCGGCGGCCTCGCGCAGCCTGGCGGCGGTGGCGCGCATCGCCGCCACATTTTCCGCATCGGTCGGCGGGGCCATCACGTCGAAGGGATTGATGGTGGCGTCCAGCAGGCCATTGGCATCGGCGATCATCGCCAGCTTCTTCTCCTGGTCGGACGGGATGAAGCTGGACAGGGTGATGGTCTGGCTGACCAGCGGCTCGCGGCCGATGCGTTCAGCCAGTGCGTCGGCCACCGCCAGGGTGATGGCGGGCACCTCGACGGTGTTGGGCGAGGTGAAGGGGTTCTTCATCAGGTCGAACAGGGTGGCGACCGATTCCACCTTGGGGCTGCGCAGGTTCAGGGGGTCGGAATCGAAGCGCACGAAGAACATCAGGCCCAGCGAGACCAGGCCCGCCACGCCCGCCACCTGGATCACCCGGCGGCGGTGGCGGATCATGAAGGTGTCCAGCGGCGCCAGGATCTTAAAGCCGACGTCATCGTCCTCGCCGGGCGGGTTCAGCACCATCAGCAGCGCGGGCAGCATGGTGATGGACAGGATGAAGGCGATCACCATGCCGATGCCCGCCACCATGCCCAGCTCGGCCACGCCGGTATAGGTGGTGGGCAGGAAGGAGAAGAAACCGGCCGCGGTGGCCGCCGCCGCCAGCAGCAGGGGAATGCCGACGCCCCGCCCGGCATTGGACAGCGCCAGGGCCAGATTGTCGTTGCAATGCCGCTCATGGCGGTAACGCACCGCATACTGGATGCCGAAATCCACGCCCAGGCCGACGAACAGCGCGATGAAGGCGATGGAGATGATGTTGAATTCGGTCACCGCCATCAGGCCCAGCCCCATGGTAATGACCAGTCCGGCCACCAGCGTCGCCAGGATCGAGAAGATGATCTTGAAGGATTTCAGCGCCAGCCACAGCAGCAGCAGCACGCCGCCGATCATCGCCCCCACCATCAGATAGACGCGGTCGGTCAGGGTGACGAATTCCTCGTCGGCCAGCGGCACCGGGCCGGTCAGGCGCACGCGCACGCCGTGGTCGGGCGTCAGGTTCATCTCGCGGGCGGCGGCGCGGATATAATCGCTGGCGGCCTTGCCCGGCTCCAGCGCGTTGAAATCCAGTACCGGCTTGGTTTCAATGAAGCGGCGCAGTTCCTCCGGCTTGGCGGGCGCGCCGGTGATCAGCGCGCGCCAGGACAGGTATTCGGTCTTGCCATTGGCGGCGGCGTCGAAGGTGTCGGCGAACTTCACCATCGCGGTGTCGATGTCGGCCAGCCTGGCCTCGCCGCTGGAAACGCCCAGCAGCACGGTGGACAGGTTGGTCATGATGCCCCGCAGGCTGGGATCGGCCGCCAGCCCGCCCAGGAAAGGCTGGGCCTTGATGAGTTGGGCGGTGGTGTCCTGCACCTCTTTGGTGGACAGGAACAGCAACCCGTTCTGGTTGAAGAAGGCGCCGCCATCGGGGCGGCGCACAGCGTTGAACAGCGTCTTGTTGGCCGACAGCTTTTCGGTCAGGCGGGCGGCGGCGCTTTCCGCCAGTTCCGGGGTCGCGCCGTCGATCACCGCCACCGTCAGGTTGGTCCGCTGGGGGAAGGCGGCGTCGAAGCGCGCCTCGCGCTGGCGCCAGCCGATCTTGGCGTTGATCAGCGCCTCGCTGTTGGTGTTGATGGAGAAGTTCTGGTGGGTATAGGCGGCGCAGACCGCCGTCAGCACCAGCGCCGCGACGATCACGGCCCAGGAAAAACGGCAGCAGACAGCGACGATGCGTTCGATCAGGGTCATGGCCCGGCTTTAGAGCATTTTCCGCCTGTTGTTGAAAGCGGCCGCAAGCCCCGCTCCTGGGCCCGGGACGCCTTGCTTGGCGTCGTGCGATCTTTCGCTTAAACATGGCCGAACAGAGGCAGACCCATGACCCACCCCGAATTGCTGCGCCTGCGGGACAGCATCGACAATATAGACGCCGCCCTGATCCACCTGCTGGCGGAGCGGTTCAAATGCACCCAGGCGGTGGGAGAGTATAAGGCGGCGCATGACCTGCCGCCCGCCGATCCGGGGCGCGAGGCCGCCCAGATCGCCCGGCTGCGGGAACTGGCGGCGGGCGCCAAGCTGGACCCGGACTTCGCCGAGAAGTTCCTGAACTTCATCGTCACCGAAGTGATCCGCCATCACGAGGCGATCCGGGCTGCGAAGTAAAAAAAAAGGGCACCGCAAGGGTGCCCTTTTTCATTTTGCACATTCATTTGCACCGGCCCGCCTCCCCCTTATGCGCGCAGCGCATCCAAAGGGGGAGGTGGTTTCAGCGGGCGAAGGCGACCTTTTGGGGAGCCGAGCGGAAGCTGAAACCGGAGGGGTCGAAAATCATCCTCCCCCTTCGTGCGCGGCACGCGCACAGGAAGGGGGAGATGTCGCAGCGCTGTGTCTGCGGAGCAGCCCGAGCTGCGACAGAGGGGGTTAGAATACCAAAGGCTTGGCGTGCTTCACCTGGGGCAGCTTGGCGACCGCCGATGCGACGGCCTCCGGCACCGGCCCGTCCACCTCGATCAGGGCGATGGCGTCCTGTCCCGGCGCGCTGCGGCCAAGGGTGAAGTTGGCGATATTGACCTTGGCATCGCCCAGGATGGTGCCCAGCTTGCCGATGAAGCCCGGCTTGTCCTCGTTGACGATGTAGAGCATGTGCGGCGCGAATTCCGAATCCAGCGTGATGTCCTTGATCTGGATCAGGCGCGGACGGCCGTCGGAGAAGACGGTGCCCGCGACGCGGCGGGTGCTGGCGGCGCCCGATGCATCGGTCATGCTGACCACGATCTTGATATAGCCTTCATAGACGCCCTGCGCATCGCGCCGGGTTTCGCTGATCTTGATGCCGCGATCCTTGGCGATCACCGGCGCATTGACCATGTTCACGCCCGACAGGATTGGCGTCAGAAGGCCCGCGATGGCCGCCTGGGTCAGGGCGCGGGTGTTGAGCATGGAGGGCGAGCCCTCATAGACGATCTCGATGCCGGTCAGGCTGTCGCCGGTAAGCTGGCCCGCAAAGGAACCCAGCTTTTCCGCCAGCGTGATCCAGGGCCGCACCTTCTGCGCCTCGCTGGCCGAGATGGAGGGCATGTTCAGCGCGTTGCTGATCGCTCCGGTCAGCAGGTAATCGCTGATCTGTTCGGCCACCTGCAGCGCCACATTTTCCTGCGCCTCGCTGGTGGACGCACCCAGATGCGGCGTCGCCACCACCTTTTCGTTGCCGAACAGGATGTTCTGGGTCGCCGGTTCGGTCTCGAACACATCCAGCGCCGCGCCCGCGACATGGCCGTTGTCGATCGCCGCCTTCAGCGCATGCTCGTCGATCAGCCCGCCGCGCGCGCAGTTGATGATGCGCACGCCCTTCTTGGTCCGGGCGATGGCGTCGGCCGACAGGATGTTCTTGGTCTCGGCCGTCATCGGCACATGCAGGGTGATGAAATCGGCCCGCGCCAGAAGGTCGTTCAGTTCCACCTTCTCGATCCCCAGATCGTTGGCGCGGTCCTGCGACAGGAAGGGATCATAGGCGATCACCCGCATCTTCAGGCCCTTGGCGCGGTCGGCGACGATGGAGCCGATATTGCCCGCGCCGATCAGGCCCAGCACCTTGCCGGTGATCTCCACGCCCATGAAACGGTTCTTTTCCCACTTGCCCGCCTGGGTGCTGGCATTGGCGGCGGGCAGTTCGCGCGCCAGCGCCAGCATCAGCGAAATGGCATGTTCGGCGGTGGTGATGGAGTTGCCGAAGGGCGTGTTCATCACGATCACGCCCGCGCCGGTGGCGGCGGGAATGTCCACATTGTCCACGCCGATGCCG
The DNA here is from genome assembly GCA_035714165.1 of Rhizomicrobium sp. Taxonomy (GTDB): domain Bacteria; phylum Pseudomonadota; class Alphaproteobacteria; order Micropepsales; family Micropepsaceae; genus Rhizomicrobium. The sequence goes on from DASTMN010000114.1 coordinate 19,496, forward strand.
GCGCGGCCGATCACTTTCAGGTTGGTGGCGGCCTTGATGACATCGGCGGTCAGCTTGGTGGCGCTGCGGATGGCGATGCCGTCATACTGGCCGACGATCTTGATCAGCTCGTCCTTGGACAGGCCGGTCTTCACATCGGCCTCGACGCCGCGTTCCTTGAAGATGGCGACGGCGGCGGGCGACAGCTTGTCGGCGATAAGAACCTTGGGCATGGGAATATCCTCGGCTGGGGCTAGTTGAGCGTGCGGGCGTCAGCGCCACGGACGTAAAAGGGTTCGACCTGAAGCAGCGCGTCGGTCATGGCGGCGCGGCCCTTGCGGTCGATCTGCTGGACATCGAAGACCTGGCCGGGAATCTGGCGGTTGGCGGCCTCATTGAGCGCTTCCATCAGCGGGCGCATCTCGCCTTCCTTGCCGTCTTCCATCTCGATGCCCACCAGCGGATGCGGCTCATGGGCGCGGTCGGCGAAGGTGACGCGGATCATATAAGCTGCCTTGACACCGGCATGGGCGCGGAACACGCCGGTCAGCGTGTCCACAATGTCCTGCGGATAGTCGGCTTCGCCCATCTTCACCATCGGCTCGCTGCGCGGGGCGCTGCCGGGGTCCAGCAACTGGGCGATTTCGTGCGGCGCCAGCTGCTTGCCGTATTCGGAAGCCGGGTTGAGGATCAGCGGCGCGCCGCGCGTGGTGTCGAACAGGTCACGCCCCACCATGCTGAGATACTTGCTGTCTTCCTTGATATACTCCTGCATCCGCGCGATGGAGGAAAAGACCGGCAGGTATTTGCGGCCATCCTGCTCGCCGGTCACCAGGTTCAGGCGGTTGCCGGATTCCAGGTTGAACTTCTCCGTGGCCTCTTCGCGGCCCTCGGCCGTGCCCAGCACCAGCAGTTCGGATTCCAGCAGCAGGCGATAGAACTCCGCCGCCGCCGCCGGGTCCTGAACCGCGCGCACCAGCGCCGCTTCCAGTTCGTTTTCGGGTGTGAACGCCATTGGGATTGTTCCCTTCTTTGTCGGCTTGCTTATTGGCTTAATCGGCTTGGTTATTGGCTTTTGACCTGCGCCCAGGCCCAGTCCAGCCAGGGCGTCAGCGCCTGGATGTCGCTGGTGTCCACCGTGGCGCCGCACCAGATGCGCAGGCCCGGTGGGGCCGAACGATAGCCGGCGATGTCCAGCGCCACGCCTTCCTTGTCGAGCAGCGCGGTGAGCTTTTTCAGCCGGTCCTGCCTGTCGTCGTCGGAGAGCGCGGCAAAGGCGGGATCGGTGACCGACAGGCAGACGCTGGTGTTGGAGCGGATCGCCTTGTCCGCCGCCAGGAAACCGGCCCAGCCGCTTTTGGCCGCCCAGTCTTCCAGCACGGCGAGATTGGCATTGGAGCGCGCGATCAGCGCGGGCAGCCCGCCCAGGCCTTCGGCCCAGGCAAGGGCGTCGAGATAATCCTCCACCGCCACCATGGACGGGGTGTTGATGGTCTCGCCCTCGAAGATGCCTTCGACCAGCTTGCCGCCCTTGGTCAGGCGGAAAATCTTGGGCATGGGCCAGGCCGGCGTGTGCGACTCCAGCCGTTCCACGGCGCGCGGACTGAGCACCAGCACGCCATGCGCGGCCTCGCCGCCCAGAACCTTCTGCCAGGAGAAGGTGGTCACATCCAGCTTGTCCCAGGGCAAGTCCATGGCGAAGGCGGCGCTCGTGGCGTCGCAGATCGTCAGGCCCTCGCGGTCGGCGGGAATCCAGTCGCCGTTGGGCACCTTCACGCCCGATGTGGTGCCGTTCCACAGAAAGACGATGTCGTTGGCCTTGCCGGGCTTCAGGTCGGGCAGCGCGCCATAGGCGGCCTTGTGCACCGTGGCGTTCAGCTTGAGCTGCTTGACCGTATCGGTCACCCAGTCCTCGCCGAAACTTTCCCAGGCATAGATGTCGATGGCGCGCGGGCCCAGCAGGGACCACATCGCCATTTCCACCGCGCCGGTATCGGAGGCGGGCACGATGCCGATGCGGTAACCGGCGGGAATGCCCAGCAGCGCGCGGGTGCGCTCGATCGCATCCTTCAGCCGGGCCTTGCCGGGCTTGGAGCGGTGGGAGCGGCCCACCAATGCGTTTTTCAGGGCTTCAGGGGTCCATCCGGGGCGCTTGGCGCAGGGACCGGAGGAAAAAAAAGGCCGTGCGGGACGCACAGCCGGACGAACTACTTCAGTCATCGCGGTTCATTCCTTCCAGAATGATAGCACCTCGTTGGGGAGGTGTGGCCCGCAGCCGATATAGGCGCGGGCACATCCGGCGTCAACGCAGAATCGCGGAAAGGTCGGGCGGAACATTGCGGCGCATTGGCGCGTTTTTGCTGGTGAACCGAAAAAGTCAGGAACTTCCATGGTTTCCGCCACGCGCAACGCCGCCGCCACGCCGCGAAAAAATCAGGAACCGTCGCTCAACCTGCCGCTCGACACGGTGACCTTCATCATTCTCAAGGCGCGCGCCTATGATGTGAAGGAAAGCGATGTGGACCCCGATGCGGCCTCCAACGCGATCGATGACGGCCAGACCGATGTGCTGCTGGACAAG
>DASTMN010000115.1:0-15525 GCA_035714165.1 Rhizomicrobium sp.
GCGCGCAGGAAGTTTCCCGATTGCGAGACCCCGCGCCCCACCGCCCAGCGCATCCGGCCCGCCAGCGGATTGGCGTCGCCGCTGGACGTCCATTCGCCATAGCGCAGGAAACCGATCAGGTCGCGGGTGGCGGCAAAGCCAACCCCCAGAACCCTGGGATTCTTCGCGGTGAAGGCCAGGGTATAGGCCAGCTTCGGATCAAAGCCGCCTTTCACACACAATTTCGTCAGGTCCGGCTTGCCCGGAAAGGGCGCCGCATCGCAATCGGCAAAGGCCCAGTCGCCGCGTGGTACCTCGACCTGCTCCTGCGGCCGGTCGTCGGACGCGGCGGTGAACAACCGCGCGCCATCGGCGGTGGCGGGTTCGTAATTGCGGCCGCCCTGCCGCCCCAGCGGCCCGCCCTTGACCGGCAGGGTGGTGGTTCCGGCGGGCATGTCCATGAAACGCACGCTCATCGGCCCGCTGACCGGCGCGGCCGGCGCCGCAAGGGTCTGCTTGCCGGGTTCTTCCACCAGGTCGCCCTGCCAGCCGCTGACCACGCTGACATGGCGGTCGCCAATGGCGATGGCCTGTCCATTGCCGCGATTGGGCACGTCATAGATCAACATGCCGGATGCCTTGCCGATATCCACCGGCTTGGCGATGGCGAAGGTGGCGGAATATTCCACCTTTCCCTGCGCGTTGCGGGCCGCAACGCCAATGTCGTTAACCTGGGCATTGCGCGGGCTGGCGGGATCCAGCGCGCCGAAGAAACGGCCTTCCAGCAGTTCATAGCCGCCGGGCATGGGCGTTTTCTTTTCGACCGTGAAACGGGTGACCTCGGCCCGCGCCGGAACAGCGCCCAGAAGCGACCCGGCACATGCCAGCACCATCATTCCGCGTTTCATCGCCCGCCTCTTTCTTTTGGCGCGAGCATAGCGGCTTCAGCCCAGGCTGGCGAATTCCGCTTCGGTCAAGATCACCTGCGCGGCGGCGACATTCTCTTCCAGATGCGCCACTTTCGATGTGCCGGGAATGGGCAGCATGGTGGGGCTGCGCCGCAACAGCCAGGCCAGCGCGATCGAACCGGGCCGCACGCCTCTGGCCGCGGCCAGCCTGCCCAGCGGACCATCCGGCTCGGCCAGGCTGCCGTCACCACCCAGCGGATAATAGGGCATGAAGCCGATGCCGTTGCGGGCGCAGTAATCCACCACATCGTCGCTGCCGCGATCCAGCAGGTTGTAGCTGTTCTGCACCGTGGCGACGGGAAACACCTTGGCGGCCGCCTTGATCTGGGCCACCGAAACCTCCGACAGCCCGGCCATGCCGATCACGCCCTCGTCCAGAAGCTGTCTGACCGCGCCGAACTGTTCGTCCTGCGGCACGCGCGGATCGATGCGGTGCAACTGCCACAGCGCGATCTGTTCCACGCCCAGCCGGTCGCGGCTCTTGCGGGCCTGCGCGATCAGATATTCCGGGCGGCAATTGACGCGCCACATATGCGGCCCGCTGCGGGTGAAGCCCGCCTTGGTGGCAACGAGAAGGCCGTCATAGGGGTGCAGCGCCTCGCGGATCAGCGCCTCCGACACATCGGGGCCATAGGAATCGGCGGTGTCGATGAGATTCACGCCCAGGTCCGGCAACCGCCGCAACACGCGCAGCGCCTCGGCCCGGTCGCGGGGCGGACCCCAGACGCCCTCGCCGGTGATCTGCATGGCGCCGAAGCCCAGCCGGTGAATGGCGGTCTTGCCGCCGACCTTGAAACTGCCGGATGCCACAGCGGATGGAGATGCCATTGAACCCTCCTAGGATGCCTGGCCGCGCGAGCCGCGCAGCAGCTGGCGGATGGACCATGTGCGCGGCGTGTGGCCGCTGATTTCCATGCCGTCCCGCGCCGTGAAGCGCAGGTTCCAGTATGTCGCCAGCAGCGAGATGGCGGAAACCGCAAAGAAAGCCACGGTGAAATCGGGCAGTTGCGGCCCGGCATGGCCGCGCGCCGACATCGCGGCCTGCAAGGCCGCCGCCCCGGCGCAGATGCCCACCGACAGCATCAGCTGCTGGAAGGTGGTGTAGAAACTGGTGGCGCTGCCCATGCGCTTCTGTTCGATCTCGTCATAGGCGATGGTGTTGTAGCCGGTGAACTGGAGCGACATGAAAAGCCCGCTCATCACCATCACCAGGAACATCACCGGCATGGGCCAGCCGGGACGGAACAGCCCGCACAGGGCATAGCCGCCCGCCGCGAAAAATCCGTTGACCATCAGCACGTCGCGAAAGCCGAAGCGGCGCAGCAGCAGCGGCGCGATGGGTTTGGCCACGATGGCGCCTAGCGCCGTGGCCAGGGTCATCAGGCCCGATTGCAACGCCGACAGGCCGAAGCCGAGCTGCATCATCAGCGGCAGCAGGTAGGGATGCGCGCCCTGGCAGATGCGGGTGATGGACCCGGCGATCATCGAGGTGCCGAAGGTGTGAACCCGCATCAGGCCGATATCCAGGATGGGGTTTGTGGCGCGCCGGGCGTGGACGATATAGGCGATACCCGACAGCGCCCCGGCGGCCAGCAGGCCCAGCGCCAGCGGCAACTGGCCTTCATGGCTTGTCAGCTCGAAGCCGAACAGCAGCAGTCCCAGCGCCGAACTGGACAGCAGCATGCCGGTCCAGTCGAACCCCTCATGGCTGTCCTCGCGGGTATTGGCGATGAAGATGCTGACCAACACCACACCCAGAATGCCGATCGGCACGTTGATATAGAAGATCCAGCGCCAGTTCAGGTAGGTGACGATGAAACCGCCCAGCGGCGGTCCCAGGATGGGGCCGACAATGGCCGGGATCAGCACCCAGCTTGTCGCCTGGATCAGGTCGCGCTTTTCCACGCTGCGCATCAGCACCAGCCGCCCCACCGGCAGCATCAGCGCGCCGCCGATGCCCTGGAAGAACCGCGCCGCCACCAAGAACGGCACATTGGGCGCCAGCGCGCACAGGATCGAGCCCAGGGTGAACAGGATGATGGCGCCGCGGAACACGGTGCGTGCGCCGAAGCGGTCGGCGATGCGCCCCGACACCGGAATGAAGATCGCCAGGCTGATGAGGTAGGAGGTCAGGGCGATGGAGAGGCTGGGGGCCGAGACACCCAGTTCATGCGCCATCACCGGCAGCGCCGTGGCCAGCACCGTGCCGTCCAGCGTTTCCATGAACATGGCCGCGCCCACGATCAGCGCGATGGTGCGGAAATGGGGGCGTGGGACGCCGGACTCGGACATTGCCTGGCTGTTGCGGTTCGGGCGTCCGGTTTAGGCCCGTGGCCGGGGTGGCGCAAGGCCCGCACCGGGACACCGGGACGGTTTGATCTGTCCCGCGCCGCCCAGGGTCCGCTATAAACCGGCCATGACCCTTCAGGACCAGTTCGCGCGCGCCGTCGAGTACCATCAGCGCGGCCTGCTGGCCGAGGCCGAACGGCTGTACCGCGAAATCCTGCGGGCCGCGCCCCGCGCCTTCGAGCCGCGCCATATGCTGGGCGTCGTGCGGGCGCAGCAGGGCCGCAACGACGAAGCCCTGGCCCTGATCGGCGAGGCGTTGCAGGCGCGGCCCGGCGATCCCCAGGCCCTGACCAATTACGGCAATGTGCTGGCCGCGATGGGCCGCTTCGGCGAGGCGGTGGACTCTCATGACCGCGCCCTGGCGGCACAGCCCGCCCATGCCGACGCCCTGAACAATCGCGGCAACGCCCTGCGCGGGCTGGGCCGGATGCCGGAGGCGCTGGACAGCTATGACCGGGCGCTGGCGGCACAGCCCGGCCATCTGGAAGCGCTGAACAATCGCGGCAACGCCCTGCAGGAGCTGGGGCGCTTTTCCGAGGCGCTGGAAAGTCTGGACCGGGTGGTGGCGCTGGCGCCGTCTCATGCCGAGGCCCTGTACAATCGCGGCAATGCGCTGCAGGCCCTGTCACGGTATCCCGAGGCGCTGGACAGCTATGACCGCGCCACGGCGCTGATGCCCTCCGGGGGGGAAGGCCATGTAGGCGTGCTGAACAATCGCGGCCAGTGCCTGCAGGCCATGCGCCGCTTCGAGGACGCACTGGACAGCTTCGACCGCGCCATCGCGGCCTCGCCCGATGCCGCCGAAGCCCAGGTCGGCAAAAGCCTGTGCCTGCTGCTGACGGGGCGGCTGGAAGACGGTTTCCGTCTGTATGAAGGACGCAAGCGGATGGGCGTGGAGGCGCGCGATTATCCGCAGCCGCTCTGGTCGGGCGCCGAAAGCCTGACCGGAAAGATTCTGTTTCTCTATATCGAGCAGGGCCTGGGCGACACCATCCAGTTCTATCGCTATGTGGCGCTGGCACAGGAACGTGGCGCGCGGGTGATCCTGTCGGCGCAGGATGTGCTGCATCCCCTGCTGCGCTCCGCCCTGCCCGCGGTGGAGCTGATCGGCTATGGCGCGGTACCGGCCCGGTTCGACTATCATGCCCCGCTGATGAGCCTGCCGCTGGCCTTCGGCACGACGCTGGCGACCATTCCGGCGGCCATTCCCTATCTGCGGGCGGAGCCGGACCGCATCGCGCGCTGGAAAGCGCATATCGGAGACGGCGGCTTGCGCATCGGCATCGGCTGGGAAGGCAACCGGCAGGCGGTGGGCGGGGCGGGCCGCGCCTTCCCCCTCGCCGCGCTGGCTTCCATCGCCCGGCTGCCCGGTATCCGCCTGATCAGCCTGCAAAAGGGCGTGGCGGTGGAAAAGCTGGACCTGCCATCCGGCATGACGGTGGAAAGCCTGGGGCCGGAGTTCGATGCGACCGGCGCGTTCCTGGACAGCGCGGCCGCGATGCACGGCCTGGACCTGGTCATCACCATGGATGCGACGCTGGCGCATCTGGCTGGCGCGCTTGGCCGCCCGGCCTGGGTCGCGCTGAAGCAGGTGCCGGACTGGCGCTGGCTTCTGGATCGCGAGGACAGCCCCTGGTATCCCGGCCTGCGCCTGTTCCGGCAAGAACAGGACGGCGACTGGCAGGCGCCCTTTGCCGCGATGGAACGGCAACTGGTAAAGATGCTGTGATGAACGCTTCCAATCCCCAAATGCTGTTTCAGCAGGCCATTCAGGCCCATCAGCGCGGCGACCTGGCCCAGGCTGAACTTTTCTACCGGCAGGTACTGAAAACCGCGCCGGGCCATGCCGACGCCAGCCATATGCTGGGCATCATCCATGCCCAGCAGGGCCGCAACGACGAAGCCCTGTCCCTGATCGGCGCGGCCCTGCGCGCCCATCCCCATGACGCCGGCATTCTGACCAACTATGCCAATGTGCTGACCGCGCTGGGCCGTTTCGACGACGCGCTGGCGCATCACGACCGGGCGCTGGCGGCGCGGCCGAACGATGCGGAAATCCTGAACAATCGTGGCAGCGCATTGCAGGCGCTGGGCCGTTTCGAGGATGCCATCGCCAGCCATACCCAGGCGCTGCGGCTGAAAGGCGATTTCCTGGATGCCTTCTACAATCGCGGCAACGCCCTGATGAAGCTGGGGCGCAACGAGGAGGCGCTGGCGCATTTCGACCGGGTTCTGACCGTGCAGCCGGGCCATGCCGATGCCTGGAACAATATGGGCAACGTCCTGCAGGTGCTGAAGCGCCATGCCGAGGCGGTGGCTGCCTATGACCGCGCCCTGGCGGTGCAGCCCCGTTTCGCCGCCGCCTGGAGCAACCGGGGCAATGCGCTGGCGGCGCTGGGCCGCGCGCAGGAGGCGCTGGACAGCCATGACAGGGCGCTGGCGATCGATCCCGCCAACGCCGAAACCCATATCCATCGCGGCATCGTGCTGCGCGACCTGAACCGGCTGGACGAGGCGTTGGCCGCCAACGACCGGGCGCTGGCGCTGCGCCCCGGTTATGTGGATGCGATCAGCAATCGCGGCATGGTGCTGTGGCATATGGGCCGGAATGAGGATGCGCTGGAGGCCTATGACCAGGCGCTGGCGATCAATCCGAATCTTGCCGTGACCTGGAGCAATCGCGGCAACGCCCTGCGCAACCTGCGCCGCACCGGCGAGGCGATGGAAAGTTTTGATCGCGCCCTGGCTCTGGATCCGGACTATCCCGAAGGCCATTGGAACAAGAGCTTCGCCAGGCTGCAATTGCAGGACTTTGAAGCCGGGCTGCCGCTGTATGAATGGCGCAAGAAACTGCCCAGGCCGGACGGGGTGCGAAACTTTCCCCAGCCGGTCTGGACCGGGCGGGAAGACCTGAAAGGCAAGACCCTGTTTCTCTATGCCGAGCAGGGGCTCGGCGATACCTTCCAGTTCTTCCGCTATGTCGCGCAGGTGCAGGCGCTGGGCGCGGAAGTGGTGATCGCGGTGCAGAATCCGCTTGTCGCCATCCTGCAGGACGCCACCAGCGCCCGCGTGATTCCCATGCGGGACAGGCCCGAAACCTTCGACTATCACGCCGCCCTGATGAGCCTGCCGCTGGCCTTCGGCACACGGGTGGATACGATTCCCGTCGCCACCCCCTATCTGCGGGCGCGGCCCGACCTGGTGGAACGCTGGGCGCGGCGGCTGGGGCCGGAAGGCTTCAAGATCGGCATCGCCTGGCAGGGCAACCGGGCAGCCGCCGTGGATATCGGCCGCCCCCTGCCGCTGCCGCGATTCGCCGAGCTGGCGCGGCTTCCGGGCGTCCGCCTGATCAGCCTGCAGAAGAACGACGGCATCGAGCAACTGGCGGGCCTGCCCGACGGCATGACGGTGGAAACGCTGGGCGACGATTTCGACAGCGGCCCCGCCTTCCTGGATACCGCCGCGGTGATGCAGAACATGGACCTGATCATCACGCCCTGCACCTCCATCGCCCACCTGGCCGGGGCGCTGGCACGCCCGACCTGGGTGGGCCTGAAATACGTCCCCGACTGGCGCTGGTTCCTGGATCGCCCGGATTGCCCCTGGTATCCGGGCATGCGCCTTTTCCGCCAAGAGACGCCCGGCGACTGGACGCCCGTCTTCACAGGCATGCGCACGGCGCTGGCGGAGTTGATCCGTACAGCCTGACCGGGCATGAAAAAGGCCCCGGAGCTTTTCCGGGGCCTTCTGTTACCGCTGCCGGCTAGTAGCCATAGTCATAATAGCCGTAGCGCTGGGCATAGCCCGGAGGCGGGGGCGGGGGACCGTAGGAATAGCTGTCATAGTAGCGATCGTTGTAGCGGCTCTGGGACGCCGCGATCGCACCCAGCGCGAACAGCCCGATGCCCAGCCCGATCAGCGCACCGTTATTGTTACCGCGATGGCCCTGCCAGGACCGGTCATATCCGCCGCCGCGATGACCGCCATAGGGCCGGGCGGAAGCCGCGGTCGCTCCCAGCAGGCTCAACGTCAGAGTGGCTGCAACCAGCTTCTTGAAGGTGTTCATGACCTACGTCCTTTCTGACGACATCGGTGTCGTTGGACGTGAAGATGACAGCCCCGCCATGAACCCAGCCTGAATGCGATTGACGGGTTTCCGACAGGTTCCATGAGTTCCCTCCAACCCGCGTCCCGCGCGTCAGGCAAAGAAAAAGGCCCCCGTTTCCGGGGGCCTGATTCCTTGGTCGTGTCGCTTCGACTAGTTGTTGAAGCGGACGCCGACGCGATACATGCGGCCAATCACGTCATACAGCGTGTTGTTGGCGTTCTGGCCACCCGTGTCCGGCGGCATCGTGTTCGCCACGTTGTCCACCTTGGTGTAGAGCTGGGTGTTCTCGGTGATGTTCCAGTTCACACCGACGTCAAGATACAGCACGGCCGAGACCTTGTTGTAGTTGATGGTCGGGGTCTGGACCGTCGGACGCGGGCAGGTGCCCACGGCGCAAACCAGGACGTTGCGGTTGCCAGTGAACACGCCACCCGAGTACCAGCGCTCCGTCAGGTTGATACCCCAGACGTCGTTCTGGTAGCTCTGAACCAGGTTCAGCTTCCAGTTCAGGACGTTACCGCCGGACTGGTTGTAGGTCTGGCTGTTGCCGCCACCACCGATCGCGCCGGCCAGCTCGCGGCTGGTCTGGGTGCCGGGGATGCCGTCGTCCACGATGAACTTGGACACATGGGTGACCAACGAGCGCAGGGTGAAGTTACCCGGCACATCCCAGTCCTGCAGGTCGAACTGGTAGCTGGCTTCCCAGTCAAAGCCATCGGTCAGCAGCACCGCGGCGTTGAAGGCGCGGGACTGAACCGAGACGATCTGGTTGGCCGTACCCGGGGCGCCGGTCGCCGCCGCCGACACATTCACGCCATTGGCGGTCGTGATGTTGTCCTGCGAGCAGAACTCGGTGAAGCCACGGAAGCACTGGTCGAACACGGTCTGCAGGCCCAGCGACTGGATCACCTGCTTCACGCCGATGCGCCAGTAGTCGATCGAGGTCTGGAAGCCCGGCAGGAAGTCCGGCTGGAACACCAGGCCGATTTCCGTGGTCTGCGACTTTTCCGGGCTCAGGCCGGGGTTACCCACGTTGAGCTGGCGAACCGTCTGCTGCGGCGAACCGGCCAGGAAGGTGTTGTTGATGCCGCCATTCAGGCCCTGAGCAGGCGAGAACAGTTCCGACAGGTTGGGCGCACGAATGTCGCGCGACATGACGGAGCGCAGCTTCACGCCCGGCAGCGGAGTGTCCCAGGTCAGACCGACCTTCCAGGTGTTGGCGTCACCGGCCGTGCTGTACCGCGCATGACGGCCAGCGAGCGACAGGTCAACCTTGCCCCAGAAAGTGTCGTTCAGCAGCGGAACGCCGAACTCCACGAAGATTTCCTGCACGTGGTAGTTACCACGGCCGTTGTGGAAGTTACCGGCATTCCAGTTGTCACCGTTGACGCAGTTGATCGCGGGATCAACGCAGGGTTCGGTGGCAGTGGCCGGGGTCGAGGCCGAAAGACCGGCCGCGTACGGGTCGGCACGCTGGGTGTAGTACTCTTCGCGATACTCGATACCCGTCGCAACCGCGACCGGACCAGCCCAGGTGTCAAACGGCGAACCGTTGACGGCGAAGCTGAAGGCTTCCTGGCGCTGGGTCATGTTCATGACCGGGCCAGTGGTGGTGCCGCCGACATTCTGGTTGTCGAAGTAAGCCAGCGCACCGCTGGAGATTTCCGACTGACCGAAGGGGTTGTACGGCACGCAGCCATTCAGGCGGGCAGCGGCGTTACGGCACACGATGCCGCCGAGGGCCGCATCATAGACCGCATCCTGGGCCAGGTTGTAACGGCCGGCCAGGGGCATGTTGTAGATCTTGACGCCCGAGCCGCTTTCGCCGTGCTGGAAGTAGGAGTCCCAGTTCCAGTCCTTGCCGAACAGGGCGAAGGAGCCAGTGCCGCCGACCACGTAGCGACGCATGATGCGCGACTGGAACAGCTGCTGCGAAACCGGGATGTTCGCATTGTTGTTCGAGTAGGTGATGGCATTGCCCGGATAGGCCGCCAGACAGGCCGCCTGGGTTTCCGCCGCATTCAGGCCGAGACCGAACAGACCGGTGCCGGGCAGGAAGGCGTTGTCGCACCGCAGGGTCATGTTGGTGCGGTTGGAGTTACCCTGGGCCGGGGTCTGCTGGGTGCGGACCTGCGAGTAGTTCAGGGTGGCGTAGATTTCCGTGCTCGGCGTCAGTTCATAGGACAGGCGGGCATAGAGGTTGCCGCGGGTCAGCGGGTTCACAAGGCCCTGGGTGAACTGGTGCGAGTTGTCCTGGTCACCCGGCGTCTGCGAGGTGCCGAAGCAGGTCTGGTTGATGGCGCCGGTGACGGTGCCATTGGCGTTGCGCGTGCAGCTGCCAGCCAGGTTGAACGGAACGGCCTGGCCGTTCGCGCCGAAGGTGTAATAGGCCTTCGGGCCGGAGGTGATCAGGCCATAGGCGGCGCCGTTGATGCTCTGGATCAGCGGGCCATAGATGGACTGGGGCGAACCAATCGGGGTGGCGTTCAGGTTGCCGCCGTAGTTGGCGATGCCCGACTGACGCGCGATCTGGCGGCCGCCGATGTTCGGCTTGGCGGTGAACTGGCTGGTGCCGACCGGATACTGGGGGACCAGACCGGCGTTGTAGGAGTATTCGCCAGCGATCTGGAAGTGGGCGCGGCCGCCCATGAACGAGGTACCGGCAGCGGCCTGGAAGGTCGCGTTGCCAGCGTCGCCATAGGTCGACAGGCCGGCCTGGGCGTTCATCTTGAAGCCTTCGAAGCGCTTGTCGGTGACGAAGTTCACGACACCGGCGACGGCGTCCGAGCCCCAGGAGGCCGACGCACCGCCGGTCACGATGTCAACGCGCTGGATCAGGATCTGCGGCAGCTGCGAGACGTCAACCACGCCGTTGAAGTTCGCGCCCACGACGCGCTGGCCGTCCAGCAGGGTCAGGGTACGCAGGGGGCTCAGGCCGCGCAGGCCGAGGGCCGACAGACCGGTCAGGCCGGTGGTGGTCGAACCTGTGTTGTACGACACGCCGGTCGAACCCTGCAGCGAGGGCAGCTGGGTGATGGCATCGAAGACGCTGGGGGTCGCGACCTGCTCCAGGTCGGCCGAGCTCACGACCGTGGTCGGGGTCGGCGAGTCAAAGCCGGCAGCCTGCAGACGGGTCGAGGAAACGACGACCGTTTCCGCCTCTTGCGCCATCGCGGCGCCAGCGCTGAGCGCCAGAATGGCAGCTCCGCCGACGAGGCGAACGCGCGTCTTCGTCAAACCATAATTCATAGATTAAGTCCCCCTGGACGGTTGTTCTGCCGGCATGATGCCGGACTACGGGCGGTTGGATAGCAGACGACCACGCTGCTGATCGAGAGAATATTCGCCACAAAAGCCTTAAAAGCGTTCGGTAGCGGGTTAACGTCACATAATTGCCACTCCGCTCCCACGCACATTATATTGTGCATCGCAAAATACTTGTTTGAATGAAACAACCTCGCACCGATTTCTGCCCATAAATCGCAGTATTTATGGGCCTTAAATGAAATAGCTGATTGTGCAATGCAGCATACGCGGGCCGGGCACAGATATATAAGTGAAGCTCTGATCCTGCCCTTGAACACGATGTGTCCGCTGAAAAAAGCGCCAGCCTGGCGATGATTCCCATCGAATCCCTGTTGTTGGCGCTCGCCGGCGGCCATTAACGTCCGGCCCGCCGGATTTTCACACGGATACAAGGCCATGCTCGATTCGACCGCCGCCGGGGTCTTTGCCATCGCCCCCACCCCCTTCCATCCGGACGGCGCAATCGACTGGGAATCGCTGGACCGGCTGGCCGACTTCTATGGCGAGGCGGGGTGTGACGGCTTCACGGTGCTGGGTGTGCTGGGCGAAGCGCCCAAGCTGGATGCCGCCGAGGCCCTGGCCGTCGCCCGCCGCGCCATCGCCCGCACCGGCAGACCGGTGATCGTGGGCGTTTCCGCGCCGGGCTTCGCCGCCATGCGCGCCCTGGCGCGGCCGGTGATGGAGATGGGCGCGGCGGGCGTGATGATCGCGCCGGCGGCAGGTCTGCGTGGCGACGATCAGATCGCAACCTGGTTCCGCGATGCAGTTGAAGCCATCGGCGAGGACACTCCCTGGGTCTTGCAGGATTTTCCGCTCGTCACCGGCGTGACCATGACGCCCCTGCTGATCCGGCGCATCGTCAACGAAAATCCGTCGCTGAAAATCATCAAGCATGAAGACTGGCCCGGCCTGGAAAAGATCACGGCCCTGCGCGGTTTCGAGCGCGACGGTGCGATGCGCCGCACATCCATCCTGGTGGGCAATAACGGGCTTTTTCTCGACTTCGAATTATCGCGCGGCGTTGACGGCGCCAATACCGGCTACGCCTTTCCCGACATGCTGGTGCAGATGGTGCGGCTGGTGCAGGACGGCAAGCGTGATGACGCACAGGATCTGTTCGACGCGCACCTGCCGCTGCTGCGTTACGAGCATCAGCCCGGCGCGGGCCTTGCGGTCCGCAAATACATTCTCATGCGGCGCGGCATCCTGGCATCGGATGCGTTGCGCAAGCCGGGCGCGGTGCTGACCGCCACCGCACGGGCCGAGGTGGATTACCTGCTGGCGCGGCTGGGGCGGCGCTATCCGCAATTCGCGCTGTAATCCGCACTGGCGGCGTCCTGGCGGCCGACTATAGTTGCGCCTTCATACGGGGACACGCATGGACATTCAGACACGACAGACGCTGGAAACCATCTCCACCGCTACACTCACCACCGTGCTGCTGCGCAAGGGGCTTCGCAATGTGTGGCTGCGCGGCGCTTTTCCCCGGCAGCCGGGCCAGGCGCGCATCGCGGGCACCGCCTTCACGCTGCGTTTCGTGCCCGCACGCGAGGATCTGGCGACACCGGCGAGCTGGGCCTCGCCCATCTCCACCCGCGCCGCCATCGAGGCGATGGAAGAAGGCGTGATCGCAGTGGCCGACGCGATGGGCGTGACCGATGCGGGCATCTTCGGCGACATTCTCTGCGCCCGCATGGCCAAGCGCAAAGTGGGCGCGCTGATCACCGACGGCGTGCTGCGCGACATGGAGGGCGTGCTGGCCACCGGCCTGCCCGTCTGGTGCGCGGGCGCGGCCGCGCCGCCCTCGGTGGCGGGCCTCACCTTCGTCAGCTGGCAGGAACCGATCGCCTGCGGCGGCGTGGCGATCTTTCCCGGTGATGCCATCGTGGCGGACGGCGATGGCGCGGTGGTGATTCCGCAGGCCCTGCTGGCCGAGATCACCGAGACGGCGGCGGAACAGGAACTTCAGGAAAGCTGGATCATGGGCGAAGTGGAAAAGGGCGCAGCCCTGCCCGGCCTTTATCCGCCCAACGACGAGAACAAGGTGAAATACGCCGCCTGGCGCAAGGCGCGAAAGCCCTAATCCTTGATGAAGTCGCGCAGCCGGCCATAGCTGCGCTGGATATGGCGGCGCATGGCGTCTTCCGCACCCGCGCCGTCGCGCGCGCGGATCGCGCGCACGATCTCGGCATGTTCATGCACCGCTTCCTCCGCGATCTCCTTGCGGAAGCAGGAGCGGAAGATGTGGATGTGAATGTGCAGCCGCGCTAGCGAGTCGGCGATCAGGTGATTGCCGCCGCCCTGCGCGATCAGCTTGTGGAAATCGGTATCCATGTCGGCAAAGGCGTCATGTGACGGCGCGGCATCGCCGCTGCTGGCGTCCAGGCTTTGCATGTCGGTTTCTGGCATGGCGAGCGCCGCCTTGCGCGCCGCATGGGGTTCGATCAGCAGGCGGAACTCGAACAGCTCGTCCAGTTGCGCCCGGTCCATGCGCGGCGCGGTCTGATAGCCCGCGAAATGCTTCTTGCTGACCAGCCCGTTGGCCTCCAGCATGGACAGCGCTTCGCGGATCGGAGTCTGGGAAACGCCCAGTTCCCGCGCCAGGCTGTCCACCGACACCCGGCTGTCGGGCGGCAGTCTCAGGGACATGATGTCGGCGCGAATCCGCCGATAGACTTCCTCGGCCAGCCCCGAAGGCCTGGCAATCGGTCTGTCCATCACTGCCGACATGCCCTCTCCCTACAGTTTCCGCGCGTATTGCGGCAACATAACAACCTGGCGGATCGCGCAAAGGCGCATTTCACCATTGACGGCGCAAAGCCTAGCACATACGGTACCACGATCATATAGGATATTTGATTAGCCATGCTCGTCCCCGTCGAGGAAGTCCGTAAGCTGGCCGAAGGCATCCTGCTCGCCAACGGCGTGCCGCCCGACCATGCTCGCACCCAGGCGGGCCTGTTCCTGGAAGCCGAAATGCGGGCCATTCCCAGTCACGGCCTGCTGCGCCTGCGCCGGGTGATCGAACGCATCAAGGCGGGCCTGTCGGTGCCGGGCGCGACCGGCCAACAGGACTGGACCTCGCGCTGCTTCCTCAGCGTGGACGGCCAGCGCGGGCTGGGCCCGGTGGTGGCGATGGCCGCGCTGGACCAGATCGTGCCGCGCGCCCGCGAGGACGGCATCGCCATCGCCGCCATCCGCAACACCAATCATCTGGGCGCGCTGGCCTATTATGCCGAGCATGTCGCCAATCTGGGCCTGACCTGCATCGCGCTGACCATCTCCGAGGCGCTGGTGCATCCCTATGGCGGGCGCAAGGCGATGATCGGCACCAATCCCATCGCCATCGGCGTGCCCGCCGATCCCACGCCGATGGTGCTGGACATGGCCACCGGGCTTGTCTCGATGGGCAAGATTCACGACCACGCCAATCGCGGCGCGCCGATCCCGCTGGGCTGGGCGCTGGACGAGAATGGCGACCCCACCACCGACGCCGCCGCCGCCAAGAAAGGCGCCATCGCGCCGTTCGGCGGCCCCAAGGGCTATGCACTGGGCATCGCCTTCGAGGTGCTGGTCGCCAGCCTGGCGGCCTCGGCCATCGGCACGGATGTGAAAGGCACGCTGGATTCGGTGAATGTCTCCAACAAGGGCGACATCTTCATCGTGATCGCGCCGCATCATGCCCAGGCGGCCAAGGCGCTGGTCACCGCCTATCTGGACGACATCCGCGCCGCCGCGCCCGCCGATCCGGCCCATCCGGTTCTGGCGCCGGGCGACCGCGCCCACAAGGCGCGCGCCCAGTCGCTGGCCAGGGGCATGTACATAGACGACGGCCTGTGGGCGGACCTTCAGGCGCTGGATGCGGATTCGCGAAAGGAAAGCAGATAAAATGAGTGGAATCTTCGGCGCCCTGCGCCTGCCCGCGTCGGTGGTGTTCGGCTCCGGCCAGCGCGCCGCCATCGGCATGATGACGGCCGGGATCGGCAAGCGCGCCCTGATCTGCACCGACGCCCGCATGGGCCAGGACGCGCAGTTCAAGGCCATCGTCGCCGACATTCAGGCCAATGGCGTGGATGTGAAAGTCTATGACCGCACCGAGGCCGACCTGCCGATGGACGGCATCGCCAACTGCGTGACGGAATATGCCGACTACAAGCCGGATGTCGTGCTGGGCATCGGCGGCGGTTCCTGCATGGACATGGCCAAATGCGTGGCGGTGCTGCTGCAGCATGGCGGCTCCCTGCGCGACTATTATGGCGAGAACAAAATCCCCGGCCCCGTCGCGCCGGTGATCGCGGTGCCCACCACATCGGGCACCGGATCGGAAGTCACGCCGGTGGCGGTGATCGCCGATACCGAGCGCGGCACCAAGGTCGGCATCTCCTCGCCCTACCTGATCCCGCGCGTGGCGATCTGCGATCCCGAACTGACCCTGACCTGCCCGCCGGGCCTGACCGCCGTGTCGGGCGCGGACGCGCTGACGCACGCCATCGAAAGCTTCACCGCCGCGCGGCGCGAGGTGACGCCCGACCTGACGGTGAAGAACGTCTTTGTCGGCAAGAATGTCCTGTCCGACGCTTTTGGCCTGCTGGCGCTGCAGAATATCTTCGCCGCGCTGCGCACCGCCGTGAAGGACGGCAAGAACGTCCAGGCGCGCGAGCAGATGATGCTGGCCTCGCTGGCGGCGGGATGCGCCTTCGGCGCGGCGGGCACCGCGGCGGCCCATGCCATCCAGTATCCGGTCGGCAACGAGACCCATACCCCGCACGGCATGGGCGTGGCGCTGCTGATGCCCTATGTGATGGAGTTCAACCG
>DASTMN010000116.1:0-2219 GCA_035714165.1 Rhizomicrobium sp.
GGTGGCGGCCGCAGCGGCAGCGCCTACGTCAACGGCCACAACACGGCCGACGAAGGCCGTGAGCTGCGCCGCTTCGACCACGTGCGCGAAGACCGCGGCCGTGGCCGCGGCAAGAAGCCGCATGGCGGCCTGACCGTCAGCGGCGAACAGGCCGCCAAGCAGTCGCAGAAGCCGTTCAAGCAGCGCGCGCCGAAGGGCCCGAAGCCGCTGCCGGATGGCAATCCCGCCGCCTTCCGCAGCTGGTACGTGCCGGACGGCGTGGACACCGGCCCAGCCGGTCATCGCAATGCCGGTCCCGGCGGCCCGAAGAAGCCCTACGGCGGCAAGCCCGGCGGGCGTCCCGGCGCGGGCGGCAAGCCCGGTGGCGCGGGCAAGCGCGGACCCGGCGCAGGTGCCGGAGGCTTTGGTGGCAACCGCTTCGGCAACGACCAGGGCGGTGGCTTTGCGGGCGAGCGCGGCCCGCGTGGTGCGCAGGGCGCCGGCGCCGGCAAGTCGCAGCGGGCGGCGCGTCCCTACGGCCACCCCGGCAATGCGCCGAGCTTCCCGTCCGATCATGCGAACCCCGGGTTCAATCCTTACGGCCAGCAGCCACGTGGCCCCCGTCCCCAGGGTCGCCCTGGTGGCGGCAACCGGCCGCAGCACGCAGGTCCCCGTCCCGGTGGCCGCCCCGCGGGCGGCCGTGGCCCCGGTGGACGGCCCGGCGGCGGTGGCCAGCGCGGACCGCGCGGTGGCGGTCACGGCTGAGTGAGCCGTTGATTGAAACAAAGGCGCCCCGCGGGGCGCCTTTTTTTTGGGTGTCTCCGACATCTCCGATGGCTTCACCGTCGCTTCATGGCGACCCCGCAGAGGCGCTGCACCTTGGACGCTCCCCAGGAACGGAGCATCCACGCGCATGCAGGAAACGGACTACGACGTCATCGTGGTGGGCGCCGGCTTCGCCGGCATCGCGTGCGCCCAGACCCTCGCGCAACACGGTGCGCGCGTCTGCGTGGTGGATCGCAAGCGCGATCTCGGCGAGCGCATCCACACCACCGGCATCCTGGTGGCCGAAGCCTTGCAGCATCCCTGCTTGGCAGATGTACCCGCCCCACTCCTGCGCGCCGTACCGCACGTCCGCCTCTACGCACCGAACCTGCGCAGCGTGCGGCTCGCGGCACCGGACTATCGTTTCCATACCACCGATACGCCCGCGTTGATGCGCTGGCTCGGCGATGGCCTGGTGGAACGCGGCATCACGCTGCGCCTCGGCATGCCTTTCCGAGATGCGCAGCGCGCCGGACACCATTGGAGGCTACCGGGCATCGGGCGCGCACGCTGGCTCGTGGGCGCCGATGGGGCGACATCGCGGGTGGCGATGCGCCTCGGCCTGGGTCGCGTGGACCAGTGGTTGTACGGCGTCGAGCACGAGTTCGATGGCGTGGCCCTACGCGAACCGGATGCCCTGCACTGCTTCATCAGCAAGCGCTACGCACCGGGCTACATCGGCTGGGTCGCACAGACACCGACGGGCGTGCAGGCAGGGTTGGCGCGTCGACATAAACCAGGATCGTCCGTCGTGCCGGACATCGACGGCTTCCTTCGCCACACCGCCGTGATGACGGGTCTGTCCGCACCCCGATGCCCCGACAGCGTCCGCGCGGGCCTGATCCCGTGCGGAGGCCCGGTCCGCACCTGGCAACGGGATGGCGTGGTGCTGGTCGGCGATGCGGCGGGCATGGTGTCGCCGGTCACGGCCGGCGGCATCCATGCAGGCTTGCGCCACGGCAGCGCGGTAGGCGCAGCGCTGGCACGCCGTCTGCAGCGTCGGGAAGCGGGCGGCATTCCGGCCGTGACCCAAGCCGTGCGCGGCTTCCGCGCGAAGCGGGCATTGCGCTGGGCCTTCGACCATGTCCAGTTCGATGGACCGTTCGACCTGGCCCTCAGGACACCCTTCATGCGCCTAGTCGCCGAACGGCTGTACTTCCACCGGCGCGGCCACGTGGTGCCGGCGCCGGATGTTCCGCCGTCGATGGATTGAGCACGATCAAGGCCGAAGCGCAGGCGTCGGCTACAATGGGCCGTTGATTCGATAGCCAAGACCCCCTCATGTCCTCCGCGTTCGGCACCGAAACGGTGCTCGATGTCCGTCACTGGACGGACGCCTACTTCAGCTTCACCACCACCCGCGACGACGGTTTCCGCTTCGAGAACGGCCAGTTCGTGATGATCGGCCTGGAAGT
>DASTMN010000117.1:0-15877 GCA_035714165.1 Rhizomicrobium sp.
CTTCGCCAGGGCGCGCGAATACCAGGACCGGCTGATGCCGTTGCATGACGCGCTGTTCTGCGAGACCAGCCCCGCGCCGGTGAAGTATGCCGCATCGCTGCTGGGCCTGTGCGCCGAGACCGTCCGCCTGCCGCTGGTCGAAGCCAGCGAGGCGGCGCGTACCCAGGTCCAGGCCGGAATGCGCCATGCGGGCCTGACATTCTGATCCTCTCACCCCATCCCGGATCATGGCCAAGAAAAAGGACGACGGCAGCAAGCTGATCGCGGAGAACCGGAAAGCCCGTTTCTCCTATGCGATCTCCGATACGCTGGAAGCCGGAATCCTGCTGGTGGGGTCGGAGGTCAAGTCGCTGCGCGGCGGCAAGTCCACCATCGC
Organism: Rhizomicrobium sp.; assembly: GCA_035714165.1. Lineage (GTDB taxonomy): Bacteria > Pseudomonadota > Alphaproteobacteria > Micropepsales > Micropepsaceae > Rhizomicrobium. The sequence goes on from DASTMN010000117.1 coordinate 377, forward strand.
GGAAAGCTATGCCACCGCCAAGGATGGCGAGCTGTGGCTGATCAATTCCTACATTCCCGAATACACCCAGGCCTCGCGCTTCAACCATGAGCCCAAGCGCATCCGCAAGCTCCTGGTGCACAAGCGCGAGGTGGCCAGGCTGTCCGCCGCCATCCAGCGCGAGGGCATGACGCTGATCCCGCTGAAGATGTATTTCAACGCCAAGGGCAAGGCCAAGCTGGAACTGGGCATCGCCAAGGGCAAGAAGCTGCACGACAAGCGCGAAACGGAAAAAAGCCGCGACTGGGCGCGCGACAAGGCGCGCCTGCTGCGGGACAAGGGGTGAACCCGGCGCCCAGCAGCGCACCGGGCTATTTGTTCTGCGCAGCCATTATGGTTTCGCGCAGGCGTTCCTTGTCCGCATCATGCGGCAGGGCCGCCATCGCACGGGATTCTGCCAGTGCGGCCTGCGCCAGGGCGGCGGCCCGGAAATCCGCCATGCCCATGCGCGCCAGCGCCCGCAAGGCTTTCTGCAGCCGAATCTGGACCTCGATCTTGTCGGCACCATCGCGGGCCAGCAACAGAAACGCATCCTCGAAAAGATCGGCAGGCGCCAGGGGCGGCACGGATACCCGGACAAAGCGCGGCTCTTCCTGCTCTTCCGCGCCTGCGGCCCAATAGGCCAGCAACCGCGTCATGCGGCCGATGACATCTATGGCGGTGCCGGAATCATTGATCGCCTGCGAGAGCGCGCGATTGCCTATCTCGCCCAGCACGGCCAGGCCAAAGCGCGGATCCTGTTCGAAACTGCGCTCGGTCCCGATGGTGAAGGCGCGCGCGATGGCTTCGTCCATCGCGTCGTCCGGGATGCCGTCTTTCCCGGCCGCGACCAGCGCCAGCACGGTGCCCGGCTGTGCGAAGGCGCCGGGCAGGGCGCTGACGATGATCTCCCGGTCCATCGCTTCGGCACAGGCGTCCAGCGCCGCCATGTCGAGATGCTGTACATAGCCGACTGTCCGCGTCACGACCCGCAGGGCGGGCGCGGTGTTCCCTTGGGCCGGACGGCCGCCAAGGTACGGCGCCTTCAGGCGTGCCTTCATGGCCTCGCGCGTGGCGGCTTCCACGCGGTCGGTGGTTTCCCCCACACGTCCCAGGCGGGTCAGATGGTCTATCCAGCGCAGCAGGGAGATTACGATCAGGGCGATGACGCCTATGGTGACCAGATAAAGGATCGCGCGCCCCCGCGTGCCATAGGCACCGGTGCTGAGGATGATGATGCCCACGATGGCGAAAAGAAAGGAGCCGATGAAGGTCGAAAGCACATTTTGCGTCACGCGGTCTTCCATCAGGAGGCGGGTTGCGCGCGGCGTGACGTTGCTGGTGGCCGAGGCATAGGCCGCGACCATGATGCTCAGCGAGAAGGTCGTGACCGCAAGCATGGAGGAGGCGATGATGTTGAGGATGTTATCCACCGCCTCTGCGCCGATGGTAGCGGGCAGGTCCCAGGGAATATAAGGTTCGGCCAGCGCGGCAATGATTGCGGTAAAGCCGCCCAGCAGGCCGATTAGACTGGCGCGCACCCACAGCCTGCGCGTGATCCGCAGCAAAAGCCATTGCCAACGCGCCATGAATCCCCCGATCCGTTGCCCACGCTTTGGGAACCCGCTGGCTCCTGATAAGTTCCTGACGGGTCAGGCTTGCGCCAGCTTCCTGGCTTGTCCCACCACCGCCTCGAACATCTCCGCCGTCAGCCGCCCGGTATTGGTGTTGTAGCGCGAGCAGTGATAGCTGCTGATCAGCGTCACCGGCCCCAGATCGTATATCCCGCCATGCGTGAACGGATGCGCGGCGATCTTTTTGCCATAGGTCCGCAGCACGCTGTCATGGGCGATCTTGCCCAGCGCCAGGATCACTTTCAGGCGCGGCATGTGTTCCAGCTCCGAAATCAGGAACCGGCGGCAGGTGTTGATCTCGACCGGCTCCGGCTTGTTCTGCGGCGGCACGCAGCGCACCGAATTGACGATGCGGCAGTTCACCAGCGTCAGCGTGTCGTCGGCGCGCTCCTCATAGCGGCCGCGCGCCAGCTTGAGCTTCAGCAGCGTGTCGTAGAGCAGGTCGCCCGCCCAGTCGCCGGTAAAGGGCCGCCCGGTGCGGTTGGCCCCCTGCAGGCCCGGCGCCAGCCCGGCAATGGCGATGGCCGCGTCCTGCGGCCCGAAACAGGGCACCGGCGCGTTGAACCAGTCGGGATGCCGGGCGCGCTGTTCGTGCCGGAATGCCATCAGGCGGGGGCAGAGCGGGCAGTCGCGCGTCGGTTCAAGCAGCCTGGTCATGGCCCGGCTTATCGCGCCGGATCAGGCCGGTCCAGTTCTTTGGCTGCTCGTTGCGCTCATGCCGTCGTGTAGGCGGGGGGCGCCACCTTGCCGCCCTCGCGCGCGATCTGGGCCTTCAGGTCGTCCAGCTCGATGAAATTGTCGGCCTGGCGGCGCAGTTCGTCCGCCACCATCGGCGGGGAGGTGCGGATGGTGGAGACCACGCTGACCCGCCGCCCGCGCCGCTGCACCGCCTCCACCAGGCGGCGGAAATCCCCGTCGCCGGAAAAGATCACCACATGGTCCACGCAGGCGCTCATTTCCATCACGTCGATCGCCAGCTCGATGTCCATGTTGCCCTTCACCCGGCGGCGGCCCTGTGCGTCGGTGAACTCCTTGAGCGGCTTGGTGACGACCGAGAAGCCGTTATAGTCCAGCCAGTCCACCAGCGGCCGCAGCGGCGAGAATTCCTGGTCCTCGGCCACGGCGGTGTAATAGAAGGCTCGCACCAGCGTTCCCTTGCGGGCGAACAGTTCCAGCAGGCGCTTGTAATCTATGTCGAACTGCAGGCCCTTGGCCGCGCCATACAGGTTGGCGCCGTCAATGAACAATGCGAGTTTCTCGGTCGGGTAGAACAGCATGCAGACCTCCAAAATAGACGGCACGCGCACAATCGGGGGTGCGGGGCCATGATCCTTGTGGCGCTGGGCGCCAATCTTCCGTCCGATGCCGGTCCCCCGGCGGCGACGCTGACGGCGGCGCTGGCGCGGCTGGAGCGGCATGGCGTGCAAATACTGGCCGTCTCGTCTTTCTATGAAACCCCGGCCTGGCCCGACCCGTCAGACCCGCCGTTCGTCAACGCGGTTGCCACTGTCAAGACTGGCCTTCAACCCGTTGAACTTTTGACGCTTTTGCACGAGGTGGAAACTAAGTCGGGCCGAATGCGTTCCGCGCCCAATGCGCCCCGCACGCTGGATTTGGACCTGCTCGATCATGACGGGCGGGTCATGGACGGGCCGGTGATGCTGCCCCATCCCCGCCTGGCGGAACGCAGCTTCGTGCTGGTTCCGCTGGCCGAGGTCGCGCCCCACTGGCGTCACCCGGTGACCGGGCAGGGGGCGGCGGACCTGCTGGCGGCCCTGCCGGACCGGGACGTGCCCCGTCGGCTTTAGACTTATATCTTGGCGCGGACGGGGCTTTTCTGTTATTCCGACCCCAATCCCTGATGGCGGCGGCTTTTCGGGCTGCTAGGCTATTGAATTGTTTGAAAAGGACTCCCCATGGCGCGCGTGACGGTCGAAGATTGCGTGGACAAGATTCCCAACCGTTTTGATCTGGTGCTGACCGCCGGGTTCCGCGCCCGCCAGCTTTCGGGCGGCGCCGAGCCGATGCTGGAGCGCGACCGCGACAAGAACCCGGTGGTGGCCCTGCGCGAAATCGCCGCCAAGCTGATCAAGCCGGAAGAGGCCAAGGAAGACTATATCCGCTCGCTGCAGAAGCATGCGGAAGTGGACGAGCCGGAGGAGGCCCGCCCCGAGACCGACGACCGCGAGGATCCGCATGCCCGCCAGGTCACCGAGGAAGAACTGCTGCGCGCCCTGACCTCCGAGGCCCAGCGCCGCGCCGAGCCGCAGCCGGAACCTGAGTCCGACTACGAGGAATAAGCCGCCCAGGCGGACGGCCTACGGCCTGTTTCGAGAAAGCCCGGCCCAAAGCCGGGCTTTTTTGCGTTCCATTGGTTCGGTTTTGGGGTTTCTGCGCCTATATTCAGGGCAATGACTCCGCCCGCCGCCTCTCCCGCTCCCGGCAAAGCCGCCGCACCCGTGCCGGTGCGGGGCCGCCGGCGGCTGATGCGCCAGACCGATCTGGTGGAGCGGGTGCTGGCCTATGATCCCGGCGCCGACGAGGCCGTGCTCAACAAGGCCTATGTCTATGCCATGAACGCCCACGGCAAGCAGTTCCGCGCCTCGGGTGATCCCTATTTCGCCCATCCGCTGGAAGTGGCGGCGATCCTCACCGACCTCAAGCTCGACGTGCCCACCATCGCCACGGCGCTGCTGCACGACACCATCGAGGACACGCTGGTCACCTATGAGGATGTGAAGGAGAAGTTCGGCGACGAGATCGCCGGACTGGTGGACGGCGTCACCAAGTTGTCCCAGCTGGAAGTCTTTTCCGAGCGCACCAAGCAGGCGGAAAATTTCCGCAAGCTGATGCTGGCCATCACCAGCGACATCCGCGTGCTGCTGGTCAAGCTGGCCGACCGCCTGCACAACATGCGGACCCTGGGCTATATCGGAAAGCCGGAAAAGCGCCGCCGCATCGCGCAGGAGACGGTGGACATCTATGCCCCGCTGGCGGGCCGCATCGGCATGCAGAACATGCGCGAGGAGCTGGAAGACCTGGCCTTCGCCGAACTCGATCCCGAGGCGCGCAATTCCATCGTCACGCATTTCGCCCGCCTCGACATGGTCGGCGGGGACCGGGTCGGCCGCATCGCCGACCAGATCAAGCGCCGGCTGGCCGAGCAGGGGCTGGAGGCCTGGGTCTATGGCCGGGGCAAGCGGCCCTTTTCCATCTGGCGCAAGCTGCAGACCAAGAAGCTGTCCTTCGAGCAGCTCTCCGACATTTTCGGCTTCCGCGTCATCGTTGGCAGCACCGCCGACTGCTATCGCGCGCTGGGCCTGATCCATACCAGCTGGCAGATGGTGCCGGAGCGCTTCAAGGACTTCATCTCCACGCCCAAGCCCAACGGCTACCGTTCCATCCACACCACGGTGATCGGCCCGGAAAAGCAGCGCGTCGAAATCCAGATCCGCACCCAGGAAATGCACGACATCGCTGAGCGCGGCGTCGCCGCCCACTGGCGCTATCGCGAGCATGTGCCGCAGGACGGCGTGGGGGAGGACAGCGTCACCTATGGCTGGCTGCGCGACATGGTGGACCTGCTGGAAAAGGGCGACAGCGCCGAGGAGGTTCTGGAGAACTCCCGCCTGGCCATGTACCAGGACCAGGTCTTCTGCTTCACCCCCAAGGGCTCGCTGATCTCGCTGCCCAAGGGCGCCACGCCGATAGATTTCGCCTATGCCGTCCATACCGATCTGGGCAACAGCGCGGTGGGCGCCAAGATCAACGGCAACCATGTCGCCCTGCACACGCCGCTCAAGAACGGCGACCAGGTGGAAATCATCTCCACCCCCGAAGCCTCGCCATCGCCCATGTGGGAACAGTTCGTGGTCACGGGCCGCGCCCGCGCCGAAATCCGCCGTTTCCTGCGCCATGCCCAGCGCGACGAGCATGTGAACTTCGGCCGCAAGATCCTGGAAAAGGCCTTTGCCGACGAAGAGCGCGAACTGACCGACAAGGCGATGGATGAGGTGGCGAAAAAACTGCGCCTGCCCAGGGCCGACGATGTCTATGCCGATGTGGGGCGCGGCGCGCTGCGCGGCACCGAGGTGCTCCAGGCGGTCTTCCCCGAACTCAAGCGCGCGGGCAAGGTCGCCAAGGCGGCGATGCCGGGCGAGGTCAAGCCCATCTCCATCCGCGGCCTGACCGAGGGCATTTCCTATACGCTGGGCCAGTGCTGCCATCCGTTGCCGGGCGACCGCATCGTGGGCATCCGCCCGCCGGGCGAGGGGCTGGTGATCCACACCATCGACTGCGCCGAACTGGACAAGGCGCAGAACATGGATGACTGGCTGGATGTGGGCTGGGGCCGTGGCGCGTCCGACATGGGCCTTTCGGTGGCCCGCATCCTGGTGCGGGTGAAGAACGAACCGGGCAGCCTGGCCCAGGTGATGACCGCCATCGCCGCCAATGGCGGCAACATTTTCAACATGAAGGTCACCAGCCGCAATCCGATCTTCTTTGAGTTCGTGGTGGATATCGAGGTGCGCGACGTGGCGCATTTGCAGAACATCCTGGGCGCGCTACGGGTGTCGGATGCGGTCGAATCGGTTGACCGCGTGCGCGAAGCCGAGGGCGCACAGTAATGCGATGCTTCGCCAGGGCTGGTATTGTCTTGGCCGTGGTTGCGATACTGGTGTTTGGTGTTGGAGGGTTTGCATATCTCTGGGGTTTCAATCCGTTTTTCCTGCTCCCCGGTTTTATGGGATTGATTTTTACTCTTGGTTTTCTTGGCCTGCTGGTTTGGCTGGCCGTCAATGTTTGGAAGAAAAATGAACGTCGAACAGGTCCTGAATGAATTCAAAAAGGCCGGCGCGCTGCTCGAAGGCCATTTCATCCTGTCGTCGGGCCTGCATTCCGACCGCTTCCTGCAAAAGGCGCTGGTCTTCCAGGATGCGAAACGCACCGCCAAGCTGTGCAAGGCGCTGGCCGCCAGGGTGAAAGAGGAAGTGGGCGACGAGATCACCGCCATCGTGTCGCCCGCCGTGGGCGGCATCGTGCCGGGCTATGAGATGGGCCGCCAGATGGGCCTGCCCGCCATGTATGTCGAACGGGTGGATGGCGAATTCCAGCTGCGCCGCAATTTCTCGCTGAAGAAGGGCCAGAAGATCCTGATGGTGGAAGACATCATCTCCACCGGCGTCTCCTCGCGCGAATGTATCGCCGCCATCAAGAAGACCGGCGCCAAGGTCGTCGCGGCCTGCTGCCTGATCGACCGTTCCGGCGGCAAGGCCAAGGTGGGTGTGCCGCTGATCGCGCTGGCCGAATGGAAGGTGCAGGCATGGCCTGCCGACAAGCTGCCGCCGCACTTGCGCGGCACCAAGGCGGTCAAGCCGGGCAGCCGGGGACTTGCCTGATGCCGGCACCGGCTTTCTTCCCCTGCGCGGCGAAGCGGAGCATGTCCGGGCTGTGACAGGGGGGTGCACATGAAATTACGCCTGGGCGTCAATATCGACCATGTCGCCACGGTGCGGAATGCGCGCGGCGGCGGCAATCCCGATCCGGTCCGCGCCGCGCTGCTGGCGCAGAACGCCGGGGCCGACGGCATCACCGCCCATCTGCGCGAGGATCGCCGCCACATCTCCGATGCCGACATCGCCCGCCTGTCCGGCGGCCTGAACGTGCCCCTGAATCTCGAAATGGCGGCGACCGATGAAATGCTGGCCATCGCCCTGAAGCACCGTCCCCATGCCGCCTGCATCGTGCCGGAGAAGCGCGAGGAGCGTACCACCGAAGGCGGCATTGATGTGGTGGGCCAGCAAAACCGTCTTGCACCCATCGTCGCCGCGCTGGGCCAGGCGGGCATCCGCGTTTCGCTGTTCATCGAACCGGACCTCCGGCAGCTTGACGCCAGCCGTGCGCTGGGTGCGCCGGTGGTGGAACTGCATACAGGCGCATACGCGCACGGCGTTGCGGGCGAACTGGACCGTATCCGCGCGGCGGCGGACTATGGCGCGCGCATCGGCCTGGAAATCCATGCCGGTCACGGCCTGACCTATGACAATGTGAAACCCATCGCCGCGATCCCGCAGGTGATGGAACTGAACATCGGCCATTTCCTGATCGGCGAAGCGATCTTTGTCGGCCTGGGCAACGCCATCGCCCGTATGCGCAACGCGATGGATGAAGGTCGCGGTCTCAAATGATCCTGGGCCTGGGAAACGACCTGATCGACATCCGCCGCATCGAAAAGACCATCGAACGGCATGGCGAGCGATTCCTGTCCCGGGTCTATACGGACATCGAACGCGCCAAGTCCGACCGCCGCAACCAGCGGGCCGCCAGCTATGCCAAGCGGTTCGCCGCCAAGGAGGCCTGTGCCAAGGCGCTGGGCACCGGGCTGCATCAGGGCGTCTATTGGCGTGACATGGGGGTGGTGAACCAGCCGGGCGGCAAGCCGACCCTGGCGCTGACCGGCGGCGCCCTGAAAAGGCTGGAAAAAATCACCCCGCCGGGCCATCGCGCCCAGATCGACCTGACCATCACCGACGATTTCCCGCTCGCCCAGGCCATCGTCATCATCTCGGCGGTGCCCGCCTGACGGCGTATCGCCACCGCCGCGACAAAGATTAACCCCTTGATCCTTGACAGAAAGGCCGCCGCGCCGCTTCTGTCGCCCCCGGAAACGGATCCAGTCGAATGTCGGACACAAAAATGGCGGCCAAGCAGAAGGAAGGCGAATCCTGGGGGGAACTCGCCAAGACGGTGATTTATGCCGGCCTGATCGCCATCGTGATCCGCACCTTCCTGTTCCAGCCCTTCAACATCCCCAGCGCCTCGATGGAAGCCACCCTGCTGGTGGGCGATTACCTGTTCGTCGAGAAATATGCCTATGGCTACAGCCGCTACACCTTTCCCTTCGGCGGCTGGCCGCTGGGCGACCGCATGGAAGGCCGCTTCATGGGCAGCGAGCCGAAGCGCGGCGATGTGATCGTGTTCAAGTTCCCGCAGGACAACAGCACCGACTTCATCAAGCGGCTGGTCGGCATGCCCGGCGACAAGATCCAGATGATCAACAGCCGCCTCTACATCAACGACAGGATCGTGCCCCGCAAGCGGGTGGACGATTATGTGGAGATGCTGGACGGGCGCGAGAACCGCGTGCCCCAGTATGAGGAAACGCTGCCGGAGGGAAAAACCTATCTCACCCTCGACCGCGATCCCGACAGCCCGCTGGACAATACGCCCGCCTTCCACGTGCCCGCCGGTCACTATTTCATGATGGGCGACAACCGGGACAATTCCGACGACAGCCGCCAGGCCGTCGGCTATGTGCCGTTCGAGAATCTGGAAGGCAAGGCGATGATCCGCTTCTTCTCCACCGACGGCTCGGCCCGGCTGTGGGAAGTGTGGAAATGGCCCTTCTCGATCCGCTATTCGCGTCTGCTGCGCTGGGTGAACTGATCCTTGCCCCTGTCGGAAAAGCTCGGTCACGATTTCCGCGATCCCGCCCTGCTCACGCGCGCGCTGACCCATGCCAGCGCCGATGCGAAATGCTCCAACGAGCGGCTGGAGTTCCTGGGCGACCGGGTGCTGGCGCTGATCGTCGCCGAGACCCTGCATGAACGCTATCCGCAGGAAGACGAGGGGGCGCTGACCCGCCGCGTCCATGCGCTGGTGCGCTGGGAAGCCTGCGCCCGCGTGGCGGAGGAAATCGGGTTGTGGGACCATCTGGTTCTCAGCCGCGATTTCGGCGGTGGCGGTCGCAGCCGTGGCCCGCTGGTGGGCAGCGCGCTGGAGGCGGTGATCGCCGCGCTGTATCTGGATGGCGGCATGGCGGCGGCACGCGCCTTCGTGATGCGCTACTGGTCGGGCATGTTCGACGATCCGCTGGCCGACACGCGCGACGCCAAGACCCGGCTGCAGGAATGGTCGCAAGGCCGCGGCAAGGAGTCCGCCGCGCCGGTCTATGCGCTGGTGGACCGCAGCGGCCCCGACCATGCGCCGCATTTCGTGGTGGAGGCCGTGGTGCCGGGGCATGACCCGGTGCGCGGCGAGGGCAATTCCAAGCGGCAGGCCGAACAGGACGCCGCCGCCAAGCTTCTGGCAAAGGTCGAGATATGACGACGCGCTGCGGCTTTGCCGCCATCATCGGTGCTCCCAATGCGGGCAAGTCCACGCTGATCAACGCGCTGGTCGGCTCCAAGGTGGCGATCGTCAGCCCCAAGGTGCAGACCACCCGCATGCCGGTGCGCGGCATCGCCATTGCCGGCCAGACCCAGATCGTGTTCGTGGACACGCCGGGCATCTTCCGCCCGCGCCGCCGCCTGGACAGGGCGATGGTGTCCTCGGCCTGGGCGGGGGCGCAGGAAGCCGACGCTACCCTGCTGATCGTGGACGCCGCCGACCTGACGGAAAACGCCAATAGCCCCGGCGCGCGCGATACCCTGGCGATCCTGGAAGGGCTGAAGGAAACGCCCGCGAAAAAGCGCGCGCTGGTGCTGAACAAGATCGACGGCATGAAGCGCACCGATCTTCTGCCGCTGGTCGAACGATTCCATGCCGAAAGCGTGTTCGAGGACGTCTTCCTGGTTTCCGCCCTGAAGGGTGAAGGCGTGGCCGACATCGCCGCCTGGGTGTCGGCGCGGATGCCCGAAGGTCCCTGGCTCTATCCGGAGGACCAGGCCGCCGACATTCCCTCGCGCCTCCTGGCCGCCGAGGTGACGCGCGAGAAGATCTACCTGCGCCTGCATGACGAGCTGCCCTATTCCAGCGCGGTTGAAACCGAGAAATGGGAAGAGCGCCGCGACGGTTCGGTGAAGATCGACCAGGTGATCTATGTGCAGCGCGAGGGCCAGAAGGCCATCGTGCTGGGCAAGGGTGGCGCCACCATCAAGAAGATCGGCGAACTGGCCCGCACCGAGCTGGAAACCCTGTTCGGCCGCCGCATCCACCTGTTCCTGTTCGTCAAGGTGCGCGAGGACTGGGCGGAAAAAAGCGATCACTACAAGGAAATCGGTCTCGATTTTCCGTCTGACTGATCCCCTTCTTGATTGATCCCCCCTCTGTCGCAACGCGATCCGCTGCACGGACCCATCGTTGCGACATCTCCTCCTTCCAGCGGCTTCGCCGCGAAGGGGGAGGGGTTCTGCGTGTGTTGTCAGCGCCTCTCGATGTCCCGCGCCACGGCGGTCCTGGCCCGCTTGTCATACAGGCACAGCCAGTCGCTCTTGAATCCCGCCGTCTTGCCGGTCAGCAGTATGCCGTAATAGCGGTCCGCGTCGCTTGCGGCGCCGATCCCGCTGATACGACCGCTGACCGCGCTCACCCTGGCTTTTGACGCCAGCCGCGCGATTTCGCGTTCACAGGCTGCGCGCGCCGCCCTGTCCAGTTGCGTCCAGGAGTCGGGCGTGGCCGCGACGGCAGGGGCGGCGGCCAGCAGGAGGAAAGCGGCGGCAAGGCGCATGGAAAATCTCCTTTGCGGTCGGGACATGGGGTGGCAAACAGTAGGGCATGGAATGGTCTCATGGAATGGAATGATGACGCCATCGTGCTGTCGTCCCGCGCGCATGGCGAAACCGGCGCGATCCTGGACCTGCTGACCCGCGACCATGGCCGCCATGCGGGACTGGTGCGTGGCGGGGCCTCGCGCCGCGTCAAGCCCGCGCTCCAGCCCGGCAATACGGTGCATGTGCAGTGGCGCGCCCGGCTGGCGGAACATCTGGGCAGCTTCACCTGCGAACTGGCGCGCGCCCGCGCGGGCGAACTGATGGACAGCCGCCAGGCGCTGGCCGGGCTGAACGCCTTCACCGCCGTCACCGCCGCCGCCATGCCGGAGCGCGAGGCTCATGCGCCGGTCTTTCTGGGCGGCGAGATCCTGCTGGATGCGGTGATGGCGGATGATGCCGCGCACTGGCTGCCGCTCTATGTGCGCTGGGAGGCGGGCCTGCTGGAGGCGCTGGGCTTCGGCCTGGACCTGGCCGAATGTGCCGCCACAGGCAGCAGGGACGGCTTGGCTTATGTCTCGCCCCGCACCGGGCGGGCGGTGTCGCGCGACGGGGCGGGCATCTATGCGGCGCGGCTGTTCCGCCTGCCGGCTTTCCTGCTGGACAGCGGGGCCGATGAACCCACGACGGAGGAGGTCGCCGCCGGGCTGGCCCTGACCGGGCATTTCCTGCTGGAACGGGTCTTGCGCCCCCACGGCAAGGACATGCCGCAGGCCCGGCTGCGGCTGGACGCCATTGCGAGGCCCGAAAGCGGCGGCGAATCATCTAAAAGCTGACCGCATGGTTGCTGTCCCCGACGAGATCCGTTCCGAACCCCTGTCCAAGGCGCTGGCCGAGCGCTACCTGGCCTATGCGCTCTCCACCATCACCCAGCGCGCGCTGCCCGATGTGCGCGACGGGTTGAAGCCGGTGCACCGCCGCATCCTGTTCGGCATGCGGCTGCTGCGGCTGGACCCGGATTCCAGCTTCAAGAAGTCCGCCAAGGTGGTGGGCGACGTGATGGGTTCCTTCCATCCGCATGGCGACCAGGCGATCTATGACGCGCTGGTGCGGCTGGCCCAGGAGTTTTCCGTGCGCTATCCGCTGGTGGACGGGCAGGGCAATTTCGGCAATGTGGACGGCGATAATGCCGCCGCCATGCGCTACACCGAAAGCCGCATGACCGAGGCCGCCGCCGCCCTGCTGGAAGGGCTGGACGAGAACGCCATCGATTTCCGCACCACCTATGACGGCGAGACGCAGGAACCCACCGTTCTTCCGGCGGCCTTCCCCAACCTTTTGGCCAACGGCTCCAACGGCATCGCGGTGGGCATGGCCACCTCCATCCCGCCGCACAATCTGGGCGAACTCTGCGCCGCCACCATCGCGCTGATCCAGAACCCGGAGCTTCAGGACCGCAGCCTGCTGAAATTCGTCAAGGGCCCCGATTTCCCCACCGGCGGCATCGTGGTGGAAGACCAGGCCAGCATCGCCGAAGCCTATAAGACCGGGCGCGGCGGCTTCCGCGTGCGCGCCCGCTGGCACAAGGAAGACGGTGCGCGCGGCGCCTGGCAGATCGTCGTCACCGAGATTCCCTATCAGGTCCAGAAGTCCAAGCTGATCGAGCGTGTCGCCGAGCTGCTGGAGCAGAAGAAGCTGCCGCTGCTGGACGACATCCATGACGAGTCGGCGGAAGACATCCGCATCGTGCTGACGCCCAAGAGCCGCACGGTGGAGCCGGAAATCCTGATGGAGCAGCTGTTCCGCGCCTCGGACCTGGAAGCCCGCATTTCGCTCAACATGAATGTGCTGGACAAGGGGCTGGTCCCGCGCGTGATGAGCCTGAAAGAGGTCCTGGCCGCCTTCGCCGCCCATCGCCGCGAGGTGCTGGAACGGCGTTCGGCCTTCCGCCTGGACAAGATCGCCGCCCGGCTGGACGTGCTGGACGGCTATCTGGCCGTTTTCCTCAACCTCGACAAGGTCATCAAGATCATCCGCACCGAGGACGAGCCAAAGCCCGTGCTGATGAAGGCGTTCAAGCTGAACGAGACACAGGCCGACGCCATCCTCAACATGCGGCTGCGCAGCTTGCGCAAGCTGGAGGAAATGGAAATCCGCCGCGAGCACGATGCCCTGAGCAGGGAGCGCAAGGAACTCACCCGCCTGCTGGGGTCCGAAAAGCTCAAGTCGGAAAAGCTGATCGCGGAATTGCAGGCGGTGGACGCCCGCTTCGGCCTCAAGACCGCATTGGGCAAACGCCGCACCGAAATCGCCAAGGCCGCCCATGTCGCCGAGATGACGGCGCTGGCCGAGCAGGTCGAGGAAACCGCCAACGCCGTGGTGCAGGAGCCGATCACCGTGGTCTGCTCGCAAAAGGGCTGGCTGCGCGCGCTGAAGGGCCATCAGGAACAGTCCCGGGACGACAAGTATCGCGAAGGCGACCGCGCCCGCTTCTGGTTCCACGCCCAGACCACCGACCAGATCATGATGTTCGCCACCGACGGGCGTTTCTATACGCTGGACGGCGCCAAGCTGCCGGGCGGGCGCGGCAATGGCGAAGCGATCCGCACCTTCATCGACCTGCCGCCCGAGGCCGACATCGTCACCATGTTCGTGCATGTGCCGGGCCGCAAGCTGCTGGTGGCCGCCACCAGCGGCCACGGCTTCATCACCAATGAGGATGATGCGGTGGCGATGACGAAAAAGGGCAAGCAGGTGATGAACGTCAAGCCGGGGGTGGAGGCGGTGATCTGCCGTGCCCTGCCGCCGGACTCCGAAAAGGCCGACAGCGTCGGCGTGGTGGGCGAAAGCCGCAACCAGCTGATCCTCAGCAAGAAGCTGCTGGTCTTCAAGCTGGACGAGGTGCCGGAGATGGCGCGCGGGCAGGGCGTCTATCTGCAACGCTACAAGGATGGCGTTCTGCTGGATGCGGCGGTCTTCAACGGGAAGACGGGCGTGAAGGACCAGAACGGCAAGCTGTTCGGGGCCTCCGACCTCAAGGACTGGCGCGGCGAGCGCGCCCAGGCCGGGCGTGTTCTGCCGCGCGGCTGGGCCAAGAGCGGCCGGTTCGCGGAGAACTAGAGAAAAACAGGGTTAATTCGCGAACAGGATTTGCCGTCCCGAAACGGGACAGCGGCAGGTGCGGCCGTTATACTGGCCGCTCCCGCATTTCTTACCCCGTTTCAGTCACGCCACCATGTCCGCCCTTCGCATCCTGGCCTGTTCCTATCTCGTCTCGGCGTCGGTTTTCGTCGTGGCCGCCGGGCTGGTGTCGCATCCGCAACTGGGCCGCGACCTGGCGCGGGCCGGTGTTGCGGCGGCCGCGCGCGTTCATGCGCTGATCGACGCGCCGTCGCCGGTGGTGCGGCTGACCTTGATGCCGGAACAGCCCGCCGATGCCCGGACCTGGGCGCGCAGCACCACCATTCCCATCGCGCCGCGCGATGTCGCGTCCAACGATGATCGTCTGGCCGAGCCGGAGTTCTCCGCCTCGGTGACGCTGATGATCCTGCCCGAATTGACGCCGGAGATGCCGGCCCGCATCGCGCCGCCCGCGCCGCGTCTTGCCAGGCCACGTCCGCCGCGCGCCGCGATGCCGGAGTTCGACATCGCCACCGCGCCATTCATTGCTCCGTCTGTTGCCCCATCCATTACGAAGGCCATTCCCGCGCCGCCGCCGTTGCCGGGTGAAAACCTGGCGCCTGTCGCCGGCCGTGCCGCCGATGCGGCGCGCCGCCTGTCCGCCGGTCTGACGCCGGAAATGCTGCGTTACTTCGAACTGTTCCTCTATGTCAGCAAGGCGGCGCGCGGCCCGCTGGCGCAGCGCATGTATGTCTTCGACAAGCGGGGCGGCGACCTGCGGCTGCTGCACGACTGGGCCGCCTCCACCGGCCGCGAACAGAGCGAAGTCAATGCGCGGGGCCGCGCCAGCTTCACCACCACGCCCGCGGGCTATTACCAGCTCGATCCCAAGCGCATGTACCGGCGCTATCAGTCCTGGTCCTGGGACCAGCCCATGCCACATGCCATGTTCTTCAACTGGGAACGGCGCGGGCTTCAGACCGGGCTGGCGATCCATGCCGCCAGCGGCGATTGGGAAAGCAGGCTGGGAAGCCGCGCCAGCGCGGGTTGCGTGCAGCTGTCGCCGGAAAACGCGCAGACCTTGTATGAACTGGTCCGCAGCCAGTATCGCGGCCAGACGCCGCGCTTCGCCTATAACGGTAAGACGCGCACCATGAGCAACCGGGGCGCCCTGCAGCGTGACGCCAAGGGCCAGGTGGCGATGGCCGACGGCTACAAGGTGCTGATCTTCATCGAGGATTATGGCGGCAGCGATCGCGTCGCCGCGCTGTACTGAACCCGGACTGACAGGTCACTATTCT
>DASTMN010000118.1:0-2933 GCA_035714165.1 Rhizomicrobium sp.
GTCCATCGCCTCGGCATCCAGCGCGGGCGAGACATGCCAGACCCGGCCGCGATCCAGCGCGGGCGGGCTGCGGCGGTTGAGGATGCGGAACAGGTAATGCCGCGCCGTGGCGGAAAAGCGGGCATGGAAATCTTCGGTCACCTCCGCCGCTTCCAGCACCGAGATGGGATCGGGACGCAGATGGAAGTTCAGCGCATCGCGCACCTTGCCTGGCTCGAATGCCTTTGCCAGGTCGAAATGCGCCACCTGCCCCAGAGCATGGACACCGGCATCGGTGCGGCCCGCGCCGGTGACGGTGACGCGCGCGCCCGACAGTTTCTCGATGGCATTTTCCAGCGATGCCTGCACGGATGCGCCCTCGGACTGGCGCTGCCAGCCCACGAACGGGCCGCCGTCATATTCGACGGTGAGGCGGTAGCGCGGCATCAGGCGAGCTGCGTGCCGCGCGGCACCGCGAAACCCTTGAGCAGGTCGGCGGCGGCCATCGCCTTGCCGCCCGCCCGCTGCACCTTCACAAGTTTCAGGGCGCCGTCACCACAGGCGATGGTCAGCGCATCGTCCAGCACGATGCCCGGCGGACCAGCGCCCTCTGCCGGTTCGGCATAGAGCACCTTCACCCGCTCGCCGTTGATCTGCGTCCAGGCGCCGGGAAAGGGCGACAGGCCGCGCACATGGCAATCCAGTTCGCGGGCGGGCCGCGACCAGTCGATGCGCGCTTCGTCCTTCAGAATCTTTTTGGCATAGGTGACGCCGTCTTCGCCTTGCGCCACCGGCGTCACGCCGCCGCGTTCCAGCGCCCCCAGCGTGCGAACCATCAGGTCCGCGCCCAGCCGCGACAGTTGATCGGCCAGCTCGCCGCTGGTCTGGCGGGCGATCTTCACCCGTTCGGCCATCAGAACGGGGCCGGTATCCAGCCCCTCCTCCATCCGCATCACCATCACGCCGGTTTCGGCATCGCCCGCCATGATGGCGCGCTGAACCGGCGCGGCGCCGCGCCAGCGCGGCAGCAGCGAGCCGTGCAGGTTGAAGCAGCCCAGCCGGGGCGCATCGAGAATGGGTTTGGGCAGCAGCAGGCCATAGGCGACGACGATGGCGGCATCCAGGTCCAGCGCCACAAATTCCGCCTGTTCGGCTTCGCCCTTCAGGGACAGCGGCGTACGGACGGCGATGCCGTGCTTTTCGGCAAAGGCATGGACCGGCCCCGGCTCCAGCGCCATGCCGCGTCCTTTGGGGCGGGGCGGCTGGGAATAGACACAGGCGATATCGTGGCCCTGGGCGATCAGTTCGGCCAGCGTGGGCACCGCGAAGTCGGGCGTGCCCATGAAGGCCAAGCGCAACGTCATCAGACCGCCGCCAGCTTCTTGGCCTTGGTGAGCTTCTTGATCGCCATGCTCTTTTTCAGGCGGGAGAGATGGTCAATGAACAGCACCCCGTTCAGGTGATCCATCTCGTGCTGCAGGCAGGTGGCCAGCAGGCCGTCGGCTTCCAGGGTCTGCGGCTTGCCGTCCTGATCCAGATATTCGGCCCGTATGCGGGCGGGACGTTCGACATCGTCCCAGATTTCCGGCACCGACAAGCAGCCTTCCTCGTACACGGCCATCTCGTCCGAGACCCAGGTGATCTTCGGATTGATATAGGCGACCGGATTTTTCTGGCCTTCCTTCTGGTCCCCACTTCTTTGATCCAGGTCGATCACCAGCACCCGCTTGGGCACCCCGATCTGGATGGCGGCCAGCCCGATGCCCTGCGCCTGGTACATGCTGTCGGCCATGTCGGCGATCAGCGCGCGGATTTCGTCGGTCACGGCCTCCACATCGGTGGAGACGGCTTGGAGGCGCGGATCGGGGGCGGTTAGAATGGGGCGGATGGTCATGGGCTGGAAATAAGGCTGCGGGCCCAAAGGGTCAAGGATCGATGGAAATTGCACTGATTGTGCTGGCGGTTGCCGTTGTGGCGGCGGCAGTGATTGTGGCCTTTCTGCGCCCCAGGGCGGCGGAACCCGCGCCCGCGCCGCCGCCCGACCCGCGGCTGGACACGCTGCTGGCCAAGCAGGGTGAAATCGGCGGCCAGTTCACCCAGACGGTGGCGGCGCAGGAAGCCCTGACCCGCATCCTGGGCGAACGGCTGGAGGCGCTGGAACAGCGGGTGGGCGAAAAGCTGGCCGCCACCGCCCAGCAGACCGGCGAAACCTTTGTCAGCATCACCGAGCGGCTGAGCGTAATCGACGCCGCCCAGAAGAATATCAGCGAACTGTCCACCCATGTCATTTCGCTGAAGGCGATCTTTTCCGACAAGCAGGCGCGGGGCGCCGTCAGCCAGGACCAGATGGAAGCCATCGTGGCCGAGCATCTGGCGCCGGACCAGTATGAGTTCCAGGCCACCTTGTCGAACGGCAAGCGGCCCGACTGCGCCATCCGCATTCCCAACATGGGGGCGCGGATCGTGGTGGATTCCAAATTCCCGCTGGAAGCCTTCGAGGCGCTGCGCACCGCCGAGACCGAAGACCAGCGCAAGGCCGCGATGGTCTTCGTGCGCGATTCCATGAGCAAGCATGTGCGGGACATCAAGGAGAAATACCTGATCCCCGGCGAGGTGCAGACGCCCGCCCTGATGTTCGTGCCGTCCGATTCCATCTATGCCGAACTGCATGCCAGTTTTCCCGAAACCCTGCGCCGGGCGCGGCAGGACCAGATCGTGGTGGTCAGCCCGCATGTCTTCATGCTGGTGCTGTCCACCATCCAGAGCCTGATGCGCGACGCGCGGATGCGCGAGCAGGCCGACCTGATCCGCAAGGAGGTCGGCACCATGCTGAAGGATGTGCGCCTGCTGGGCGAGCGGGTCGAGAAGCTGCAACGGCATTTCGCCCAGGCCGATGGCGACCTCAAGGACATCCTGACCAGCCGCGACAAGGTGGTCAGCCGGGCGGAGAAGAT
>DASTMN010000119.1:0-5571 GCA_035714165.1 Rhizomicrobium sp.
GCTGGGCCATGAGCCGGCCGAACATCCGCTGGCGCTGCAACTGGGCGGCAGCGATCCGGTCCGGCTGGCGCAAGCCGCGCGCATCGCGCAGGACTTCGGCTATGACGAGGTGAACCTGAATGTCGGCTGCCCGTCCGACCGTGTGCAGTCAGGCCGCTTCGGCGCCTGCCTGATGCGGGAACCGGCGCTGGTGGCCGATTGCGTGGCGGCGATGCGCGCCGCCGTGACCATGCCCGTCACCGTCAAATGCCGCATCGGGGTGGACGACCAGGACCCCGAACAGGCCTTGCGCGCGCTGATCGACGCCTGTGCCCAGGCCGGGGTGACGGTGTTCGCGGTGCATGCCCGCAAGGCCTGGCTGGAAGGGCTGTCGCCCAAGGAAAACCGCGATGTGCCGCCGCTGGACTATGACCTGGTCTATCGCGTCAAGCGCGAACGGCCGCACCTGACCATTCTCATCAATGGCGGCATCGAGACACTGGAGGCGGCGGAAGATCACCTGCGCCATGTGGACGGGGTGATGATGGGCCGCGCCGCCTACCAGAACCCGTCGCTGTTGGCGCAGGTGGATGCGCGGCTGTTCGGAGCCGCGCCGGTGAACCTGGATGCGGCGGTGGAAGCCTATTGCGATCATGTGGCGCGCGCGCTGGCAAAAGGCGCGCGGCTGCACGCCCTCATCAAGCCCATGCTGGGGCTTTACAACGGGCGGCCCGGCGCGCGGCTGTTCCGCCGCCACCTGTCGGAACATGCGGTGCGCGACGGCGCGGGGCTGGATGTCCTGACCACGGCGCTGGATTTCGTGCGCGCGCGACAGGCTGCCTGACAGCCGCCTAAACGGCGCGGAAGAAGCCCTTGGCCGCGCCCCAGCGCAGCAGCAGTTCCGGCCATTCCGAACAGGGCTTGCCTTGCGCCCGCAACAGGCTGAAGCCGTGGCCGCCTTCCTCGAAGACATGCATTTCTGCGGCGACATTGGCGGCGCGCAGCGCGGCGTAATAGGCGATGGCGTTGGGCACGGCCAGCACCGTCATGTCATCCGCCGCCTGGATCAGGAAGGTGGGCGGCGTATCGGACGGGACATTCTTTTCGCAGGAATATTTCGCAACCATCTCCGCCGTGGGGCTGGCACCGAGCAGGTTGTTGCGCGACCCGGCATGGCCGCCCTCGCCCATGGTGATGACCGGATACATGGGCACCGAAAAGGACGGGCGCGCATCCACCGTGTCGGCGGCATCCAGCGGCGCATAGACCGAAGCGGCAAAGCGGGTGGCGATGGAAGCCGCCAGGTGCCCGCCCGCAGAAAAGCCCATGAAGCCGATGCGCGCCGGGTCCACGCCATACTGGGCGGCATTGGCGCGCACCAGCCGCATGGCGCGCTGGGCATCCTGCAACGGCACGTCGCCGCGGTTCGCCCAGCCTTCGCCCGGCAGGCGATAGCGCAGCACGAAACAGGTGACGCCCGCCGCATTGAAGCGGCGCGCCACATCGGTGCCTTCAAAATCCAGCATCTCGCGGACATAGCCGCCGCCCGGCGCGATGATCATGGCAGACCCGTCGGGCTTGAGCGGGCGGAACACCATCAGGCTGGGCGATCCCACCTGGTCCACATAACGGTCCAGCGGCGCGGCGCCGGGGTCGCGGTTGCTGACGCGGATGGCGGGCAGCCGCAGCCTTTCGCCGCCCGGCGCGATGCCCGGCCACAGGCGGATGGTTTCCTTCGGATCGGACAGCATCGCGCCATCGCCGGAAAGAACCGTATCGGCCATGGCCCTGTGTGAAACGGCGGCGGCAAGGCCGATGCCCAGTCCGATGGCGGTGCGGCGATCCATGTGAAGCTCCCCGGTTGTTTTGCGGCGAGGATCACACCCTTTTCCTTTTGCGGGCAAGGCGTATTCTGCCGCCATGACCCGCGCGCTCAAAACCCTGCTGATCGCCCTGATGGCCGCCTTGCCGCTTGCGGCGCAGGCGCAGACCGCGCCCGTTTATGGCCCGCGCCTGGAAGGATTCGGCTATCCCCATCCGGTGCGGACCTTCCGCCTCACCAGCCAGAACCAGCCGCTGGAAATGGCCTATATGGACATCAAGCCGGCCCGACCGAACGGACGGACGGTCGTGCTGCTGCATGGCAAGAATTTCTGCGCCGCCACCTGGGAAGGCACCATCGTGGCGCTGACCGGCGCGGGTTATCGGGTGATCGCGCCCGACCAGATCGGCTTCTGCAAGTCCAGCAAGCCGCAGCATTATCAATATTCCTTCGAGCAATTGGCGGCGAATACCCGCGCGCTTCTGCTGTCGCTGGGCCTATCGAAGGTCACCATCATGGGTCATTCGATGGGCGGCATGCTGGCGGCGCGTTTCGCCCTGACCTTCCCGGACATGACCGAACAGCTTGTTTCGGTGAATCCGCTGGGTCTGGAAGACGGCCGCGCCAAGGGTGTGCCCTGGAGCAGCGTGGACGATCTTTACAAGGCCGCGCTGAACACCAGTGCGGACAGCATCCGCCAGTACCAGCAGAGCGTCTATTACGCCGGCACCTGGAAACCGGACTACGACAAATGGGTGGAGATGCAGGCCGGGATGTTTCGCGGGCCGGGCAGGCAGGTCATGGCCTGGAACAGCGCCCTGACCTCCGAGATGATCTTCACCCAGCCGGTGGTGCATGAACTGGAACGGCTGAAAATGCCGGTGCTGCTGCTGATCGGCGATCGTGACACGACCGGGCGCAGCAACCGCGCGCCAAAGGCGGTGCAGCCGACGCTGGGCAACTTCCCCGCCATGAGCGAGGCGGCGGCGAAACGGATACCCCATGCAAAGCTTGTGCGCTTTGCCGAACTGGGCCACTCGCCACAGATTCAGGACCCGGCGCGCTTCCACGCCGCGCTGCTGGAAGGGCTGAAGATCAATTAAATCTTCTGGTCGTACTCGCCCACTTCCGGGTGGTTCGACAATCGCGCGTCAATGTCCGCGAACATGGCGCGCATATTGGCCTCCGAGGCGGGACTTTCCACCACCACCACCAGCGACGGCTTGTTGGAGGAGGCGCGCACCAGCCCCCAGGTGCCGTCTTCCAGCGTGACGCGCACGCCGTTGACCGTGACGACCGAAACGATCTTCTGGCCCAGCAGGGTTTCACCCTTTTCCTGCAGCGCGGAATATTCCTTCACCATCGCTTCGACCACGGCGTATTTGCGGTCGTCGGGGCAGAAGGGCGCCATGGTGGGCGAACCCCAGCTTTGCGGCAGGGCGTCATACAGTTCGGACAGTCTTTTGCCGCCCGCCTTGTCCAGCATTTCCAGCACCTGGATGCCCGCCACGATGCCGTCGTCATAGCCGTGGCCCAGCGGCGGGTTGAAGAAGAAATGGCCGGACTTCTCGAAGCCCGCCAGCGCGCCCAGTTCGGCGGTGCGGCGCTTGATATAGGAATGGCCGGTCTTCCAGTAATCGGTCTTGACGCCATTGGCCTTCAGCACCGGATCGGTGAGATAAAGGCCGGTGGATTTCACATCCACCACGAATTGCGGATTTTTGTGGGTTTCGGACAGGCCGCGCGCCAGCATCACGCCGATCTTGTCGGCGAAGATTTCACGCCCCATATCGTCCACCACGCCGCAGCGGTCGCCATCGCCGTCAAAGCCCAGCACGATATCGGCGCCCTGTTCCTTCACCGCATGGCTCATGGCATGGAGCATCTCCATGTCTTCCGGGTTGGGATTGTATTTGGGAAAGGTGAAGTCCAGCGCGTCGTCCATGCCGATCACCTCGGCCCCGATGCGGCGCAGGGCTTCGGGCGCGAAGGCGCCCGCCGTCCCGTTGCCGCAGGCCGCGATCACCTTGATGGGGCGCGACAGCTTGTGCCCCTTGGTCACCGCCTGGAGATAGGTCTCGCGCATGTCCGGCACCGCGACATACTTTCCGCCATCGCGCTCCACGCCCTTGCCGTTCAGCACGATGTCCTTCAGCACGTTGATCTCGTCCGGCCCGAAGGTCAGCGGCCGCTTGGCGCCCATCTTCACCCCGGTCCAGCCATTCTCGTTATGGCTGGCGGTGACCATCGCCACCGCCGGGCAATCCAGCGCGAATTGCGCGAAATAGGCGACCGGCGACAGCGCCAGGCCGATGTCATGCACTTCGCAGCCCGCGCGCATCAGGCCGATGGTCAGCGCCTGCTTGATGGACAGGGAGTAGGCGCGGAAGTCATGTCCGGTGACGACCCTGGGCTGAACGCCGATCTGGTGCAGGTAGGTGCCCAGCCCCAGCCCCAGCGCCTGGATGCCCAGAAGATTGATCTCCTTGCCGAACAGCCAGCGCGCGTCATATTCGCGAAAGCCGTTGGCGGTGACCAGCGGCAGGTTCTCGTAATCGGCGGTGTTGGGAACAAGGTCGGAACGGGGCTTGGTCACGCGGATATATCTTTCAGAAAAGATGGGGCGGAAAGACAGGACGGAAAGCGGGCAGCTTTGCCCGTTTGGGGCCGCCAGGGCAACCTTTAAGGCTGCGCGGTTCCCGGCGGCGTTGTCTTCCCGCGCCGTCCGCGCGATACAGGCAGGACATGGACGACGATATCGCGGCAAAACTGGGACTGCCCCACCTGCAAAAGGGATGGGTGTGGCTGGTGGGCGCCGGCCCGGGCGATCCCGGCCTGATTACCCTGCTGGGCCTGCGGGCGCTGCAGGAGGCTGATTATATCCTGTACGACGCGCTGGTGGACGAGGCGCTGCTGGCGCTGTCGGGCGCCGAAAAGATTTACGCGGGCAAGCGGGCGGGCGTGCGCTCCTGCAAGCAGGACGAAATCTGCAACCTGCTGGTGACGCTGGCGCGGCAGGGCCATCGCGTACTGCGGCTGAAAGGCGGCGACCCCTTCGTGTTCGGGCGCGGCGGCGAGGAAGCCCAGGCGCTGGCCCGGGCGGAAATTCCCTTCCGCATCGTGCCGGGCATCACCACCGGCATCGGCGGGCTGGCCTATGCGGGCATTCCCGTCACCCACCGCGACACCAACCATGCCGTCACCTTCATCACCGGCCACGGCTCGGACGGCAAGCTGACCAGGCTGGACTGGCCTGCCGTGTCGCGCGGCGCGCCGACCATGGTGCTCTACATGGCGCGCCGCTTCGCCGCCGAGATCGCGGACATCCTGATCGCGGCGGGGCGCAGGCCCGACGAACCCGCCGCCATCGTCGCCAATGCGGCGCGGCCCGACCAGCAGGTGATCGTCACCACCCTGGCCGGACTGGGCCGGGCCGCGGAAAACAGCCCGGCGCTGGCAATCATCGTGATCGGCGAGAATGTGAAACTGGCGGGGGAACTGAACTGGCTGGCGGCGTCGCCAGCGACTTGAGCCGCTCCGGCAACGCCTCCATCACCGCCGCGCGCTGCGCATCGGTCATCGAAAACCAGCCGCCGATTTCCGCCAGCGTGCGGCCGCAGCCGCTGCAGAAGCCGCTGGCCGGATCATAGGTGCAGATTTTGACACAGGGTGTCTGCATGCCGCGCGCAAGTTACCGTGTTGCCTCGAACTGCGCCAAGGGTCTTAACCGGGACTTAACAGCGCCCGGCCCAGGATCGCCGCGTATATTT
>DASTMN010000120.1:0-2821 GCA_035714165.1 Rhizomicrobium sp.
GCCCGCCGGGCGCATCCTGGCGGGTGCGGGCACCGGGCGCAGCGTCACGCTGTTCAACTGTTTCGTGATGGGCACCATCACCGATTCGATGGACGGCATCTTTTCGGCGCTGCGCGAGGCGGCGCTGACCCTCCAACAGGGTGGCGGCATCGGCTATGACTTTTCCACCCTGCGGCCCAGGGGCGCCGCGGTGGCGGGCGTGGGCGCGGACGCTTCCGGCCCCGTTTCCTTCATGGAGGTATGGGACGCGATGTGCCGCACCATCATGAGCGCGGGCGCGCGGCGCGGCGCGATGATGGCGACGCTGCAGGTGGACCATCCCGACATCGAGGACTTCATCGCCGCCAAGCGCACGCCCGGGCGGCTGACCAACTTCAACCTGTCGGTGCTGGTCAGCGACGCCTTCATGGCGGCGGTGAAGGCAGATGCCGACTGGCCGCTGCAATTCGCCGGCAAGACCTATCGCACCGTCCGGGCCAAGGCGCTTTGGGACACCATCATGCGCTCCACCTATGACCATGCCGAACCGGGCGTGATCTTCATCGACCGCATCAACCAGCAGAACAATCTGGGCTATGTGGAGACCATCGCCGCCACCAACCCCTGCGGCGAACAGCCCTTGCCGCCCTATGGCGCCTGCCTGCTGGGTTCGATCAACCTGGCGCGGCTGGTGAAGAACCCGTTCGAAGCCGATGCGGCGATGGACCTGGAGGCGCTGGAAGCACTGACCGCCACAGCCGTGCGGATGCTGGACAATGCCATCGACGTCTCGCGCTTTCCGCTGAAGGCGCAGGCCCAGGAAGCCCGCGCCAAGCGCCGCATCGGGCTGGGCGTGACGGGGCTGGCCGACGCGCTGATCTTCTGCCGCCAGCGTTACGGATCGCTGGACAGCCTGATCCTGATCCGCACATGGCTGGAAACCATCAACCGCGCCGCCTATCGCGCCAGCATCGAACTGGCGCGCGAAAAGGGCGCCTTTCCGCTGTTCGACGCGGACGCATATCTGCGCCGTCCCCATATCGCCGCCCTGCCCCAGGATATCCGCGACGGCATCGCCGCCCACGGCATCCGCAACGCGCTGCTGACCTCCATCGCGCCCACCGGCACCATTTCGCTGCTGGCCGACAATGTCTCCAGCGGCATCGAGCCGGTCTTTGCCTTCGACTATACCCGCAAGGTGCTGCAACCGGATGGCACCCGGCGCGAGGAAAAGGTCAGCGACCATGCCGTGCGCGTCTTCCGCGCCAGGTACGGCGCGGATACGCCGCTGCCGGATTATTTCGTCACCGCCCAGACCCTGTCGCCCGCCGATCACATGGCGGTGCAGGCCGCCAGCCAGCCTTTCATCGACAGCGCCATTTCCAAGACCATCAATGTTCCGGCGGGCATCGCCTTCGCCGATTTCGCGGACGTTTACCGGGAGGCCTATGACACCGGCTGCAAGGGCTGCACCACCTATCGCCCCAACGAAGTGACCGGATCGGTGCTCGAAACTTCTTTTGTAGAACCGGCGGACGCCATTCCTGCCGAAGCGGTGATCCGCCGTGACGCCGCCGAGCCGGAACTGCCGCTGCCCTTGCCGGACCCCCGGCCCGAGCCGCGAAGCGGGGCCAGCGTGGTCTATATGACCCGGCCCCTCGACCGGCCGGACGCCCTGCTGGGCCGCACGTACAAGATCAAATGGCTGGACAGCGACCATGCCTTCTACATCACCATCAACGACATCGAGAAGGATGGGCGGCGGCGGCCCTTCGAGGTCTTCATCAACTCCAAGAACATGGAGGCCTATGCCTGGGCGTTGGCCCTGACCCGCATGATCTCGGCGGTGTTCCGGCGCGGCGGCGATGTCAGCTTCGTGGTGGAGGAACTGAAGGCCATCTTCGATCCGCGCGGCGGCCAGTGGATGAACGGCCGCTATGTGCCGTCCCTGCTGGCGGCAATCGGCGAGATCATCGAACGGCACCTGGTCGAGATCGGCTTCCTGGACGGGCGCGAGCTGGCTGGCATGACGCCTGCCGCGCCGCCCGCCATGGCCCCGCGGGACAGCGCGCGGGCGCGTTTCTGCCCCCGCTGCGGCGATGCCAGCTTTGTCCGCATCGAGGGCTGCGACTCCTGTCTCTCTTGCGGCTATTCCAAGTGTAGCTAGATTTGGCGCATGAGATATTCCAGCCGCTTCTGGCTCTATGCCCCCCTGGCCGCCTTCGCCCTGCTGATTGTGGGCATCATGGTGCATTGGTGGTTCGCCGCCGCCGCCTTTGAAAAGCGGCTGGCCGCGATCAAGGGCCGCGAGGCCGCGCCCGGCATCACCCTGAACTGGACCGCCGTAAAGGTGGCGGGCTTTCCCTTCCGGCTGGATGCCGATTTCACCGGTTTCTCGGCGGGCGGCGCGGCGGCGCACGGACCGTTCGAATGGCGCAGCCAGCGTTTCGCCATCCATGCCCTGACCTATGGCAGGGCGCAGGATGTGTTCGAGGCGGCGGGCGTGCAGACCCTGAAATGGACCGACGCCACGGCGGGCATCCATGAAATCCACTTCCTGCCGGGTTCGCTGCGCGGCAGCGCCACGCGCACCGGCGATGGCCTGGCGCGGCTGGACCTGGATATCGCCCAGGCCAGCGTCGAGGGCGGCGTCAGCGCGGCGCGCTTCCAGTTCCATATGCGCCGCAATGGCGAAGCCAGAACACTGGACCTGATGCTGCGGGCCGACGATGTGAAGGGCCTGGGCGCCCACAAGCCGCTGGTGGAAATCTATGCCAGCCTGGACAGGCTCGATGTGCTGGCGCCGCTGCTGGCGGGCAAGGCCAACTGGCCCGCCACCATC
>DASTMN010000121.1:0-9592 GCA_035714165.1 Rhizomicrobium sp.
CGGCCTTGCGCCAGCATCGCGCGCGCCGCCTGGCTCATCTTGCGCAGGGCGCTGGCGCCCGCGCCCCGGTCGATGGGAATGGCGGCGGCGCGCGCCAGGTACCAGCCGTAAAAAGGCACCCGCAGCAGTTCGCGCTTCAGCACGATGCCCGGATCGTCCAGCACCAGCCACAGGGCCAGCGTGTCCCACATGCTCATATGCTTGGCGGCGACCAGAACCGGGGTGCGCGGCAGGGTGCCCCGCACGACGAAATCGATTCCCGCCAGCACGCGCAGGCCCCATAGCGTGACGCGCGCCCAGCTGCGCGACAGCCAGCGCGTGGCGCGGCGCGACACCACCACCGGCAGGAACAGGATCGCCATCACCGTGGAGGTGACGGCGAACCACAGGAAGAACAGGGTCGAGCGGACCAGGATCATGCGCCGCCCGCTAGGCGGGTCGTCACCAGGCTGGCGAGGTATTTCACATATTCGCGATGCAGCAGCGCGACGGTGCGCGGATGGGTCCACCAGCCGCTGAGATCGATGCCGCTCTGGTCCACCGGATAGGCCAGCAGCGTGATGCCGGGCATCACGGCGGAGAATTCGCGCAGGGTGCGCGGCATGTGATAGCGGCTGGTGACGATCACCAGGCTGGAAAAGCCATGCTCGCGCGCCCAGTCATAGGCTTCCAGCGCGTTGCCGTGGGTGTCGTCGGCGGCATAGCCGATATCGGCGCAGCAGTCATAGCGCGGCCCGCCTTCGGCCAGCCTGCCCACGGTTTCCTTGGTGGTGGCCACCGACACGCCGCTGACCAGCAGCCGCTTGCCGCCGCTTTGTTCCAGCAGCGCCACCGCCGCGTCCAGTCGCTCGCCGCCGCCGGTCAGCGCCACGATGCCGTCGGCGCGGGGCGGCACCTGTGGCGGCGCGGGCAGGCTGCTGACGAACAGCACAAAGCCCAGGGCATAACCCAGCAGCAGCAAAAGGACGACGGAGAGAAAAACGCGCAAGAGACTTAAGGCTCCGATCTCGCTTCTCAGGATAGCAAACCGCCTGTGCGGCGCTCAATAGATCGCCTTGACCACCGACAGGACCGAAAGCCGCGCCGTCGCCCAGGCGATCAGCGAGGTCATCACCGGCACCGCCAGCAGCCAGGGGATTTCCGTCCAGCGCAGCGACAGCGGCGGCAGGAACGGCACTGCTTCCAGCCCGAAAATCTCCAGCCCGCCCGCGCCCAGAAAGAACAGCGCCGCGAACAGCGTTCCCAGCGCGGCGGCGAACAAAGCGGAGACGAAATAGTGCCATTCCACCGCGCGGGCGATGAAGCCGGGCAAGGCGCCCATCTGGTGCAGCAGCGCCACCATCTCGTGATGCGCGTCCAGCCCGGCGCGCGTCGCAAAGGATACCGCCGCTGCCGTCGCGCCCGCGATCAGCAGCAGGATGCCGTAAGCCGAATAGCGCACCGCATCGGCCAGCCCTTTCAGCCGCGCCATCCAGCGGCGGTGATCATCCAGCAGCGCATGGGGCGCGGCTTCCTTCAGCGCGGTGTCCAGCCTGGCCGTATCCACCTCCGCGCCCGGCGTCACCGCCGCGTCGATCAGGCGCGGCAGGGGAATGCCCGCCACCACGCCGTCCTTGCCGATCCAGGGTTCGACCAGCGCGTTGATCTCCGCATCCGACAGCAGCCGGGCATGGGCGATGCCGGGCGTGGCCTGCAACAGGCGCAGCGCCGCGTCGGTTTCCGCTTTCAGCCCGGCCTGGATGTCGCCGCTTTCCGGCGGCACCACCTGCACCGTGATGCGGTCGGACAGACCGCTCTGCCAGCCTTCGGCGGCGCGGCTGGCCACCAGCGAGGCGCCCAGCGCCAGCGCCGCCAGGAAGGCCATCACGGCGATGACGAAATCCAGTGGGGCCGCTCCCTTGTCTCGCGGCAGGATGGCGTTGGCGCTCTCCCTCATGGCGCGGTCCTCATCGTCGGACGCAGTTCCACCAGCCGCCCTTCCACCAGCCGGATCTCGCGCGCCCGTGTCGCCTCGATCAGGGCGCGGTC
This sequence comes from Rhizomicrobium sp., assembly GCA_035714165.1. Lineage (GTDB taxonomy): Bacteria > Pseudomonadota > Alphaproteobacteria > Micropepsales > Micropepsaceae > Rhizomicrobium. The sequence continues at coordinate 2,029 of DASTMN010000121.1, forward strand.
ATGGGTGGCGATCAGCACCGTGGTGCCCAGCCGGTTCAGTTCGGCGATCAGCCGGATCAGCCGCGCGCCCATTTCGGGGTCCACATTGCCGGTGGGTTCGTCGGCGATCAGCAGGTCGGGCCGCGCCACCACGGCGCGGGCGATGGCCACGCGCTGCTGCTCGCCGCCCGACAAAGTGGGCGGGCGGGCATGCATCCGGTCGCCCAGCCCCACCCAGGACAGAAGCTCGCGCACGTCATGGGCGAAATCGGCCACCCGCTTGCCCGCCAGCCGCAGCGGCAGCGCCACATTGTCGAAGGCCGACAGATGGTCCAGCAGGCGGAAATCCTGGAACACCACGCCGATGCGGCGGCGCAGGGCGGGCAGGTCGCGGCGGGTGGCGGTGGCCAGGTCGGCGCCGAACAGGGTGATCAGGCCCCGGCTGGGCGGCTCGGCGACATAGATCAGCTTCAAAAGCGTGGTCTTGCCCGCGCCCGACAGGCCGGTCAGGAAGGTAAAGGATCCCGGCTCCAGCGAGAAGCTCACATCGCGCAGGACTTCCGGCCCGGTGCCGTAGCGCATGCCGACATTTTCAAAACGAACCATGGGGGGACCATACGCGGGACATGCCTTGCGGTCATCTGGCCCGGACCGTATTTTCTTTTGCACAATCAACGGGCCGGACATGATTCTCACCTGTCCTTCATGCGGTACGCGCTATTCCGTGGACGGGTCCAAATTCCCCGCCGCCGGGCGCAGCGTCCGCTGCGCCAAATGCGGCCATAGCTGGCACCAGGCGGCGGAGGAGCCCGCGCCGCCCGCCGCCGAGGACCCGCTGCCGGACGCCGCCGCCGTCGCCGCCGCGCCGGTTCCCCAGGCGGCCGACGACGACCCCTATCCGGTCCATCCCGCGTCAGGCACCCGCGCCTATGCGCCCGCGCCCGCCGCGCCCGACCGGGAGCGGGCCCCGCTGGGCCCCAAGCTGGCGGTGGCGGCGGGCTGGATCGGCCTGATCGCAGTGGTGCTGCTGATCGCGGTCTCGGCGGTGCGCTACCGTCAGGACATCGCGGTGATCTGGCCGCAATCGGCCGGGGTCTATTCCAGCCTGGGCCTGCCGGTGAACGCCACCGGCATCGATTTCCGCCAGGTGAACTACCGCCGCGAAAGCGAGGACGGCCAGATCGTGCTGGCGGTGACCGGCATGATCGTCAATGCCGGCAAGCGCCAGTTGCCGGTGCCCCAGACGGTGCGGGTGACGCTGAGCGACGCCGACAACAAGGAAATCTATCACTGGACCTTCAAGCCCGGCGCGACGGTGCTGGCGCCCGGCCAGTCGGTGCCCTTCGTCACCCGCCTTTCCAGTCCGCCCGCCGCGGCGCGGCATCTGGAAGTGCGCTTCGCCAAAGACGCGCCCTGATGGCCCCCGATACCCTGTTCAGCGCCGAACAGATCCGCGACCGGGTGGGCGTGCTGGCGCGCCAGATCGCAGCCGCGCCGCTGCGCCCGGATATCGCCATGCCGGTGCTGGTGGGCGGATTCGTCTTCGCCGCCGACCTGGTGCGGGCGCTGGCCTGGGAAGGCGTGCCGCTGGATATCGAGATGCTGTGGCTGCGCTCCTATGGCGACAAGCGGGTGGCCAGCGCCATTTCGATGATCGCCGGGCCGTCGGAGCAGATCGCGGGCCGTCATGTGCTGGTGATAGACGGCGTGCTGGATGCGGGCCGCACCATCGCCAAGGCGGTGTCGCTGATTCAGGCCGCGGGCGCGGCCAGCGTGCAGGTGGCGGTGATGCTGGACAAGCAGCGCCCCGATGCGGTGGCGCGGGCCGATTTCGTGGGCTTTCCCATCGGCAATGATTTCGTGATCGGCTATGGCATGGACGATGCGGGCAAGTTCCGCGGCCTGCCGTATATCGGCAAAGTGCCGGGCTGACGCTGGTCGGCTAGAAGGCCTTGAGCAGCCGGTCCAGATAGTCGCGTTCGGCCTGCGGCCGCCCCATCTCGGCGGCGCGGCGGCGCAGTTCCTGCAAAATCTCCCGCGCGCGCGCCAGGTCGGTGGGGCCGGGAATCTTCACGCCGGAATTGCCGAAGGGCGACGGCCCGCGCCCCAGCGGATCCGCGCGGCCCTGCTGCTGGCCCTGCTGGTCTTGCCGCGCCAGCGCCTCGGCGCCCTGCCGCATCGCTTCCAGCGCCTGGTTCTGCGCATTGCCCGCATTGGGCAGGTCGTTCTGCCCCAGCGCGCCCTGGGCCTGGCCCATCGCCTGTCCGGCCTCGCGCATCTTCTGCTGCGCCTTGGGGTCCATGCCCTTCATCGCCTCGCCCAGTTCGCGCTGCAATTCGCCCTGCTGGCGCGCCAGCCCCTGCGGCCCGCCATCCTTCGGGCTGCCCTGGCCCTGACCCTGGCGGAAGGTGCGGTCCATCAGGTCGCGCTGCTTGTTCATCAGCCCGCCGAACTTTTGAATCTGCTCGTTGCGCTTTTTGTCCTGTGGCGATTGCTGGCCCATGCCGCCCGCACCGCCGCCCTGTGTCAGGCGCAGGTTTTCCAGCATGGATTGCAGCATGGCCAGAAGCTGCGCCGCCTGTTCGCGCTCGCCCGCCTCGGTCAGTTTCTGGATCATCTGCATCAGGGTCTGGATGTCGTTCATGCCCAGCGTCTTGGCGTCGGGCGACAGCGGTTCCTGGCCGGGCGGCGGCGGATTGGCGGCCATCGCCTGCAGGTAGCGCTGCATCGCCTGGTCGTAGCGCTTGAGCAGTTCCTCGATCACCTCCTGCGGCGCGCCCGAAGCCATGGCGGCGGTCAGCATGGCCTGCAGCTTGCGCAGTTCCTCCGCCGCCGACAGCAGGCCGCCGCGCTCCAGTTTCAGCGCGGTGTCCCACAACAGGCGCTGGACGCGTTCGATATCGGCTTCGGTCCGGGCGTTGCGGACTCCGTAAAAGGCATTGCGGATCGCCAGATAGATATCGTGCTGGCCCTCATAGAAACGCTCCGGCTCGATGGAGAGCGCGTCCAGCGCCGTCATGATGTTTTCGCGGCCCTTCTGCGCGGTCGCCAGCACCTGCCGCTGCTCGATCAGGGCACGGGCCAGCGGATCGGTGAAGACCCGCGCCGGAAGCCGGAAGTGGACGGTGCGGCTGGTGCCGGTCTGGCCGATGGCGTCGCGCGCTTCCAGATGCGCCTGCACCATCATCCCGGCATAGGGATGGCTGGTCAGGTCCACAAAGGCTTCCTGTTCCACCTTGCGCGCATTGGGCGCGGCCAAGGGCAGCTCGGCCCGCAGGGGTTTCGCGGCGGGCTTGCCTTCCGGCACGATCACCGCTCTCAGCGAGGCGATGCCGTAATCGTCGCCGCCCTTAAAGGCGAAGCGCGTGGCAAGCTGTTCGGTGCGCCGGGGCGTGGCGGTGAGTTCGATGCTGGGCCGCATATCGGGCACCGCCTCGATGTGCCACTGGCCGATGGCCCTGCCGCCCACCTGCACCCGCACCCGCGCGGAGGACGACACGATCACATTGCTGGAATATTCACCCTCCTCGCCCGCGAAGCGCGGCGCATCGTTCGATCCGGCGGCCAGGCCGGGGCGGCGCGGCGCGCCATGCACGCGCAGGTTCAGCACCGATCCCTGCGGCACGGCGATGGTGTTGCCATCGCCCATCCGCAGGCTTTGCAGCGGCAGGCCGGTATAGGGCGGCGGGTCGATCCAGGCGTCCAGCGTGGCGGCGGCGCCCGCGCCGCTGTCGAATGCCGCCACCAGCCGGGGCCAGGTGTCGCCGCGCGCCCAGATCAGGCCGGCCGCCAGCGCGATGACCAGATACCAGCGCAGGCCGTGCGGATCGCGCGCGGCGATATCGGCCTGGGGCAGGGCGATGCGGAACTTGGCGGGCAGGGTGCGCGCCTGGTGCAGCGCCCAAAGCTGGCGGGCAAAACCGTCGCCGCCCGCCAGCCGGTCATGGCGTTCGGAGATGGGGCGGTGCGCCAGATGGTTGTCGCGTTCCAGCCGCCGCGCGCCGTCAATGCCGCGCGGCCAGCGGAAATCGGCAAAGCCCTCGGCCAGCGACAGGCCGATGGCGGTGATGGTGGCGGCCAGCAGCAGCGCCTGCACCGGCCAGGGGATGAACGGGAAAATACCCGTCAGGGCCAGCGCCAGATAGAAACCGGCGAAAGCGGCGGCGGGCCACAGGCGCGGCAGGATGCGTTCGACCGCCAGCACGCCGCGCGCGGCGGCGATGCGACGATCCAGCGTGTCAGCCGGAAAGCCAGTCGGGAATGCGGTCCTTGGCGATGAGATCGGCATGGCTCTCTCTGGGGCGCACGATGCCCCATTGCCCGCCCGACACCAAGACTTCCGGCACGCGCGGCCGGGCATTGTAGTCACCCGCCATCACCGCGCCATAGGCGCCTGCCGACAGGATTGCCACAAGATCGCCCGATTTCAGTTCAGGCAATGGCCGCGCCGCCGCGAAAAGGTCACTGGTTTCGCACACCGGCCCCACCACATCGTAAACCGGGCGCGGGGAACCGGGCACGGGTTCCCTGACCGCCACGATCTCATGCCAGGCGTCATACATGGCCGGGCGCACAAGGTCGTTCATCCCGGCGTCAATGATCAGGAAGGTCTTGGCGTCGCCGCGCTTCACATAGATCACTTCCGATACCAGGATGCCCGCATTGGCGGCGATCAGTCGGCCCGGCTCGAAGGACAGGCGGCAGCCGAAGTCGCGCGTCACCCGCGTCACCATCGCGCCATAGGCGGTGGGGTCGGGCGGCGGCGCATTGTCATGGGCATAAGGCACGCCCAGCCCGCCGCCGCAGTCCAGGCGGCTGATGGCATGGCCGTCGGCGCGCAGTTGCGCGATCAGCTCGCCGATGCGGGTGAAGGCGGCCTCGAACGGATCGAGGTCGGTGATCTGGCTGCCGATATGCACATCCACGCCCACCACCTCGATCCCCTTCAGCGTGGCGGCATGGGCATAGGCCTCGCGCGCATGGATGAAGGGAATGCCGAACTTGGTCTCGGCCTTGCCGGTGTTGATCTTGGCGTGGGTTTTGGCGTCCACATCGGGATTGATCCGCAGCGAGACGGGCGCGCGCTTGCCCATCGCCAGCGCGACCGCGTTCAGCGCCGCCAGTTCCGGTTCGCTCTCCACGTTGAACTGGTGGATGCCCGCCTCCAGCGCGGTGCGCATTTCGGCCCTGGTCTTGCCGACGCCCGAAAAGACGATTTTGCTCGCTGGAATGCCCGCCGCCAGCGCCTTGGCCAGTTCGCCGCCCGACACCACATCGGCGCCCGCGCCCAGCCGGCCCAACGTCTTCAGCACCGCCAGGTTGTCGTTGGCCTTGACCGCATAGGCGATCAGCGAATCCTTGGGCAGCGCGCCCGCGAACACCTTGAAGTGGCGTTCCAGCGTGGCGGTGGAATAGCAGTAGAAGGGCGTGCCGACCGTGCGCGCCAGTTCGTCCAGCCGCACCTCTTCGGCGCAGAGCACGCCATCGCGGTACTGGAAGTGGTTGACCATCCCTAACGCCCGATCGGATAGGGCGGCTTGGACGGATCGTTCTGGCCCCGCGCCGTGGGCTGGCCGTTGGGCTTCACCAGGTCGCTTTTCACGCCACAGGCCGCGACCATCAGCGAAAGGGCAGCGAGGACAAGGAGGGCCTTCATGTGAGAAGCCCCTTCCAATAGGCCAGCTGCTCGCGCACCCGCGCCGGGGCGGTGCCGCCCAGGCTCATGCGGGCGTTCACCGAGGACTCCAGCGACAGCACGGCGTAAACCTCCTGCGTGATGCCCGGTTCGATTTTCTGCATCTCGTCCAGCGGCAGCGCGTCCAGCGTCAGGCCGCGGTCTTCCGCCGCCTTCACGATGGAGCCCGCGATATGATGAGCCTCGCGGAAGGGCTTTTTCAGCACCCGCACCACCCAGTCGGCCAGGTCGGTGGCGGTGGGATAGCCCGCTTCGGCGGCGGCCTTCATGCGCGCCGGATTGGCGGTGAGGTCGGCCATCATCGCCGCCATCGCCGCGATGGAGATTTCCAGCGTGTCGGCGGCGTCGAACACCCGCTCCTTGTCTTCCTGCAGGTCGGTGCCATAGGTCAGCACCAGGCCCTTGACCACGGTGGCCAGCGCCACGAAGTCGCCCAGCACCCGGCCGGTCTTGCCCCGCACCAGTTCGGCGGCGTCGGGGTTGCGCTTCTGCGGCATGATAGAGGAGCCGGTGGTGAAGGCGTCCGACAGCTTCACGAATCCGAAGGACTGGGTGGACCATTGCACCAGTTCGCCCGCCAGCCGCGACAGATGCACGGCGCAGATCGAACAGGCCGCCAGGTATTCCAGCGCGAAGTCGCGCGCCGAAATGGCGTCCATCGAGTTGCGCATCGGCCGGGCGAAGCCCAGCGCCTTGGCGGTGGCGTCGCGGTCGATGGGGAAGGACGTACCCGCCAGCGCGGCGCTGCCCAGCGGGGATTCGTTCATCCGCTTGCGGGCGTCCTCGAAGCGGGCGCGGTCGCGGCCGAACATCTCCACATAGGCCATCAGGTGATGGGCGAAGGTGACCGGCTGGGCCACCTGCATATGGGTGAAGCCCGGCAGGATGGTGTCCAGGTGCTGCCCGGCCTGGGCGTGCAGGGCGCGCTGGAGTTCCAGAAGGCCGTCCTCGGCCCGTGTGCAGGCGGCGCGGACCCAGAGGCGGAAATCGGTCACCACCTGGTCGTTGCGCGAGCGCGCGGTGTGCAGCCGCCCGGCGGCGGGGCCGATCAGTTCGGCCAGCCGTGCCTCGATATTCAGGTGGATGTCTTCCAGTTCGCGCTTGAAGACGAAGTCCCCGGCGGCGATTTCCTTTTCCACCGCATCCAGCCCGGCCAGGATCTTCTGGCCGTCATCCTTGGAAATGATCCCCTCGGTGGCCAGCATGCGGCAATGGGCGCGGCTTCCGGCGATGTCTTCCGCCGCCAGCCGCTTGTCGAAACCGATCGAGGGGGTAATCTCCCGCATGATCGCCGCGGGCCCGGATTCGAACCGCCCGCCCCACATCTTGTTGGTGCTCATTTTCTCACCCAAAGGCCGCCATGCAGAACAAGACCACGAAAATCCTGATCGTCGCGGTGCTCGCCGCCGCCGTGGCAATGGGGGTTCTATATGGGAAAGGCATGATGAATGTCCATGAGTCCCTGGGGCCGCCCGCCAGCCTCAAGGTCCTGACGCTGCAACAGGCGCCCCGGAACGCGCCCGCGGTGGACTTTACGGACGGGGCCGGGGCCAGCCATGCGCTGGCCGATTACCGGGGCAAATATGTCCTGCTGAACCTCTGGGCGACCTGGTGCGCCCCCTGCGTGGCCGAGCTTCCGGCGCTGGCCCGCCTCAGGCAGCAGGTGCCCGGCATGACCGTGCTGGCGGTGGATGTCACGCGCGGCAGCACGCCGGAAACGGCCTCGGCCTTCCTCAAAAGCCATGACGCCGCCGCCCTGGACACGCTGCTGGACAGCAAAACGGTGATGATGCGCCAGCTCAAGGTGTATTCGCTGCCGGTCACGCTGCTGATCGACCCGCAGGGCCGCATCATCGCCAAGGCGGAAGGCCCGGCCGAATGGGATGCGGC